>DATGVJ010000468.1:0-39381 GCA_035300505.1 Xanthobacteraceae bacterium
ACGCTGCCCACTTCCGCTTCTGCCCATAAGTGGCATGGCGGCGGCTGGGGCTTAGGCCTCGGCATCGGTCTCGGCGTCGGAATCGCTGCCACTACGCTTTACGCCAACACCTGCCGCACCGTCTATGAGACCCGCTTCAGCTATCGGCGCGGCGTATACTATCAGGTCCCCGTGACCTACTGCTAAGCACTTCAACGTCCCTCCCCTAATAACCCCGGCCGCGCGTTGCGCGAGCCGGGGTTTCGCATTTCCGGCGGCTTGGATATCGTCTAGATAAGTGCGATCAACCGCGCTGGTCCGCCCGTTGCACCGGTCACTTTGGCAAGGCCAACGACCAGTGTTGCGCCGCTCGACGGCACCTTGTCGAGATTGGCCACATTTTCGAGGCCCCAGCGCCCGCTTGGGAGCCAGAGCGAATGGCTCTTGAAATCCTTCGAGGGGCCGTGATCGAGCGACAGCGTATCGACAGCGAGGCCAACGACCTTGCGCTGTGTCATCAACCACTCGGTCGCTTCGCCGGCAAAACCAGGGAAGTGGAACACCCCGGCCGCATCCTTGCCGGTGAATTTCGCCGCATCAGTCACGTAGCGCGCCCAACCCGAGTTCATGGCAACGCAACAGCCATCCGGCAGGCGACCGTTCCGACGCTCCCATGCCGTCAAGTCGCTGCGCGTCACCTGGTAGTCGACGGAACCTCCACCCTTGCGGCGACAGCATCGTTCCGGCCGCGTTCCCATCGATCATGGTTCGCGATGCCGACCGTTGGCAACACTCACTATCGGACGGAGCGCATCACGGTTGTGAAGAAGTCGATTGCCTCGTTGCAGGGAGTGGGCCAAAAAGCCGCATGCTTGAGATCAATGACGTTTCTCTACGGGTTGCCGGAAAACTCCTGCTGGACGGCGCGTCGGCGCGTATCGCCGGCGGCTCCAGGGTCGGGCTTGTGGGGCGAAATGGCGTCGGAAAAACCACCTTGTTCCGTGCCATAGTGGGCGACATCGAAGTCGAACACGGCAATATCTCCCTTCCTTCGCGCGCGCGCGTGGGACGCCTCTCCCAGGAGGCGCCCGATGGTCCGGAAACCCTTCTCAATGTGGTGCTCGGAGCAGACAGCGAACGCACCGCGCTTTTGATCGAGGCCGAGACCGCGAGCAACCCAGATCGCATTGCCGAAATCCAGACCAGGCTTGCCGATATCGGGGGCCACTCGGCCCCGGCGCGCGCGGCCGAGATTCTCGCCGGCTTGGGGTTTTCACACGAGGACCAGCAACGCCCCTGTGCAGAATTTTCCGGCGGCTGGCGCATGCGGGTTGCGTTGGCGGCAACCTTGTTCGCAGAGCCAGATCTGCTTCTGCTCGACGAGCCGACAAACTACCTCGACCTGGAAGGTACGCTTTGGCTTGAGGACCATCTCGCGCGCTATCCGCACACCATAGTCGTCATCAGTCATGATCGCGACCTGCTCGATAATGCGCTCGATTGGATACTGCATCTCGATGGCGGCAAGCTGACGCTTTACCGTGGCGGATACTCCGCCTTTGACCGGCAGCGCCGCGAACAACAGATACTCGACCTCAAACTTGCCAAGAAACAAGAAGTCGAGCGCCAACGGCTTGTCGCCTTCGTCGAGCGATTTCGCGCCAAAGCGACCAAGGCGCGGCAGGCGCAGTCGCGCATGAAATTGCTGGCAAAGCTCGAGCCGATTGCGGCCGTGGTCTCAGACGAAGTGCGGCCTTTCGATATCCCGGCTCCGGCAAAGACCCTTTCGCCGCCAATCATCGCACTTGAACGGGCCGCAGTCGGCTACGAGCCGGAGAAACCCATATTGCGCGGGCTTTCCATGCGAATCGATGACGACGATCGCATCGCGCTATTGGGCGCAAACGGTAACGGCAAATCGACGCTCGTGAAACTCCTGTCGAACCGGCTGCCCGCGATGGCCGGTCAAATCACGCGCGCCGATAAGTTGGAAGTCGGCTATTTTGCCCAACATCAGCTTGATGAACTTGACCCAGCCGACAGCGCCTACGATCACATCCGCAACCTTATGCCGGATGCTCCCGAACCAAGAGTGCGCGCGCGCGCGGGTGCCATCGGATTCCCGGGCGAAATGGCCGACACTCCCGCGGCACAACTATCGGGCGGCGAAAAAGCACGCCTGCTGCTTGGGATAGCCACGTTTCGTGGGCCTCATCTTTTGATTCTCGACGAACCAACCAATCACCTGGATATCGACAGCCGCGCCGCACTGGTGGCTGGAATCAACGCCTTTCCGGGGGCGGTCATTTTGGTGTCCCACGACCGGCATTTGATCGAAGCCTGCGCGGATCGCCTCTGGCTGGTTGCCGGGGGCACGGTTACGCCCTTCGATGGTGACATCGACGATTACCGGCGGCGGGTATTCGCCGAACGCGGCACAACAGACGCGCGCGCCCGGAACAGCAATGACGGCGCCGAGGCACGCCTCAGTCGAACAGACCAGCGGCGCGCAGCGGCCGAGAAACGCATCGAGCTTGCGCCCGTGCGCCAGCGCATCACTGAAGCTGAACGGGTTGTAAAGCGATTGAGCGAGGAGATAACCAGGATTGACGCGGTCCTCGCGGAACCCGGCCTCTTTGCCCGCAATCCCGCTAAGGCGGCATCGCTGTCGAAAGCCCGTGCGGATGCGACACAAGCACTCGCACGCGCTGAAGATCAGTGGCTCGAGGCGTCAACGGAACTTGAGGCCGCCATGGGATGACGACCACAGCTGCTTCAATCATTTCAAACGGGCTTTAAGAACGCTTCTTGGATTGTGCCGCCTTCTGTCCCGCGGGCGTTTCCTGCTGTGGGCCCCGCTCGATCGAATTCAGCCGCCCGCGTGCGAAGCGATAGGTTCCAGGACGCGGACCGCGGGTATATGTCAGAACGACCGCACGCTCGCCGCCAGGGGTGGTCCCCACCTCGGTTCGTTCGGGCGTCCCGACACGACGAACCACATCACATTCCGTCATCTGCAACGCTATGCCGCCAACTATGACTGCCTGCTCAGGCAATCCCGCCGGCGCGCCGGCCGCGGATTGAGCAGTCCCCTGGCAAAGGCCATCGGGACTGACGAGGTCCTGGGGACCGGGCGGCCGCAAGTCAAACTCCTCTTTGTGGCCCGAAAAGCTGGTCCAATCCGGACGCAAGATATCGCCCGCCTTCGGCACGATATTGATCGTGGCGACATCGGTCGAACATGCCGCGATGACCAACATCATCGCGCCAAGTCCTGCAGCGAATTTCACAATTCGAACGGCCCGCCACATAGTTCAAGAACACCCGCCCAAACGACCCGAATTTTACCGCACCGCCCCCCAGTTCCAAGGCGGCCCATAATAATCCGCTCCGGAACTGCGGCAACTGTGTCGTCGCAAGCTGTGGATAGATCGGTCCAATCAGGCATTTTGATGCTCACGCCTTTCGTTGCCAGCGCCCATGTTCGTCGGACTGCCAATACGTCAGGTCAAATCCCTGCTTTTTGGCATCACTCCAACGCAGACGCGCGGTATCGACCGCATCCGGATCATCACCGTTGAACAACAAAACGATGCGTTGATAGGCTTTGGCATCCGCCGGCACCGCAACGCCGTCGACGAGGAAGCGCACGGTCGCACCGTTGGGGTTTTCGTCGTTGATCGTGAGCAGGATCGGTTGCTGGGCAGCCTCCGGCTCCCGCCAGGTACCATGCGGCAGAAAGCTACCTTCCCGGTAGGTCCACAAGTGCGCGTCGAGCGCTTCAATACGTTCTTCTGAGCCCGCCTGCACAACGACGCGCCAACTGCGTTCGATTGATTTTTCCAGGAGGGCCGGAAGAACGCGTTCGATCGGCTGCCGCTGCAAATGATAGAAAAGGATTTCGGTCATGGGCCACTCGCCACTGAAAGCGTTGCCGGTCACGCACCTCTAATCATTTCTCATAGTGATTGGCCACCAGTTGATTGAGCAGGCGAACGCCGAAACCCGAACCCCAACTTCGGTTGATGTCCGTCTGCGGCGAGCCCATTGCGGTACCCGCTATGTCGAGGTGAGCCCATGGGGTCTTCTCGACGAAGCGCAAGAGAACTTGCGCCGCCGTGATGGCGCCACCATCACGGCCCCCGACGTTTTTCATGTCCGCAAATTTCGAATCGAGCTTCTTGTCGTATTCCGGACCAAGCGGCATGCGCCAAAGCTTTTCACCGGTTGCCAGACCAGCTTCGAGCAGGCGATCGGCAAGCTTATCGTCGTTGGCAAACAGTCCGGCATGCTCGTGTCCAAGCGCCACGATGATCGCTCCCGTCAGCGTCGCCAGATCAATCATGAATTGTGGCTTGTAGCGTTTATTGACGTAGTGGAGCACGTCGGCCAGGACCAGCCGACCTTCGGCATCGGTATTGATGATTTCAATCGTCTGGCCAGACATCGTGGTCACGATATCTCCAGGACGCTGGGCATTGCCGTCGGGCATATTCTCCACCACGCCGATCGCCCCGATCGCATTCACCTTGGCCTTGCGTGTGGCCAGCACATGCATCAATCCGACAACGCAAGCAGCCCCTGCCATATCGCCTTTCATGTCTTCCATGCTGCCGGCCGGTTTGATCGAGATGCCGCCCGTATCGAAGCAAACACCTTTGCCGATAATGGCAATGGGGTCGTCCCCTTTCTTGCCGCCGTTCCAGCGCATGATGACCGTACAGCTCTCACGTACCGAACCCTGGCCTACTCCCAGCAGCGCGTTCATGCCCAGCTTCTTCATCGCCGGCACATCGAGCACCTCAACAGTGACGCCCAATTTTTTCAAGCTGCCTGCACGGCGAGCCAACTCCGCAGGATAAAGGATGTTTGCCGGCTCATTTACCAAATCACGCGCAATATTGACCCCGCCTGCCACCGCAGCGCGAGTCACATAAGCCTTTTGCACGGCTGGTACATCAGATACCGCAATCGCAACTTTGATCTTCTCAGCCCTCTCCTCGTCCTCTTTGCGCTTGGTCTTGTAGCGATCGAACAAATAGGCACGCAGCCCCACGCCCAGTGCGATGTCGGCGGCGGAATCGGGCTTGAGAGCCCCTTCGGGGAAATCCGCGATGACCGTGGCTTGCGTCGTTGCGGCAGGCAGCTTGCCCATCGCTATTCCGCCAAGTTTGACGAAATCCTGGGATTTGAGTTCGCCGACCTTGCCCACCCCAACAACCACCAGCCGGGACGCGCCAAGGCCAGCTGGAGCCAGGATATCGAGCGTTGCCCCAAGCTTTCCCTTGAATCGCTCGGTTGAAGCGGCCCGAGTAATGAGGTCACCGGCCGATTCGAGCGCGCGCCGCGTAACTTCGCCGAATTTAAGTGCTTCGTCACAGAACACAACAAGAACGCCCTCGCTAGGCATCGAGAAGCGCATGAATTTCAGATCGAGGGTGACGTCCATTGGAAAATCAATCCTTCTACTGGTGGTGACAATGGTAGCGGGGCCCGGCTTTGTCCGCATATTCGACGCCAGATTCCGCCTAAGCCTTGTATCCCGCACAGCCCCCGATGCACCGCGGCAACAGTCCGCAAAAAAATGAAGCCAAGGCCCATTAAGAGGTAGCTATTTCCGGTGTTTTGTTGTGCATAGTCAATGCCTTTGCCTTTGCCAGGCCATGATGTTGATGGATGTAAACGAAGGGATGTTTCGTATGTGGCGTTCCTTACCAGCATGGCCGGTTCAACCATGCCTGGGAAAACTTAAGGCGGACGTGGACTAGCACAGGTTCAAGAGCGTTGGGCATGGGGATGTCTGGCGCGTGTTGTTGGTCAATTGGGGACTGAAAGCGCATATGGGGGCCGTCGGGCGTTATATCTTTCGCACCACATTTGGCGCGTTCATGGTCGTCTTGGTGAGCGTGACCATGCTCATGTGGATGACGCAAGCGATGCGCAACGTTGACCTCCTGACCAGTCAGGGACAAACCGTCCTTGTCTTCATCGGCATTACCGGGCTCATCATACCACTGCTGGTCTTATTGATCGCGCCGATCGCACTGATGATCGCGGCGGCACATGTATTGAGCAAGCTTAGCACCGACTCCGAACTCATCGTGATGAACGCGGCCGGCATGGCGCCGCGTCAAGTATTTACGCCACTTCTCGCCGTCGGTTTGATCGTATCGCTCATGGTTGCGGCAATTGCCTTTTACGTGTCTCCCAAGAGCCTGCGGGAAGCACGGCGCTGGGCCACGGAAGTCCGCGCCGAAGTGGTCTCGAGCAAGATCGAGCCGGGGCAATTCACTTCCATCGAAGGCGGGAAGCTGACCGTTCACGTCCGTGAGCGCAAGCCAAATGGTCAACTTTCCGGGGTAATGGTCGACGACCAGCGTGACCCAAAGGAACGTATGACCATTCTGGCGGAACTTGGCACAATCCTGACCAACGACCGTGGCGTCTTTCTCATTCTTGAAACCGGTACAGTTCAGCGCCAGGAGACGGGCAAACGCGACCCTGCTATCATTCGCTTCAGAGAATATGCCTTCGATCTTTCACGCCTATCGCCCGGGGCGCCGGCAAGCATTACATATTCGGCGCCAGAGCGGTTCCTTATGGAATTGATTGCGCCTGCGCCCGGGGATACTTTTGCGATCGAGCAGGCTGACGCACTTCGCGCCGAATTCCACAACCGAATCACCGCCGTTCTTTATCCGGTCGCGTTCCTTGTGCTTACCTTTGCCTATTTGGGCGCACCGCGGACGACACGCCAAGGCCGCGCAACATCCCTGATTACAGCAATTCTTCTGTCCGTAGCATTGCGTAGTGCGGGATTTTACGGGGTGTTGTCGGGAGCACGAACCCCGGCACTGCTGGTACTGCCCTATGTGGCACTGCTTCTCGCATTCGCGCTGGGCGCCTGGGGAATCGGGCGGGGACAGGTCATCGAACCACCCGCCATCATCGTAAGGTTCTTGGATGCTCTTTCAGAGGGGGCCAGTCGCCTGTTCGCGCGACCCAGGGTGCAAGCGCCATGATCGCTGGTACGCTGTCGCGCTATTTTGGACTGCGATTCATGGGCGCCGTCATTGCCATATTTTTTGGGATGATTGCGCTTGTCGCAATGATTGACTTTGTCGAAATGCTGCGACGTTCGGCCAACATCAAGGACGTTTCCCCGCTTTTTGTCGCCAAAATAACGTTTTACCGCGTCCCCTACCTGACCGAACGCGCGATGCCGTTCGCCGTCATGGCAGGCGCCATGTATTGCTATCTCAACCTGTCACGTCGCCTGGAACTGGTGATTGCACGGTCGGCCGGAGTATCGGCGTGGCAGTTCGTGGCGCCGGCAGTGTTGTTTGCACTCGTTATCGGCATCGCCTCAACCAGCTTGTACAATCCACTTTCGGCGACATTGCGCGAAGAATCGATGCGCCTCGAAGCCGAACTGTTTGGACGAAACGTGAGAATGGAGAACTCCGATGGCGGCTATTGGATCCGCCAAAAAACCGACGAGGGGCAGGGGATAATAAACGCCAAGAGCAGCAGCCAGCGGGGCGCATTGCTCGCCGCCGTCACAATATTCAAGTTCGACCAGAACGACGGTTTCGTCGAACGGATTGAAGCGACAAACGCCACGCTGAAGCCGGGTTATTGGCAAATCGACGACGCCCGCATCTACAGAAGTGATGCTGAGACGATCGAGCGGCCCTCGCTGCAACTCAAGACGACATTGACCGCAGCGCAGGTCGGCGAAAGCTTGGCGACCCCCGACTCGGTGCCCTTCTGGCAACTGTCCGACCATATTCGTATTGCAGAAAACGCTGGCTTGGCTGCAGCCGGCTATCGGGTGCAATACTACCAATTGTTGGCTCAGCCATTTTATCTGGTCGCGATGGTCATTTTGGCAGCCTCGGTCAGCCTTCGTTCGCTTCGTTTTGGAGGCGTACAAAGAATGGTTTTGGGTGGCATCGTATTGAGCTTTCTGCTTTACGTAATTTCCAAGGTTTCTGGTGATTTGAGCAAGGCCGGCGTGATGCCGCCAATCGTGGCAGCATCATTGGCGCCGCTACTAGGTGGGCTGACGGGTCTGATCACACTTTTGTACCAGGAGGATGGGTGATGGTGATGACCGCCACCCGTCGGGATTGTTTGCGCCGCCTGGCACGGAGCGGCGCTATTAGCGTTTTTGCCGCGGTGGTAATCACCGCTGGCGGCTTTGCCTGCATGTCACCCGCACTGGCGCAGGCGCAGCAGAATAAACAGATTTTTAGCTTCCCGAAGCGACCCCAGGGAGAAACCAAAGGTAAATCGTCACTCAGTCCCTCCAAACTCAAGAACTCGAACGAACAGATGCTCGTTCGAGCTGACGAAGTCACTTACGATTATACCAACGAGCGTGTCTCTGCTGTAGGAAACGTCCAGGTATACTATTCGGGATCGACCCTCGAAGGCGATCGTCTGATTTATGACCAGAAAACCAAGCGCTTGCACGCGGAAGGGAATGTTCGCCTGAAGGAGGCCGACGGCAAGATCGTTTTTGCCGATATTCTGGACCTGAGCGACGATTTTCGAGACGGATTCGTCGATTCTTTGAGGCTGGAGGGCCCCGATCAGACCCGACTGGCCGCAACCCGGGCCGATCGGTCGAGCGGAAATCTCACAATTTTCCAAAACGGCGTCTACACGGCCTGCGAGCCTTGCAAAGACGATCCTCGCAAGCCACCCAAATGGCAGGTCAAAGCCGCCCGGATCATTCACGACCAGGGCGACAAGACGATGTACTTCGAGGATGCCCGCCTTGAGTTTTTTGGGGTACCTATCGCGTGGTTGCCCTACATGTCGGTGCCTGACCAGTCCGAGAAACGAAAGAGCGGGTTTCTCGCCCCCTCGTTCACACACGGATCGAATTTCGGTTATGCGGTGGCGACGCCCTACTATTGGGCACTTGCCCCGGATTATGACCTTACCGTCACGCCGATGGTCACCTCCAAACAGGGGCCGCTGCTGCAAGCCGAGTGGCGTCAACGCCTGCTTACTGGCGCCTATACGGTTCGAGCCACAGGGATTTTCCAACTCGACAAACAGGCCCTGCTCAGCGCCGGCGATCTTCCCGGCTATCGGGATTTCCGCGGCAGCGTCGAATCCAGGGGGCAATTCAGAATCACCGACAAATGGGTCTATGGCTGGGATGGCACACTCGTTTCCGACCGCGCCTATTTCCAGGACTACGGACTGCACCGAAACCTGCAGGCCGGCAATCTGCTTGGCAGCACTCCAGACAACATCGTATCACAAGCTTACGTCGAAGGTCGCGGCGAGCGGAGCTTTTTCAACGCGCGCGCGCTGTATTTCTATGGATTTGCTAGCGTTGACAGCCAACGGCAAATTCCCATCGTTCATCCCGTCATTGACCACGACTACACGGCAAATCAACCGGTTTTTGGCGGGGAACTCAGCCTTCGCAGCAATTTGACAAGCCTGTCCCGCGACGACGCATTTTATCAGCCGGACAATGCGACGGCGGCCGCGACCGGTCAGTGCACACTCGCTAGCGCGGACCCCAAGGACCCGAGCAAGACGCTGACAAACTGCCTGTTGCGCGGTGTCCCGGGGACCTATTCCCGGCTTTCGACGGAGGTCAACTGGCGGCGAACCATCGTGGATTCGTTTGGTCAGATGTTCACGCCGTTTGTCTCCGCCCGGGCCGACTTGGCAAACACCCAGATCAAGGCGGACGGTGGAGTCGCCAACTACAACCTGCCTATCGGCAATGGCGATGTGGCACGCTTCATGCCGGCCGTCGGTGTGGAATATCGCTATCCATTCATCAGCGTGCAATCATGGGGCACGCAAACCATCGAGCCGATCGCACAACTCATCGCTCGCCCAAATGAGACAGGTATCAACCGGCTTCCCAACGAAGATTCTCAAAGCCTCAATTTCGACGCCAGCAATCTGTTTCGCGTGAACAAATACGCCGGTTGGGATCGCGTCGAGGGTGGCGGTCGCCTGAATGCCGGGCTGCAATATACTGCGCAGTTCAACGGCGGCGGGTTTGTCAATGTTCTGTTCGGGCAGTCGTATCAACTGTTTGGCCTGAATTCCTATACGCAGGGCGGAACTACAAATACCGGCATCGACAGCGGTCTTGACAAGCCGCGATCCGACTATGTGGCCCGCGCCACCTACCAGCCGAACTCGACCCTCGCCTTGACGACGCGCTTCCGCTTCGACGAAGCCGACTTTACCTTGAAGCGTTCCGAGTTCGAAATCGCTGCCAATTTCGACCGTTGGTCCACGACGCTGACCTACGGGAGCTACGCAGCACAGCCCGAGATTGGCCTCCTTGATCGACGCGAGGGGATCGTCGCCAACGCGAGATACAAGGTCGACTCGAACTGGGTCCTGCTCGGAGGCGTGAGGTACGATGTCCGAGCCCAGCAACTCGCCGCATCTCAGATAGGTATCGGATATATCGACGACTGCCTCATCTTGGCCGCGAATTATGTGGCAGAATACGCGTACAATTCGAACAAAACGTTCAACCAAACCATCATGATGCAGATTGGCCTGCGTACCCTTGGGGGAAGTTCATTCCGCACCGGAACGTCAACGCCTGGCCAGAGCTTGGGAGGATTGAACAAATAGCGACCCTGCCATTTCCGTGCCGGGCCGGACGGACGGGCAGAACCTGGGTTGCGCGCCGCAACCCTCATGGCCGCAATTGACACTGGTGCGGCGAATTTGAAGGTCCCATCCCAAGTTCGCAAGACAGTTGCGCCGTGATATGATGCGGACTTCGGAATCGGCGCAGTAGACGTCGGCTCCTCATGAACCACTCAAGATGATGACGATGCACGCTTTCAAATTTTTTCGCAGTTGCCGCAGCCTGATTGCTGCAGCCCTGCTTCTCGCGGCGACACCGGCCGCGTCGGTCGCCCAAAGCGTTGTCGCCTTGGTCAATGGCGAACCCATCACCGCATTCGACGTCGACCAACGCATCAAGTTCACCCAATTGACGACCCAGAAGGCACCCAATCGTCAGCAGGTCATCGAAGAACTCATCGATGAAAAACTGAAAATCCGCGAGGGAAAGCGATGGAGCGTTGAAATCTCTACGGCCGACATCGACAGCGCCTACGCCAACATGGCCGGGCGGATGCGCAGGAACGCCGAACAGTTGACGCAAGAACTCGCCAAACAAGGCATCGGCGATAAAACAATTAAAGAGCGCATCAAGGCCGAGATCACCTGGAATCAACTCGTGCGGGGGCGCTTTTCGCCAAGCCTGCAATTTAACGAGAAGGAAATTGATGCGATCCTGAAGGACAAGAACATTTCGGAATCAGAGACGACAACCGTCGATTTCATCTTGTATCCTATTCTGCTGCTCGTACCTCCCGGATCGCCACAAGCCGTCATCGAAGGTCGCCGCAAGGAGGCGGAGGGGCTGCGGGCTCGATTTAGAACGTGCGATGAAGGTCTCCCCGTGGCACGAACTCTGCGTGATGTGACTGTGCGTACCCAGATCGTCAAGAACTCCGGTGACATACCGGGTGAATACCGAAAGATGCTGGACGCGGTACCGATCGGTCAGGTGACTGCACCGGAAGTGACCCGTCATGGCGTCGAACTGTTCGCCGTATGCGGCAAGCAGGAATCGAAAACCGAAACCGCCGCCAAGCGCCAAGCCCGTGAAGCCGCCTTCTCCACCCGTTTTGAACAACTTTCAAAACAGTATTTGCGACGTCTTCGTGCCGAATCATTGATCGAACGCAAGTAGAATGTGCGCAATTAGGATGCACGGATGCTGCAGCCATTGGCGCTGACACTCGGCGAGCCGGCAGGCATTGGCCCCGACATTACATTTGCGGCTTGGCGTCGGCGGATCGCAGACGATCTGCAGCCGTTCTACATCCTGGCCGATCCCGAATTCCTGCGCCGATCTGGCGCTGCGCTGGCACCCGATGTGCCGATCGCAGTCACAACACCGTCGGCTGCCGCCTCGATGTTCAGGGACGCTTTGCCGGTCGTCGATATCGGCGTAACCGTCTCGGCCAAACCCGGACATCCCGACGCGACAAGCGCAGTCGCGGCAATCACCTCGATCCGTCATGCCGTGGCGGACGTGACAAGCGGCTGCGCTGCCGCAATGGTCACCAATCCGATTGCCAAAAGCGTACTCTACCAGTCGGGGTTCGATGAACCTGGCCATACCGAATTTCTCGCCAAACTGGCAGCCGACCCGGCAGGAAAATGTCCGCATCCGGTGATGATGTTGTGGTCGCCTGAACTTGCAGTCGTTCCGGTCACAATCCACCTGCCGTTCCGGGATGTGCCCGCAATGCTTACGACCGAGCTGATCACCACGACAGCTCGAATCGTCGCAAGCGACATGCGGCACCGATTTGGCAAAGCCAATCCGCGCCTCGTGATCGCCGGTCTCAATCCACATGCCGGCGAAGGCGGCGCGCTCGGCCGCGAAGACATCGCGGTGATCGAGCCTGCGGTCAAACAGTTGAGGGCCGAAGGCATCATGGTTCGAGGTCCGCTGCCGGCAGACACGATGTTTCACGAAGCCGCGCGCGCGACGTACGACGTGGCACTCATGATGTATCATGATCAGGCCCTCATCCCGATCAAGACCCTGGCCTTCGATCATGCCGTCAATGTCACGCTGGGATTGCCGTTCGTGCGAACATCGCCAGACCATGGAACGGCATTCGATATCGCCGGTACGGGACGCGCTGATCCCACAAGCCTGATCGCCGCGCTAAAACTGGCGACGCGGTTGTCGGCCAATTCCGTCAAGGCTATCAATACCGCCACGACCTCAGTCGTAATGTCGAAATGACGGTCGCAGACAATCTTCCGCCGTTGCGAGAGGTCATTGGACGACACGGTCTTCGTGCGAAAAAGTCACTCGGCCAGAACTTTCTTCTCGATCTGAACCTCACTGGGCGTATTGCGCGCGCAGCCGGCCCATTCCGCGACATCACAATTGTCGAAATCGGCGCCGGACCTGGCGGTCTAACACGCGCACTGCTTGCTCAAGATGCAAAACGCGTCATCGCAATTGAACGAGACGACCGCGCCATCGCGGCGCTGGCAGAGCTCAGGGCGCACTATCCGGACCGTCTCGATATCGTCGCGGCCGATGCGCTCAAGTTCGACGCCGCCGGCGCCGTCACGGGTCCGGCCAGAATAGTCGCCAATCTCCCGTACAACATCGCAACAGCTTTGCTCGTCTCCTGGCTTACTGTCGAACCGTGGCCGCCTTGGTACGACCGCCTGGTGCTCATGTTTCAACGGGAGGTCGCCGAGCGAATTACCGCGGCGCCAGGTTCCAAAGCCTACGGCCGGCTTTCCGTCCTGACCGGCTGGCGGACCGACGCCAGGATCCTTTTCGATATCGCACCTTCGGCTTTCGTACCGCCGCCGAAAGTCACGTCTTCACTTGTCGAACTGGTTCCACGCAAGGCACCACTGGATTGCACGTCGGCATCGCTCGGACGCGTGACGCAAGCGGCCTTCGGGCAGCGCCGCAAGATGCTGCGACAAAGTTTGAAATCACTCGGTGGCGATTCACTTTCATTTCTTCACGCGGCAGGAATTGAGCCTACGGCCCGGGCCGAGGAAGTTTCGATTGCGGGTTTCGTCGCGCTCGCGAGGGCGTTTTCGAACCAGACTGAAATCTCGGCAGGATGACGAACGCCAATCAAAGACCGGCTTGCAGATTTCGTACGAAGACGGTCAAGCCCGTCTGACGTTCGCGCTTAAGCCGCTCGGCAGCGAGGATCGCACACACGTCGGAGAACGCGCGTTCGACGTCGGTATTGATCACCACGTAATCATATTCAGCCCAATGGCTCATTTCGTCTGCCGCCTTGGCCATGCGCCCCTGGATTACTTCATCAGAATCCTGAGCGCGCGTTCGCAGCCGTTGCTCAAGATCCGGCACCGATGGTGGCAACACGAAAATACTCACAATGTCCTTGGCAACCTTTTCACGCAGTTGTTGGGTTCCCTGCCAATCAATGTCGAAAAGCATATCGCGACCTGCCTTAAGTACGGCTTCAACCGGCTGGCGCGGAGTCCCGTAACAATTCTCGAATACTTCCGCATATTCGAGCAGATCCCCGCGATCCGCCATCGCGTCGAATTCCGCACGATCAATAAACCGATAATCGCGCCCGTCGACCTCGCCGGGCCGCTGCTTGCGGGTCGTCACCGAAACGGAGAGATCAATCATTGGATCAGCGGCAAGAAGTCGGCGCGAGAGGGTGGTCTTCCCGGCCCCGGAAGGCGACGACAAAACCAGCATCAGCCCCCGCCTGGCAATTGCGGCCCCCGGCGAACCCGGCGAGCCCGTCGATCGCTCCGGCTTCCCCGACATACTTTTCCCCCTGCCCGCCACAGGCACTTCCAGAAGCGGACGAACGGTTTTCATTCCAGGTTTTGCACCTGTTCACGAAACTGCTCGACCACGCCCTTTAGTTCAAGCCCGGCATTGGTCAGTTCCAAATCATTGGATTTCGCGCAGATCGTATTGGCCTCACGATTGAGTTCTTGCGACAGAAAGTCGAGGCGGCGGCCAACGGCGCCTCCTTCTGCAACAAGCCGACCAGCCTGTGCAACATGGGATGCCAGCCGGTCAAGCTCCTCGCGAACATCCGCCTTGCTCGCCATCAAAATGGCTTCCTGGTGCAGCCGGTCCGGGTCGAAGCGCGACGATGCCTCCATCAGGATCGCCACCTGTTCGCCGATCCGTGCCCTGATGGCGTCGGGCCGACGGCCAGGCGCGGCCTCGGCGCGTTTTGACAGCCCCGTCATCTCTGCAAGACGTTGCGTGAGGACCTGGCCAAGCGCCTCGCCCTCGCGCCGGCGCATCTCGGCAAGTTCCATGATTGCCAAGTCAAAGCCCGCCGTGACGGCCTGTTCGGCGGCACGGCGGGCTGATTCCTTTTCGTCTTCCTCAAGAACCTCGATGACGCCCTTGAGCGACAAGATACCATCGAGCCGTGGCGGCGCCGCATCGATGGTCCCGCCAAGACTGCGTATCGCCGCCAGCACCGCGTTGAGCACAGGTTCGTTGACACGGACCACCGGCGGTACGCCCTCGCGCTTGACGGTAAGCGTCCCATAGACGGTGCCACGCACGATCGTCTGTGCCGCGCGGCTGCGGGCCGGCCCCTCGATGGCGTCCCACCCGGGCGGCAGGCGCAGCCGCAAATCAAGCCCCTTGGCATTTACAGACTTGATTTCCCAAGCCCATGAATAAGAGTCGCATACGCCATTGCAGCGCGCGAACCCCGTCATGCTCGACAATTTCATCGTTAAGCTATTGCTTCTTTGCGGGAAGGCGCTTGGGACTCGGGTTGGGCCGTGGCGGCACCGAGCCGAGCGCTCGTCCGGCGGTGCTCCCACCGGCCTCCGTGTCACCCGGCAAAACTGCGGCACTTCGTTCACCCGCCTCGATTGCCCGCAGCCGCGCGACATTACGCAGATGCTGATCATAGGTCTCGGAGAACACATGGCCACCAGTGCCATCAGCCACGAAGAACATTTCCTTGGTTCGCGCCGGATTGGCGACGGCCTCGATCGAGGCGCGACCAGGATTTCCAATTGGACCGGGCGGCAAACCGTCAATCATATAGGTATTGTACGGTGTTGGCGTCTCTTTCTCGCTTTTCGTAATGGGGTGGCCGAGCGGGCCTTTCCCGCCGACAAGACCATAAATGATCGTCGGGTCGGATTCGAGCCGCTTCCTTTGCTTCAAGCGATTGACAAAAATCGCCGCAACGCGCGTGCGCTCCTCTGGCTTGCTGGTCTCCCTTTCGACGATCGAAGCGAGAATAACGAGTTGCTCGGGGCTTCGTAGCGGCAGGTCGGCCGAACGCCGCTCCCAACTCTCCTGGACGATCCGTCGCTGGTCACGCTGCATTCGTTGAATCACGTGATCACGCGGCGTGCCGCGTGGAAACCGATAGCTTTCAGGCAACAATGACCCTTCATGTGGAATGTCTTTGATATTCCCAATGAGCACCTCGTTGTCGAGCAGCCGACGAACCACCTGTTCCGAGGTCAAGCCTTCAGGAATCGTGATGGCGTGCTGGACCACTTTGCCTTCGACCATGGTCTCGACCACGTCTCGCACACTGGCCCGTTTGGGGAAAAGGTATTCGCCGGATTTGAGTTCCTTGAGCGCTTTGAGTGCCACGACGCCGCCGAAGAAAACCGCGGAATGTTCATCAATCACCCCCTCACGTCGCAGCAGGTCGGCGATTTCCAGTGTGCCAAGACGGGACGGAATGTTGACGATCTTTTCGTTCTCGAGGGGCCCTGCGGCCTCAAAGCGATGCTTACCGACCGCGACCGCGACTCCGCCAGCAACCGCCATCAGAATCAGCAAAGAAAACACCGCGTTCCCCACAATCACCAGGGGGTTGCGCGCGCGTTTCGAACGTTTGGTTTCCAGGGTCAATTGCTCGGGCTCCAGTGCGGCACGTGGGGAGCGAGGCGCGATGCGCTTCTGGTCCATCGGAAATGCACCATTGCCATCGGACTGTTGCCCCGCCAGCGGTGGATACGGATCTCCAGCTTCGATAATCGTACGTCGGGCTTGGGTGGCCGGCAAACTACCTGTTGTCGAATTTGCGCCACCAGCTGCCTTTCGTCCCGTCGACGGCGGGTCGACCCACCTCGTTGCCTCGTATGATGTCTCCCGTGCCAATTCGGCCGCCGCTCGCGCCTGCGATCCGGAGGTCGCCTGCGACCCAGAGGTCGCCTGCGACCCAGAGGTCGCCTGCGACCCCGAGGAGCCTCGGGAATTCGCATCTGACAGGCCCCTCCCACGCAAGGCCGCCCCCGGAGTTGGGGGCCGCCCGGGTGAATTGGCACTGGTCTGGGGACGGCGAAGAGCAGCCCCTGATGTCGGTGCCCACCCGTAAGGAGATCGTGCCGCCTGCCCTCCAACGTCTTGCCCCGCTGTACCAGGCCCCGGCAACCGCTTGATATCGGGCGGCGACGATCGGCTCGATCGTGAACCCGCCGACTGACTTCCAGCCGCACTTGGCGCGATCAGACCAGACGAAATCCTACGCGGCGGTGCCACAGAGGTCGCGCCCCGCAACCGTGGCTGACCGCTACCGCTGCCGCTAGCACCCGGAGGGGTGTCTTTTGGATTCACCGCCTCACCCTCACACGACTCGAATTATTCGCAGACTACCCGCCTGACGGCGAGGCCGCGATTGCACAATTCTTGAACCTGGCCGCTCGCTATCCACCGAAATCTGCCTCGCGACGATTCCGGTCTCCCCCCACCCCATAACGTTAGAAGGAATATGGCAAAGGTGGGACGCACTCCACAATACAGTCATTAGTCCCCAGAACGGTGCATTTGGCATTTATATAATTTAGGGGCGAACCCCAGCAAGCCGCCTGTGAACTCGCGAACAATATTCTACTCATGGTGATCCTAATACCAAACGACACCAAATGCGTAATCGATCCTAGGGTGGTGAACCAGAGCGAAGGTCGGCATCCGGCGCAGGCCGCCGAAACACCAAAGATGCATTGGTCCCACCAAAGCCGAACGAATTTGACAGCACGACATCAATTTTAAGGCGTTTTGCCCGATGCGGCACAAGATCGACAGGCGTATCGACCGAGGGATTGTCAAGATTGATCGTGGGAGGAGCAATATTGTCTCGAATGGCAAGAATCGAGAAGATAGCCTCAACCGCCCCGGCCGCACCCAGTAGGTGACCAATTGAAGACTTGGTTGATGACATTGTCAGTCCGGACGCGCCATTGCCGAC
Source organism: Xanthobacteraceae bacterium (assembly GCA_035300505.1). GTDB lineage: Bacteria > Pseudomonadota > Alphaproteobacteria > Rhizobiales > Xanthobacteraceae > VAZQ01. Next base: position 17,787 of record DATGVJ010000468.1, read on the forward strand.
GACCCGACACACTGCTGCGAGTTCAATTTCGTCGCCGAGCGGCGTCGATGTGCCGTGAGCATTGACGTAATCGATATCGGCAGGCGAAATCCCAGCTCTGCGAAGGGCGGCCATCATGCACCGAGAGGCGCCATCTCCATCGGGAGCTGGCGCAGTGATATGGTGAGCATCGCCGGACAGCCCATAGCCGACAAGCTCCGCATAGATTTTTGCGCCACGTCGCCTGGCATGTTCATATTCTTCCAACACCACGCAACCAGCACCTTCCGACAACACGAACCCATCGCGATCCCTGTCATAGGGGCGCGATGCGCGCTCGGGCGTTTCATTAAAACCGGTGGATAAGGCCCTGGCGGCAGCGAATCCTGCCATCGAAATCCGATTGATGGGTGATTCGGCCCCACCCGCGACCATGACGTCGGCATCGCCGAGGGCCACCATCCGTCCGGCGTCTCCGATCGCATGCGAACCGGTTGAACAGGCCGTCACCACGGAATGATTGGGGCCTTTCAGACCGTGTTCGATTGAAACAAAGCCGGCGGCGAGATTGATGATACGGCCCGGCACGAAGAACGGCGAGATACGACGAGGGCCCCGCTCCTTGAGAACAACGCCTGCATCTGCAATTCCCCCCGCACCTCCAATCCCGGCACCAATCAGCACACCACTTGCGATTTGATCTTCATAGGTCACCGGCTTCCAACCGGCATCATCCAGCGCCTGTGTGGCAGCACACATTGCATAGACGATGAACTCGTCGACTTTGCGCTGCTCCTTGGGCTCCATCCACTGATCGGGATTGTACGTTCCGCCCGTTCCATCTCCACGTGGAATTTGTCCCGCGATACGCGCTGGTAGATCGGATACTTCGAATTGCTCCACGCGGCGGATACCGCTGTGGCCATCGAGCAGACGTCGCCATGTAGCTTCAACGCCGCACGCAAGCGGCGTCACCATTCCGAGCCCTGTGACGACGACGCGTCTCATCTATTGCTCCCGCCCGGTATCGCTCCCGCCAGGTTTGATCGCGACGTCACTCACGCGCTCGCCCTTCGCCCCCAAATCAACAAATATTGCCAGCATGGTGGGTACCGACGGCAATGTCTTCCTGAATCCTCCCAAAGCACCCCAGCGCGTAGGCTTTGTCGGGCGAAGCAGGCACCGCAACAAGCCGAATCAGCCAAGCGGAATTGTCAGATTTCAGGCTTTGGCATTCTTCTCAAGGAATTTGACAGCGTCACCGACGGTCAGAATCGTTTCAGCCGCGTCGTCAGGAATCTCGCAACCAAACTCCTCCTCAAAGGCCATGACGAGCTCGACGGTATCAAGACTGTCGGCGCCAAGATCGTCAATGAAGCTTGCCCCCTCGGTCACCTTGTCGGCCTCGACCCCCAAATGCTCCACCACAATCTTCTTAACCCGCTCGCCAATGTCACTCATCGTTGCAACCTCTTGTCCTTAGAACGCTTCCGTGGGATTAGGGTTCGGTTACCATACTTCAAATGCGTTGACCAGCATGCCGAGTTTTCCACATCCTGCCCGTCAATACATCGCCATGCCGCCGTTTACGTGCATCGTGTGCCCGGTCACATAAGCAGCCTCATCGGAGGCAAGATAAATCGCCGCAGCAGCGACATCGCTGCCAGAACCCAGTCTGCCGGCGGGAACCCGAGCAAGGATCGCCTCACGCTGCTTCTCATTGAGTTTGTCTGTCATTGGGCTCGAAATAAACCCCGGCGCGATGCAATTCGCCGTCACGCCACGTTTGGCATATTCCTGCGCTACCGATTTGATCATACCGATTATGCCGGCCTTGGTTGCCGCATAGTTGCCTTGGCCGGCGTTGCCGGTGACGCCCACCACAGATGTGATGGCGATGATCCTGCCATGACGACGCCGCATCATTCCTTTGATGGCCGCACGCGTGAGGCGAAAGGTAGCGGTCAGGTTGACCGCAATCACCTCATCCCATACCGCGTCGCCCAACTGAACGAGGAGGTTGTCCCGCGTGATCCCCGCATTGGCGACGAGGATATCAAGCTTGCCCATCTCTCCCTCGCACTTCGGTACCAAGGCCTCGACTTCTTCCTTTTCAGCCAGGTTACAGGGCGCCACATGAACACGTCCACCCAATTCCCCAGCAAGCCGCTCAAGTGCATCCTGTCGCGTTCCTGATATCGCAACTGTCGCGCCCTGCTGATGTAACGCGCGCGCGATTGATCCCCCGATGCCACCGCTCGCGCCGGTAACCAGAGCCGTTTTGCCGGTCAGATCGAACATTGATGAACTCTCCCGATGGCGCGATCAGCTACGCGTGAGGTTATAGGCGGCAATATCCTCTGGAGTCCCGATGGAAATCCCAATTGCACCATCGGCAATGCGCTTGACGAGACCGCTCAGCACCTTGCCGGAACCGACCTCGTAGAATGTGGTAACGCCCCGTTGCGCCATGAACAGGATCGACTCGCGCCAACGCACGGTACCGGCTACCTGGTCCACCAAGCCGCGCACGATCTGGGCGGGATCGGATGTTGGCGCCGCCAGAACATTTGCGACAAGGGGGACGGACGGAGGCCGGACTGTCACTTTGGCGAGTTCAGTGCGCATCACATCGCTTGCGGGCTGCATCAGCGCCGAATGAAACGGGGCGGAAACCGGCAACATCATTGCGCGGCGCACGCCCTTGGCTTTGGCAATCTCCACGGCTCGCTCGACCGCCGCCTTGTGGCCGGAGACCACGACCTGGCCGCCGCCATTGTCGTTTGCCGCGGCAACAATCTCGCCTTGGGCAGCCTCTGAAGCGATTGCGGCAGCCTGATCGTACTCAACCCCAATCAAGGCCGCCATCGCACCGACGCCCACCGGGACCGCCTGCTGCATGGCGCGTCCCCGCGCCCGCACAAGCCGCACCGCGTCGGCGAGCGACAGAGCGCCTGTCGCCGCCAACGCAGCGTATTCGCCAACTGAATGCCCAGCAACAAATTGAGCGACGCGCTTGAGATCGACACCAGCCTCGGTCACAAGCACGCGCATCGCCGCCATTGATACTGCGACCAGCGCGGGTTGCGTATTTTCCGTGAGCGTCAACTTCTCGATTGGTCCTTCCCACATGATCGTGGAAAGCCTGTCGCCGAGAACGCTGTCGACCTCATCGAAGACCTCTCGGGCAGACTGGAAACTGCCGGCAAGCGCCTTGCCCATGCCGACCGCCTGGCTGCCTTGCCCAGGAAACAGGAACGCGACTGACATTCTTCCTCCGTTATTGAATTGCGCTCTGACACCGCAATATCCACTCTGTCAAGCTGGCGCCCGGCGCGAACCATCGCGGAAGCGCACAAAAGCGCGCAACCAATCTTGCCTTTTCGTCCTGACGCCCTATAAGCACGCTATCGCTTCATCCCGGCTGGGAGCTGCACGGACAGCCACATAGTTTCTTGACGCCGATTCTTGCTAGTCAAGGCTAGATGGTAGGGCAGATCGCCCGGTGTCCCGTGTTCCCACCTTCTGAGCTTTCGAGCCTTTCCCAAAAGGTCTCGAAGGGCTTCGCGCCGGGAGGGCATCAAACGAGGGAAAGGCAATCGCATGCCATTCTATGAACACGTCGTGCTTGTTCGCCAGGATGTAAGCACGCAGCAGGTCGAAGAATTGACCGCCCAGTTCAAGGGCGTTGTCGAGCATCTGGGCGGCAAGGTCGCCAAAATCGAGCAGTGGGGGCCCAAGTCGCTGGCCTACCGGCTCCGCAAGAATCGCAAGGCGCACTTCATTTTCATGAACCTCAATGCGCCACCGGCTGCCGTTAACGAAATCGAACGCCTCGAACGCCTCAACGAAGATGTGCTGCGTTACCTTACGGTTCGCGTCGATGAGCTCGAAGAAGGTCCGTCGGCGATGATGCGTAAGGTCGATCGCGACGACCGCGGGGAGCGCGGCGACCGCGGAGATCGCGGCGGTGGATTTCGTGACCGCGGTGATCGTGGTGGCGGATTTCGTGACCGCGGCGATCGTGGAGATCGCGGCGACCACAGGCGAGATCGTGATGCGCGGCCGCCGCGCGAAGACTTTTCTGCCGGCACGAATGCGGAGTGATCCCAATGTCAATGGCACCTACCCAAACACGTCGCCCCTTTTTCCGTCGCCGCAAGACCTGTCCGTTTTCGGGCGCCAATGCTCCGAAGATCGATTACAAGGACGCAAGACTCCTCCAGCGCTATGTGTCCGAGCGCGGCAAGATCGTTCCAAGCCGCATTACGGCGGTATCGGCCAAGAAGCAGCGTGAACTCGCCAAAGCAATCAAGCGGGCGCGCTTTCTGGGGTTGCTGCCTTACGTCATTCGCTGAAGTGATCCGTTGATTGCTGCGGCTCGGGTCTTAAGGCCGGAGCCTGATGGTTGGGGCAGACTTCGATGATCCGCCTCTAACCGCTGGAAAGCGGGACAGCTGGAAATGGGACCGTACATTCTCGTAGGACTTGGAGCCGGCGCGGCATCCGCGCTGCTATTCGTGTCGGTGGTCACAGGATCCATCCTGTCGCTGCTGCTTTTCTACATGGCTCCGCTTCCGATCTTGATTTCAGGCCTCGGCTGGAGCCACTGGGTAGGATTGGTGGCCGGGTGCACCGCGGCTGCAGCAGTCGGCGCCCTGCTGGGCATCAATCATTTTTTGACATTCCTTATTGCCATTGCGCTACCAGCCTGGTGGCTATGCTACTTGTCCATGCTCGCGCGCCCTGTCGGATCGAACGGTTCTCTTACGCTGGAATGGTATCCGGTGGGACGCCTGCTGCTCTGGACGGGGCTCTTAGGCACGCTTGTGGCTATGGTGGCGATACCGGAATTCAGCGCCAACAAGAGCAAAATCCATGCCGCCGTCAAGGAAATGTTTGAGCGCATCCAAGGCGCGCAGGCAAACACAAATACCTCGTCACCCGCCGATATCGACCGCATCGTTGAAACGGCAGTCGATTTCGTACTGCCGATCGCTGCAATATCCTTCACACTGCGCAACATCTTCAATTTGTGGCTTGCCGGCTGCATCGTGAACCTGTCCGGCCGGCTCAAGCGCCCGTGGCCTGACCTTTCGACCCTCACTTTGCCGCCTTTCGCATTGGCGCTTCTGTGCATTGCTGCCGTTGGTTCGATGCTCCCAGACGTTGCCGGGACAATAGCGGCCATCGTGGCAGCAGGTCTGATCACAGCCTATGCGGCCCTCGGCTTTGCAATTCTTCACGCCATTACACGGGGCATTGCATTGCGTCCTTATCTGCTATTTTCGGCCTACTTCACGGTCATCTTTTTGGCTGCGCCGCTGTTGGGATTGCCGATTCTCGCGATCGCGCTTTTGGGCCTCGCCGACCAAGGCCTCAATTTTCGTGCCCGGATGGCTCAGAAACCTAGGCCGCCAACCCTGCCAACCTCAAATCCACCCCACTCGAAAAACTGATGGAGAATTAACATGGAAGTCATTCTGCTCGAACGCATCGGCAAGCTCGGCCAGATGGGCGAGGTCGTGCGCGTAAAAGACGGCTTTGCGCGCAATTTCCTGTTGCCGCGTGGCAAAGCCCTGCGCGCCACCGCGGCCAACAAGTCGCGCTTCGACACCATGAAAGTGGAGCTTGAGGCGAGCAACCTCGTGCTCAAGTCAGAAGCCGAAAAAGTCGGCAAGAAACTGGATGGTCAGAGCTTTACAGTTCTGCGCCAGGCGGCCGAAGGCGGCCAGCTCTATGGCTCGGTCTCGCCGCGCGATCTTGCAATGCTCGTGTCCGAAAAGGGATTTGCGATCAATCGCAGTCAGATTGCGTTGAACATTCCAATCAAGATGATCGGGCGCCACGAAGTTCCCGTCACGCTGCATCCGGAAGTCGAGGTCAAAATTCGCGTTGTCGTTGCCCGCAATGCCGATGAAGCTGAACGCATCGGCCGTGGTGAAAATGTGACCGTCGTTCGCGACGAACAAGAAGAAGCTGTCGCCGCTGAAGCGGCCGAGGACGCCGACGCGTTTTTTGAGCCGGAGGCCGCTGAAGCACTTCGCGCCAGCGACACGGCTGGCGCGGCGAGTGAAGCCGCACCCGGTACGGCGAAGAAGGGCTAACTGCCCTTCTATTCCTCGAAGGGCTCCAATATTACCGGCGGCGAGCCTTGATGCGGCGCCGTCGGTGTAAGCAGGGATTGCGCCATAACCGACTCCGGTGCCGACGCCGACGCCTTTTCGTCTAGCGCAGTACTGGCGGGACGAACTTCCGCGGTCGCCGCCGGGCGTCGTCCTTTTTGTTGCGCCTGAGCAGACTTGCCCTGCTCTAAGGACTTGGCCTGCTCCAAGATTGTCGCTGTTTGTGTCGCCGTTTGCGCACCCTGCTTCGGCAGCTGTTTAGGCTGCTGCTTTGCATTTTCCAAACCAGGGTCGGCCACAGTCGCAGGCGGACGCTTTGGCTGGGCGGTACGCGGTTCACTCGCGGCCCCGCTGAGATAATTCGCCATGGCGGCCGCTTCGTCCGACCCGGCGGTATAATGCTGACGCAGGAAACCTGCCGTGGGCCGCTTGACGTCGCGGACACTGCGATGGCAAGCCGCACACGTATCGGCGAACAATTGCGCGGGCGTTCGGCCCGCATCGATGTTCCCCTGCGCGGCGGCCGGCGCAGCCGAAATAGTCGCCGCTACCGCAGTCAACCATGGTACTAGTCGCCAATCCCTCAGCACGGTGACCTCCTTAGCTTTGCAGCAACATCTGCCGGCCAACACCCTCTGCTCTGCATTGGCCGGCCCTTCGAACCTTGGAAGCTCGCCAGGCAAATTTCATCCGAAGCCAACTTGCCCAGCATTGCGCAATCACGCAACCGGCCCCCCCTGACCTTGGGAATTCTACCAGATGACGGCAAGCATGGCCCCCCTCTTTCGATGCCGCCCGATTGTGTCGTCGGCGTGGCGACATTGATCCGTTCAAGCAGCAGCCCAAGCAGAGGCCAAGCAGCAGGCCCTAGCAGCAGCCAGTGGATCAGCTGGGCCAAGTGACGCTGGAAGAAGTGACGCTAGGGAAAGTGACGCTAGGACATGACGCTGGGACTCTCAATCCCAGGGAATCCCTTGATTCAAACAGCCCGCGAATCGTCGCCAGGGCCATCCAAGAGTTGTGCATCGGGTTGTGCATTCCAATTTTTCCTTGCGGCAATAGATCTCTACATGATGTGCCGTATCGGATTGCGAACACAAGAATCGCGCCGCAAGCATCAAATCGTCACGCCGGGTCATAAACTTTTCAAACGCTTCGCAAGTCGGTGAGTAGCGGGGACAGCAACAAAGACTGTTCGCACCGAATCACATATCCAGGTCTATTGAACCATGCTTTCCCCCATTTGGAATTCTGTCTCGCAAACATGCCTCAACTTGAATCAGCCGTCCGCCTTCAGGCTGGCGACGCAAAACCAGCCTATCGTGTGGCCCCCCACAACATTGAAGCCGAACAATCGTTGCTCGGCGCAATCCTCGTCAACAATGAAGCACTGTACCGGGTCTCCGATTTCCTTGAACCGAATCATTTCCTTGAACCGATCCATCAACAGATCTATGAGATCGCGCGTAGCCTGATCCGGGCCGGCAAGGTCGGATCGCCGGTCACGCTGAAAACGTTCCTTCCGGCTGATGTTTCGATCGCGGGCCTTACGCCCGGCCAATACCTCGCGCGGCTCGCCGCCGAGGCAACAACAATCATCAACGCCGCCGACTACGGACGCGCCATATATGACCTCGCGGTCCGGCGTGACCTGATCCAAATCGGCGAGGACATGGTCAACGTCGCATATGATGCGCCGGTCGATTTCGCACCACGCGAGCAAATAGAGGATGCGGAGCGACGACTCTACGACCTCGCGGAAGTCGGACGCTACGGCGGGGGCTTCCAGAAGTTCGAAACGGCGTTGACCACTGCGGTTGACATGGCGGCGCGCGCCTATCAGCGTGAAGGCCGTTTGTCCGGCCTCGCTACCGGACTTCGCGACCTTGACAGCAGGATGGGCGGCCTGCAGGCATCCGACCTGATCATCATCGCCGGTCGCCCAGGCATGGGCAAGACCGCGCTCGCCACAAACATTGCCTACAATGTCGCACGCGGATGGCGCGGTGAAGTTAAATCCGATGGACGTATAGAGTCGGTCAACGGCGGCATTGTCGGATTCTTCTCGCTCGAAATGTCGGCCGAACAGCTTGCCACCCGTATCATTGCCGAGCAAAGCGGGATTGCATCAACCATGATCAGGCGCGGCGGCATCAACGAGCGCGACTTTGAAAAAATCAAAGATGTCGCGATCGAGCTGCAGCACCTACCCTTCTACATCGACGAAACCGGCGGATTGACCGTGGCCCAGCTCGCGGCACGCGCGCGTCGACTCAAACGGCAGAAAGGCATGGATCTCATCGTCATCGATTATATTCAGCTCCTGCAGGGGTCGAGCCGGCGTTCGCAGGACAGTCGTGTGCAGGAGGTGACTGAAATCACCACAAACCTGAAGGCGCTGGCCAAGGAACTCAACGTCCCGATCATCGCCCTGTCGCAGCTTTCCCGCCAGGTTGAAAACCGCGACGACAAACGCCCGCAGCTTTCCGACCTGCGCGAATCGGGATCAATCGAGCAAGACGCCGACGTCGTGATGTTCGTATTCCGTGAAGAATATTATCTCAGCAACAAGCAGCCACGGGAAGGGTCCGATGAACACATAAAGTGGCAGACCGAAATGGCAGCCCTCCACGGCAAGGCCGAACTCATCATCGGCAAGCAGCGGCACGGACCCACCGGCACCGTGTACCTCCAATTCGAAGCAACCGTCACACGCTTCGACAATCTGGCGCAGCCTGACCAGATGCCGGATCACTATTGAGGACTACAGCGCGATTCCTGGTCAACAATCCCCAATCCCCCATAGGCACCACAAATGGTCATGATTTGGCAGTACGTTGCCAACATGATTGACGTTTCGAATTCAAAAGCCGCACTAGAATCAATAGGTTACTCGTGCACTTTTGATTCCGAAGTTCGCAAACAGTTGCGCCGCAATATCGCAATATGATGCGAACTTCGGAATCGGCGCACTAGAATCATGGTATTGCTAATAGATTCGTGGTTTTGAAGTTCAGCGATCTTGAAGTTCAACTGCCGGGATGCGGCAAATTGATCCAAACTTCAAAATCGGCGGAAGAGTTGGACGAACCAGACAGGGCCCTTCATAAGAACCCATGACAATACTTGAACCGACTTTGCAGCCCGCAACAATCCCTGGCCTCTCGGCAGATGCCGAAACGGGCGGCGTGCTGACCATTGATCTCGCCGCCATCGAGGCAAATTGGAAACGGCTTGCCGGGATGACGGTACCGGTTGATTGCGCGGCCGTGGTCAAGGCGGACGCTTACGGCTGCGGCCTCCCGCAGGTTGCAGCAAAGCTCTACAAGGCCGGCTGTCGAACGTTTTTCGTCGCCGATTTAGGCGAGGGACGCACCGTGCGATCCATTGCGCGGGACGCGGTCATTTATGTGCTCAACGGAGTTCTCCCTGGTACCGGCCGCACGCTCGCGGACTCCAATTTGCGTCCTGTGATCAACGGCCCAACCGAACTTGCCGAATGGGACGCGTTCGTTGCCAACAACAATTGGCGCGGAGGTGCGGCGCTCCACATCGATACGGGGATGAACCGCCTAGGATTGACCATCGAAGAAGGTCTCGCGATTTCCTCGCGGATCAGAGCGGAGAACCACGGGTTCACACTTCTGGTAAGCCATTTTGCCTGCGCGGACACCCCCTTGCACCCGATGAACGACAAGCAGATCCGGTTGTTCCGGGAACTCCGTATCCTTTATCGCGGAGTGCCGTCATCGATTGCCAATTCCTCGGGAATTTTCCTTGGCGGAACCGTTCACTGCGACGTCGTGCGCCCGGGCGGCGCGCTCTACGGCGCCAACCCGACCCCTGGAAAGAAAAACCCGATGCGGCCCGTCGTCGAACTCAGGGGTCGCATTATCCAGGTGCGTGAAGCCAAGAAGGGCGAGAGCATCGGTTATGGCGCGACTTTTACAACGACGCGGCCCACCAAGCTTGCGATTATCGCGGTAGGCTACGGTGACGGCTATGCCCGCGCTGCCAGCGCCAATAAATCCAAGCCGGCTGCCGACGTCATCATCGCGCGCCGCCGGTGCCCCCTGCTCGGTCGCGTTTCCATGGACTTGATCGCAGCCGATGTAAGCGACATTCCCGAAGGCATCGTCAAACGAGGTGACTACGCCACATTGCTTGGCATAGACATCGGCGTGGATGAATTGGCTGCAGCCATGGGCACCATCGGCTACGAGGTTCTCACGAGTCTGGGGCGGAGGTATCGCCGGATCTACAAGAACCCGTAACATCATTCGCATGGCCCGCCGCGAACAGAGTTTCGTTTGCCAGAATTGCGGCGCGGCATTTGGCCGTTGGCAGGGCAAATGCGACGCCTGCGGCGAATGGAACACGATCGCGGAAGAAAATGCGGCGACCGCTCTGCCAAACCTTCCCGGACGACCGCAACGCAAGGGTCGCCTATTCACTCTCGAGCCGCTGACGGGTGAGACCCGGGATGCACCTCGTCTTGCCTCCGGCATCGCCGAATTCGACCGCGTCACCGGTGGTGGCTTCGTGCGCGGCTCGGTGCTCCTCCTTGGTGGCGATCCCGGCATCGGCAAATCGACTCTTCTCGTGCAAGTCGCCGCCACGCTTGCACGAGCAGGCGAACGCACGGTCTACATCTCCGGCGAAGAGGCCGTCGCGCAAGTCAGGCTGCGCGCCGAACGACTGGGCCTGAGTGGCGCCCCCGTCGAACTTGCGGCCGAAACTTCGGTCGAGGACATCATCGCAACCCTTTCGGACAAGAATACGCCCCGCTTGGTCATCATCGATTCGATCCAGACCATGTGGACGGCTGCGGTGGAATCGGCTCCCGGCACCGTCACGCAAGTGCGCGGCAGCGCCCAGAGCTTGATCCGATTTGCCAAGCGATCAGGTGCCGCCGTCATCCTCGTGGGCCACGTCACCAAGGATGGTCAGATCGCCGGGCCGCGGGTGGTCGAGCACATGGTCGATGCGGTGCTGTCCTTCGAGGGGGAAGGATCGCATCACTTTCGCATCTTGCGTGCGGCCAAGAACCGGTTTGGTCCGACGGACGAGATCGGCGTCTTCGAGATGACCGGGTCGGGCTTGCGCGAGATCGCCAATCCGTCGGAATTGTTTCTCTCTGAACGCGACCTTGGCAGCCCCGGCACTGCCGTGTTTGCCGGCATCGAAGGCAGCCGCCCCCTCCTGGTGGAAATCCAGGCCCTGGTGGCGCCGACCTCGCTCGGCACCCCGCGCCGCGCCGTCGTGGGTTGGGACCAAAGCCGGCTCTCGATGGTGCTGGCCGTTCTCGAAGCCCACTGCGGGGTGCGGCTATCCGGTCATGACGTCTATCTCAACGTGGCCGGTGGACTGCGTATCCAGGAGCCGGCCGCGGACCTTGCGGCCGCCGCCGCACTCGTTTCCTCGCTTGCCAACGCGCCGCTGCCCGCCGACGCGGTCTATTTTGGTGAGATTTCCCTATCGGGAGCCGTCCGACCAGTTGCACAAGCCACGACCCGGCTCAAAGAGGCGCAAAAACTTGGGTTTGGCCGCGCTATCCTGCCGGACGTAGCCCGTCCGGTGCCGGATGCAGCCCGCCAGGAAGGCGCCGGCGATCCTGCCCTCGTTCTCGAACCCGTCAAATCATTGACCAGCCTGGTGGCTGACATCGCGGCACGGGGAAAAGGCCAACAGCGCCCAAACCTGCGGGCGGGCAACGAACGTTGAAGCTCCGAGAAGGACCAACAAGGTACGTGACGGCCGGACTTGCCAAGGCTATACAGCGGCGGGGGAACGGGGTCCCTCATCCGGCCCGTAAATGCCAAAATGGGCAGGAGGAATAAACAGTTGGGGGGACAGTCGGCGGGCTCTTGCCGGCGGCACGCTGCGCAAGTCAGCTAGCGAACCGGTGCGGGCCGATTCGATGGCGTGACGGGCACTCGAAAACCAGGAGGATCTGTTCGTCGTCATGCCCATCACCCTTCTCGATTTCATCCTGATTGGTGTCATGCTGGTCTCGGCCGTGCTCGCCATGGTGCGCGGCTTCATGCGCGAGGTGCTTTCCATTGCGGCCTGGATCATCGCAGCGGGAGCCACGCTTTACGCCTACGGCAAGCTCCTGCCTTTTGCGAAAACGTACTTCAACAACGACTATGTGGCGACCGGTGTCGTGGTCGGCGGCACATTTCTTCTCACGTTGATCGTTGTTTCGATCATCACCGTAAAATTCTCTGATATGATCTTGGACAGCCGTGTCGGTGCGCTCGACCGCTCGCTTGGCTTTCTGTTCGGCCTTGGGCGGGGCCTGATTATCGTGGTCGTCGCATTTTTGTTTTTCGCTTGGCTTGTACCGCCGAGAACCCAGCCGAGTTGGGTTGCGAACGCCAAATCCAAGGTCGTACTGCAATCGACGGGGGATTGGCTGATGTCGATGTTGCCAGACGATCCGGAGAACACAATATTGAAGAGATTGAAGCGGCCGCGCAACGACGATGCCGAGCCGCAAGATGGTCCAGCCGAGCGCCGCGGTGCACTTGGCGGGCCGATGTATGCGACCGTGAATGAGATGCAGATCAAAGGCACATCCGCGATCCACTGAAATATCAGGAAACCCGATGAGCGACCCGACCGACGCTTTCGACCCTTCCGACGCCTTTGACATCGATAGCGACCGGCTGCGGGAGGAATGTGGGGTCTTTGGCGTCATCGGGCATCCGGATGCCGCTGCAATAACGGCGCTGGGCCTGCATGCGCTGCAGCATCGCGGCCAGGAAGCAGCCGGCATCGTTTCCTTCGACGGCACGCGATTCCATTCCGAGCGTCGCCAAGGGCTTGTCGGCGAGAGCTTTTCGCGACGCGAGGTTATTGATCGCCTGCCCGGCACTTCGGCCGTCGGCCATGTGCGCTATTCGACCACGGGCGAGACAATCCTTCGCAACGTCCAGCCATTGTTCGCCGAACTTGAGGTCGGCGGGTTCGCCATTGGCCACAACGGCAACCTCACCAATGGCCTCACACTTCGCCGCCAGCTTGTGCGCGAAGGTGCCATCATGCAATCGACGACCGATACGGAAGTCATACTGCACTTGGTCGCACGCGCACGCCGCAATCGCTTCATCGATCGCTTTGTCGAGGGCTTGCGGCAGCTTGAGGGCGCCTATTCCTTCGTGGGCCTTACCAACAAGAAACTCATTGGCGCGCGCGATCCTCTTGGCATTCGTCCCCTCGTGTACGGCAGACTGGACGGTTATCCGATCCTCGCCTCGGAAACTTGCGCACTCGACATCATAGGCGCCAAATATGTCCGAGACGTCGAGAACGGCGAAGTGCTCGTCTTCGACGAAGATGGCGTTCATTCGCACAAGCCGTTTCCGCCAATGCCGGCACGTCCTTGCATCTTCGAATTCATCTACTTTGCACGCCCAGATTCGATCGTTGGCGGCCGCTCCGTCTACGAAGTACGCAAGACCATGGGGGCACAATTGGCGCGCGAGGCGCCTGCCGACGCCGATGTCGTCATTCCGGTCCCGGACTCCGGCGTTCCGGCCGCAATCGGCTATGCGCAAGCTTCAGCCATCCCCTACGAGCTCGGCATTATCCGCAACCACTATGTGGGGCGCACCTTCATCCAACCCACGCAGTCGGTTCGGGAAATTGGCGTGCGTATGAAGCATTCGGCAAACCGCGCCGTTGTTGCCGGCAAACGTATCGTTCTCATCGACGATTCCCTCGTGCGCGGCACCACATCGGTCAAAATCGTCAAGATGATGCGTGAGGCGGGCGCGCGCGAGGTCCACATGCGCATCGCCAGCCCTCCGATCACACATTCGGACTATTACGGTATCGACACGCCCGAACGCGAAAAACTGCTGGCGGCCACGCACTCGCTCGACCAGATGCGGGATTTCATCGGCGCCGATTCGCTGGCATTCCTGTCGGTTGCGGGTGTCTATCGCGCGATGGGCTGCGAGGAACGAGACACGGCGCGACCGCAATTCACCGACCATTGCTTCACCGGCGAATACCCCACGGCCCTGACCGACCAGGCCGACGAAGTTTCAACGCCGCGGCAGCTCTCACTCCTCGCCGAAGCGAGTTGATCAAATACGAATGCCGTCATCTCTTTCGGGTCGGATCGCACTTGTCACGGGTGCTTCGCGTGGGATCGGTTATGCGACCTCGCTGGCGCTTGCGCGCGCGGGTGCGCACGTGGTCGCGGTGGCGCGCACCGTCGGCGGGCTCGAGGAACTCGACGACGCGATCCGCGCCGAAGGCAGCTCCACCACATTGGTCCCGCTCGATCTCAAAGACCACGAGGGCATTGCAAGACTCGCAACTGCCCTTGCCGAGCGTTATGGCCGGCTCGATATTCTCATCGGCAATGCAGCCCTGCTCGGCCCTCTCTCCCCACTCGACCATGTTGAACCGAAAGCCTGGGACGACGTCATCGCCATCAATGTGACGGCCAACTGGCACCTCGTCCGCGCAACGAATGCGCTGTTGCGGCAATCCGATGCGGGCCGCGCGGTGTTCGTCACTTCCACGGTCGGGGCGAGCCCACGCGCCTATTGGGGCCCCTACGCGGTTTCGAAAGCTGCGCTCGATGCGCTCGCTTGCACTTATGCGGCCGAGACCGCATCGACCAACGTGCGGGTCAATTTGTTCAATCCGGGGCCGACGCGCACGCGCATGCGCGCGGCCGCCATGCCGGGCGAGGATCCCCTGACGCTCAAATCGGCGGAACCCGTCGCGGAAAAAATCCTCGAAATGTGCCAGCCGGATTTCCAGGAGACGGGCAAGTTATATGACTACCGCCTCGGCCGGCTGGTGACGCTGCAGCCGCCCGCGTGACATCGAATAATGCAACCCTCGTGTCAACGTGACACCGGCGACAAACAGGGCTGTGCTGACGCGCACGCTGGTTCCGTACTGGGAAAAATCGACCTTATCGGCGTCCCGATCAACATCCATTGGAGCCTCATTGATATGTCAGCAGAATTCTCAATTGGCTTCGTTCCGTAGTTCCGTATTCCATAAAAACTCTTCGACTTCATTCTGCTCCGCTGGCAACGCGCCTGCCAAATTCGCTCCTCCTTTGCGGATTGGCTTCGTTCCGTAAAAAAACCACCTCGCTTGTCATCTGGTCCACTGGCAGGCTCACCGCTGAATTCAATGTGCCTCCATGATTTGGCTTTGTTTTGCAAAAATTCTGAGCGGCTCTCTTTCAGGTCACACCTTTGGCGCCACGGCATCTTTCGACATCCGGTTCTTGGACCATATCGCCCTCCGCAACAGAGAGCCTATCGCGCGAAGAGTCGTTATTGGCAGATATCATTCCTTGCACCTGGGTCGTTCAACCGCACACATAAAGGCCCTCCCGATGCGCTTATGTTTATATGTTTAGCGGCCAATTGTTCATGTTTCGTTCCCTACTGTCAAGGGGGTAGTGCGTCATTTTGAAAAAATAGCGCTTTCTAATTGTTGTCCGGGTCCAATTCGACCGGGACCGTTGTCAGGCAGGCGCTTTCCCGAGCGTGCCGTATTCCGCCGACTACGCTTTCTTCGAATAGGCGCGGACCGTCTATTCCCCGTTTCTGCAACAACAAATGCCAAAAAGCAGTTCGGCTTTCGCCAATTCCCGACATGGCACCTACGATTTTCCCTTCGCCAGACGCTTCGCGAATTCGCGGGTAGCGTCGATAAAAAGCTGTGCCACAGGGGTGAGCGTGCGGTTCTTCAAGGTGGCAATTCCGACCGGCGCTTCAGCAACCGGCAATTTGACGGGCAATACCTTGAGTTCCGGGCGGTTGGAACTCAACATGGAATTCGTGAAGATCGAGAGGAAGCGCCCCGATTTCAGCAGCTCCATCCGCACATATACTTCAGCGGCTGTTACCATCGCCTGAGGATAGTCGAGACCGCTGGCCCGGAAGGCGTTCATTGTGGCCAGCGAAAACGGACTGTTCGGAGGCGACAGCACCCACGGTTGGCTCAGCAGTTCCGCAAAGTCAACCCGGCGCCGACGTGCCAACGGATGTTGCGCACCTGCCACGACTACAAAGGAGGTATCGAAGAGACCTTCGAAGGCGAATTGCTCATCTAAAAAGGGGCCATGTCGCCATTGGATTACAAGGTCGACATTACGCTCGTTCAATTCACGCTGTAGTGCGTTCACATCTGGTTGCGTTACGAGGTGAATCGCGATGCGCGGATAACGCCGAGAGAGCCGATCGATGACCGCGGCAACGAAGGTCGCGGCCAGTCCGGGGGCAGTTCCGATGCGAACTTCCCCGGCCTCGGGATCGGAGAGGAACTCGATGTCCTGGCCGCTCCGCTTGAGTTCATCGAAAACGGTGGCGCCGCGCCGCAGCAGTGCATGACCATACTGGGTTGGCTCGACGCCCTGGGCGCTGCGGTCGAGGAGCCGCACGCCGAATGCATGCTCCAATTCTGCAATTGATCGGGAAACCGCGGGCTGGGTGGTGTGCAGGAACGCCGCTGCTTTTCGCATGCTGCCGGCTTGCACAACGGCCATCAAGACGTGGAGGTCGTGCAGCTTCAGGCGTCGCCCGATCCGATCGCTCACTTGCATCTGAACGCACCTATTGCGGTCTTGATATCGCTATATCAAAATATAGCATTCCCCGCTTATCATGCCATCTGCTATTTTCCCTATTGGGCTCGCGGCGATGACCAGCATTCAGCACCTGCTTGACGCGAACAGCGGCCCAAGGAGAAGATCATGTGCGCGTTGCGAAGGACGTTTTCCCGCCGGACTTTCCTGCATCTGACTTCAGGCGCTATCGCGCTCCCGGCCGTCTCGCGCGCCGCATGGGCGCAGACATATCCGACGCGGCCGGTGCGCATCGTTGTTGGCTCTCCTCCTGGTGGTGGGGCTGACATCTACGCTCGCCTGATTGCGTCATGGCTTTCGGAGCGGCTGGGCCAACAATTCATTGTGGAGAACCGACCAGGTGCAGGTGGGAATCTTGCTGCCGAGGCTGTCGTCCGAGCACCTCCCGACGGTTACACGCTGCTCCTCGGATCCAGTGCCGACGTGCGGAACATGAGCCTGTATGATAATCTCAGGTTCAATTTCATTAAAGATCTTGCGCCGGTAGCGCGATTTAATTCGTTCTTCAATGTAATCGTGGTCCATCCATCATTTCCTGCAAAGACGATTCCCGAGTTCATCGCAATGGCCAAAGCAAGCCCTGGCAAGATCACGATGGGGTCAGGCGGCATCGGAAACGGGTCACATGTCTATGGAGAGCAGTTCAAAGCCACCGCCGGCGTGAATATGCTTCACGTAGCGTATCGCGGCGAAGGGCCTGCTCTCACCGATCTGATTGCAGGACAAATTCAAGTGGTGTTTCCAGTCTTGGTTGCGGCGATTGAGCACATCAAATCGGGGGGCTCCGCGCCCTTGCCGTTACGAACGCCACGCGCTCGCTGGTCTTGCCGGACATTCCGACCGTCGGAGAATTCCTGCCGGGCTTCGAGGGCGATTCGTGGCACTCAATCCTCGCACCGAAAAACACACCGACCGAGATCGTCGACAAACGCAATCGCGAAATCAATTTGGGCCTTGCCGATTCCAGGATTAGGCAGCGTATTGCCGATTTCGGTGACATTCCCATGCCGATGGCAGTCGCCGATCTCGGCGCGTTCATCGTCGCATACCATGAGAAGTGGAGCAAAATCATCCGCGACGTTGGCATCAAGGCGGAGTAACGAGACGCGTGCCACCGAGGGAGATCGGTCTTGAGTCGACCGATTTCATCGAATTCCTCGCCGACACGCCCACAACCTGGCGTGCTCGCGATCTATTGCGAGCAGGTGCAGCGTCCGCGCGAATTTCTCGACGCAATCCGGCGCTGTCGCGCGGCCGGCAAGCCGGTGATCCTCGTTCCGGGGCCTGCCGAAGCTCGGCAAGGGCGCACAGGCCGAATGGCAGGCTAAGAAACTGCTCGCGGCCGCCGGCATCCGGGTGCTCGATGGCGATCTGGCGCGCAACGTGGATGAAGCAGCCGCGGTGGCCAGACTTGTGGGCTATCCGGTGGCCATAAAGGCGCAGGCGGCGGCGCTGTCGCACAAGACCGAAGCCGGCGGGGTGATGCTGAATCTCACAGACGAAGCGCTGCTGCGCTTCGCCTGGAATATGCTTGCCAAAAACGTGAAACGGGCCGCGCCCGACGTCACGCTCGATAGCGTGCTGGTCGAAAAGATGTCGCCCAAAGGCGTGGAACTCATGGTTGGTGCAAAGCGCGATCCCGGCTGGGGCACGGTATTGCTGTTGGGACTGGGCGGCATCTGTGTCGAGGCATTGGGTGACGTGCAATTGCTGCCCGGCGACACCGGCGAAGACCAAGTCCGCGAAGCGCTGGGCAAGCTGCGCGCGGCCAAACTGCTGGCCGGCGTCCGCGGCGCGCCGCCATCAGATATCGAGGCCGTTGTGCAAGCGGTCATGACCATCGGCCGGCTGATGCGGACCATGCCGGAACTGACCGAGATCGACGTCAATCCGCTCATGGTGCATAAGAAGGGACAGGGCGCGACTGCCCTTGATGCTTTGATCGTTACCCACGCATAAATCAGGTTCGGATTGATATCGTGACGCCGCGCCACGGACGCAACGCTCGTGTCAGCCGCCAGTCTATCCAAAACGATTTTTTTCTTCTTCCTTCTTCCTTCAAACATTACAAATGTAACGTGATATTCTCAAATTGAAATCGTTCCGTAGCGCCGTACCGTCAATTTACGACTGCAAGACCCGTGCGTATGCCCACATGGCACATGAGTTCAGAAATCTACCACGGTGGCGACCGACCGCAACCCCAAATGGAGACACTCCGAATGGAGACATTACAGTGAACACGTATTACCTACGCTCCTGCGTGTTGTTGGTTGCGATCCTCGCGCTGGAACCCGCGCACGCACAAATTCCCGACACCATCGCGGTGCCGAGTGGTCCGGTCGCCACCTTTCACGCCCAAGGCGCGCAGCTCTACGAATGCAAAGCCGATGCGTCCGGCAAGCTTGCCTGGGAGTTTCGCGAACCGATCGCAACCCTGCTTGCCGATGGCAAGACTGTCGGCCGGCACTATGCCGGCCCCACCTGGGAATTGGCCGACGGCAGCGCGATTACTGGCAAGGTTGCCGGACGCGCGCCCGGCGCAACGCCGAAGGACATCCCGCTGTTGAAGCTGGAAGTGGTGTCGCGGCGCGGAACCGGCCAATTCACGAAAATTACAACCATCCAGAGGCTCAACACCAAAGGCGGCGTGGCCGAGGGGCCTTGTGCTACGGCAGGCGCTTTCCTGAGTGTGCCGTATTCCGCCAACTACGCATTTTTCGAATAAGCGCGGACCGCTCTTGGCACAGCGGCCTGGGCCCCTGTGCCGACGCCTGCACGTGACCTGCCAGTTCGGCAGGGTTCGGCAGGGTTCGGCAGCTTACCGCCAAATAGCTTCCGTGGCGAATATCTGTAGGCGACGGAGACAATGGGCCACAAGCGGCCGTAAAAAAACGAGGGCCGTAGGGTGGGTAAAGGCGCGCTACTCAGTCTATCCGCGGGCACAAATTTTTGTGCGCGCCTTTGCCCACGCGAACACAGGTGCAGAAGGTCGCCGATTGTTCTTTGGAAGAAATGTTTCGAGTAAAGCGCAAAGCAAGCGCGATCACGGCGAGCAGGAGTTCGCCGCACCGCCCACGCGTGGGCAAAGGCGCCATGATAGCGCGATGTATGTTGAAATATTGTGCCAAGCGCCTTTACCCACCCTACGCCGCGTCGAGATTTTTTTGTTTATTCTATGAAACGTCTCTTGTGAGTCAATCGCTACCTCCCAAGTCGGGAAAGCCGACTTGGGAGACCCCTCACGGCGGCCGACGCCGCGGGACGAGGTCCGAGTGAGATGGAAAAATTTTTCTGAACCCGTAATGTCAGGAGGTGCGTTTCCGTACCCCCGGCCTCTGGAGTCGATGCGCGATAATTGTTAGCGTAGGGCCTGCACCATCGCCAAGGAGGGCTCCATGTTCCGACATGCAGGAAGCATAGCAGCCGGACTTCTCGCAAGTGTGGTCTGCGTCGCCTCAGGCTTGATCGTTTCGACGACGGCGCAGGGCCTGCCGCCCAATTTCGCCCCTGACGCAAATACCGGCTGGTATGCCTATAATCGCCAGTTCATCCCACCCGCGAGCGGTCCCGGCCCGGTGCGGCAGGATTCCACGCGGCCTTACGTGACGAATGACGAGTTCCGCGTCACCGGACGCCAGCCGACCGATCAACTGGCCGATCTCAGCGCTCCGATCCTCAAGCCCTGGGCGCAGGAGGTCGTGCGCAAGCGCAACGCGCTTGTGCTTGCTGGAAAGCCCGCCAATCCCCCGCACGCGAGTTGCTGGCCGGTCGGCGTACCCGGATTCCTGCTCCGGCCGATGACCCAGGCGATGTATTTCGTCCAGACGCCGAAAGTCGTCGTGATGATCTTGGCGAGCAAGCAGGAAATCCGCCATGTCTACCTGACCGACAGGCATTCGCCGAACCTCAAGCCATCCTGGTATGGCGAATCCATCGGCCATTACGAAGACGATACCCTGGTCGTCGATACGATCGGGATCGATGAGCGGACCTGGGTCGACGGATTCGGAACGCCACACACCAAAGAACTCCACGTGATCGAGCGTTTCCGTTTGATCGAGGGCGGCAATGTGCTCGAGGCGACCGTGCGCGTCGACGACCCGGGCGCCTTTACGACGCCCTGGACCGGCATCCAGCTCTTCCGGCAATACGAGGCAGCCGTGCGCAAGATGCCGATCGAACGCATCGCGCAATTGGCGAGCGCGCCAGAAGGCCCATTGGCCGAGTTGATCTGCGCGGAGAATCCCAACTCGTTCTTTCCAAATCAGGCCGTCGTGAAAATACCGACCGCGGTCAAGCCGGATTTCTGATCTGGCTTTGTCAAATGTAATCGGCGAAAAAGTCGGGGACTGTAGGGTGGGTAAAGGCGCGCAAGCCGTGAAGGTTCAACAATCTCCATCCTCCGAATGCGCGACTTTGCCCACGCGTCTACGGAGTAGCCAATCTCGAAGACTTCGCCTGTTGCGCCGCCGACGCGTGGGCAAAAGCGCCATGTAGGACCGTTATAATACGACCATTGTACCAGGCGCTTTTACCCACCCTACGTACGTCGCGATCATTGATATATCAACGACTATTTCCAACCGAGGAACTCCAGGATCGCGTCTCCCATGATCCATCGCCGATCTTGGTCCGACAAGAATTCCAGTTCTTCGGCAAAATGGGTCACGTATTGGCGATAGGAATACTTGCCGCGCTGGTGCGTTAGATCCGTTCCCCAGAAACACCGCCGCGGTCCAAACGCGTCGATCAGACGGCGCAGATGCGCCGTCATGTCGCGAAATGGATATGGCTCGTTCGAAAATCCGGGAATCGCGGACAGTTTAACGGTGAGATTCCTGTGTTTTGATAGCGAAGC
>DATGVJ010000469.1:0-4241 GCA_035300505.1 Xanthobacteraceae bacterium
GAACCCATACGTGATGGACTAGGGTTCAAAATCGGGCGCATTGGCTAAGGCCTCGCCTCCCTTGATGCTAGCTCAGACTGAGCTGTGCATTTTGTCTCGAAAAGATATAGCCGCTTGAGCGTTTGCTTTCGGCGAAGTGCAGCAACTCCCGCATCGTCAACGACGGTCGCGGTCAAATTCAGCGATTCCAAACGGCTCAGGCGGGCAAGAATCGGCACGCCAGCCGAAGTAACAGCCGTGTGCGCAAGATCAACGGCGCGAAGGTTGGAAAACGTCGCGAGCGTTTTGAGTCCAGCGTCAGTGACTTTCGTGCGCGCCAGTTCAGCATCCACAATCAGCGCCCCGATTACTTTTAGCCGAGCGATGGCACCATCATCGCAACGCTCTGGCGCGCTCACGGTTCGCAATATCAATCCATCCTGTGGATTTCGCGAGCGAGGAACCAGGTGCACCCCCAGCTCGTGCTCGAGTGAAGTGATCAGCGGCAGTTGCGAACGATAGTCTTTGGTAAGGGGCAACATCGGCTGCTCGGAGGCGAGAAGAGGCGGAGCTCCGTGCACTTCCATTGCGGGCAGGCTGCTTGATGCGCCCGAAGCGATCCATAACTCGATGACTCTGATTTCGGATGCCGTCAGCGGCGGTTTGCCGTCTGTCGGCATGAAATCCTTTTCTTCTGATGACAAGTTTATACGGCGGAACAGTTCGCTGTGCTTCGGGTCGCCGGGTTTTATGACCTTTCCATCTTTTCCGCCGCGCATCACGTTTTCAAAACTATCCAGTTGGAGTTTCCCTTTTCTTTTTTGTGCGTTGTGGCAACTCGAACATTTGTTCTCAAAAATTGGAGCGACTCGCGCGGCGAAAAACGTGACGGATGACGCTGAACTACCGTTTACGTTCGTCGACGTTACGTTAGCAGATGTTACGGTCGCTGCGTGAATCGGAGGCGTTTTGCCTGGCACAGCGGGCACATGCAGCACGGTCCGCAGTTTGCCCGGCATGTACTTCGTCAGGAACGCTTCGCCGTGCGTCAGCTTGCCGCCTTTATCGGCGGTCCAAGCCAGAAGAATTAGTGTGAGAAGAAGGGCGACCCCGTAAACACGTTTGTCCCAGCAACGCAAGGCGAAGCATAGGAGCACTGCGGCGGCTAACGAAAATCCGCCCCACATGTGGCTGGTTACCAGTTTTCCTTCGTAGCCTCCGCTCCAGGCCAAGAGCCAGCCCAGAAACGCGGCCACAAAGGCAGCGATGACCGCGATGGTCAGAACAAATTCCGCCGACTCTCGCACACGATTCCACCGGCGAACCAAGCCTGCACATTCCAGCAGCGGAACCAGCAGTAAGAATGCGATGGGCAAGTGAACTACTAGCGGATGGAACCGGCCTACAAATTGGGTGAACTCGCCGTGTTCGAGGCCGTCAGGAGCGACATGAATCAAGAGCCAGCGGAGAATCAGGAGAAGAGCTGCGCCGATTCCAAACAGTAACAACCGGGTGCGCAAGACTATCAGCCTGAGACTCGCCGTAAGAGTGTAATGCGCCCGATTGGCAACCACTCGGCCACCAGGATGTTTCCGTCACGCAGGAAAATGGCGGCATGTGGCGTGATGAACTGTCCCGGCGTAAATTCGGCTCTCGATTGCTTTCGACGAGACCCAACTGTTCCGTTTGCGGCTTGGCCGTCTCCTAGTTGAGCGACCACTTTATGCTCGCGATCCAAGATGCACACCTGGCTGTCGAGGTCCGGGCAAACCATCCAATCGCCCTGAACATGAAAGTGGCAGGGCATTCGCAAATGGGCGTCATCCTTTATGGTGCGGATATGAGTTCCGCTGAGCGTGAAGGTTTGAACGCGCCGGTTCCCGCGGTCGGCCACTAGCAGCACGGGTTCTTTGCCTCGTTGATCGACCCACAAGCCGTGCGGGGTATCGAACTCTCCGTCTCCGTGGCCCGGCCGGCCAATTTCGTTCAAAAACTTGCCGCTCAGCGAAAAGCGCAGCAGGTGATGCGAACCGTATCCATCGCCGACATAGAAATCGCCAGTGGGTG
Organism: Xanthobacteraceae bacterium; assembly: GCA_035300505.1. Lineage (GTDB taxonomy): Bacteria > Pseudomonadota > Alphaproteobacteria > Rhizobiales > Xanthobacteraceae > VAZQ01. The sequence goes on from DATGVJ010000469.1 coordinate 2,047, forward strand.
CAAAGGCGACATTGGTCGGCACAAAATCGATAGGGCGTTCGGCATAAGCCGCATCTTCGCGAGGATAGCCATGCGACCAGACAGTCTTTCCCTCCAGGGTGGTTTTCACGATCTTGCAGCGATTGATATCGCAGTGATATAGAAATTCGCCGTCGGTTTCGCGGCGCAGGCCAAGGCCGTGAGCGCCGCCCCGAAATTCCTCGCCAAACGCGCTTACGAAGCGGCCATCGGCGTCATAAATTACGACCGATTCGCCACGCATGCTCGACTTGTTGACCGTGTGGGCCACATAGATCCGCCCTTGCTCGTCCTGGGCGAGTCCGTGCGTGTCTCCCCAGACCAGCCCATCCGGCGGCGTGAGCCAATCATGCACGCATTCATAAGTGTGAACGCCCGAACCAACCACCGGCAAACGCTGCCCGGACTTGTCCGATGTCTGCACGTAGAAACGAGGAATTGCGGCCGCAGCAGCCATTGCCGAGCAGTTGGCAAGAAAAGACCTTCGCGAGGAAGATTTCATGACATTAGTTCCGGCACGATTTTCGCCGGAACGACTCCCGTCAATTTTTGTTCCAGACCCTGAAACTTGAACGTCAGCCTTTGGTGATCGATGCCCAGCAATCGAAGCACGGTTGCATTGAAGTCGCGCACATGCACCGGGTCCTTCACCACGTTGTAGCAAAAATCGTCAGTTTCTCCGTGGACGATCCCGGCTTTAGCGCCCCCACCTGCCATCCACATCGTGAAGCAACGCGGATGATGATCCCGTCCGTAGTTTTCCTTGGAAAGGCCGCCCTGGCTGTATACGGTGCGTCCGAATTCGCCGCCCCATAACACCAACGTGTCATCCAGAAGCCCGCGCCGCCGCAAATCCGTTACCAGCGCGTACGAAGCGCGATCCGTGGCCCCGCAAAGCTTGGGTAAATTAGGGACAGCATTCGAGTGCACATCCCATCCGCGCTGGTAGATCTGTGTAAACCGGACCCCGCGCTCAGCCATGCGCCGCGCCAGCAGGCAGTTGTACGCAAAGGTGCCCGGCTGTCTTGCTTCGTCTCCATACAATGTCCAGGTGCTGTCCGGCTCGTCACCCATATCCGTTAGCTCCGGCAGCGAAGTTTGCATGCGGAACGCCATCTCGTACTGATGAATGCGCGCGTTAGTCTCCGGATCACCCACTTCTTCAAACGTCATTTGGTTGATTGCATTCACAGTGTCGATCAGCGTGCGCCGCGTTTTTCGACTCATGCCCTTTGGATCGCCAAGATATAGCACTGGCTCCCCTTGTGAACGGAATGCGACCCCGGCATATTCGTTTGACAAAAATCCGCTGCTCCATAATTTTGGCGAAATCGGTTGTAAGTCTGTGCCGGGTAACGTCAGCGAATTCAGCACCACAAACGTGGGCAGGTTTTCATTCATGCTGCCAAGCCCGTAAGAAAGCCACGCGCCCATCGACGGCTTGCCAGGCACCATATTCCCGGTATTCATCAATAAGATGGCCGGTTCATGATTGATAGCATCCGTCTGCAGCGACTGCACCAGTGCCAGTTCGTCCACCAGCCTACCTGTCCATGGAAGCAGGTCACTCACCCAGCGGCCTGATTTGCCCTGGCGCGTGAAACCCCAATGCGATGGCGCAATCGGAAAACGTGCCTGGCCGGCGGTCATGCCCGTCAAGGCCTGCGTGCCTCGCACGGAATCTGGAAGATCCTTATCATAAAGAGCCGCAAGTCCAGGTTTGTAGTCCCATAAATCCATCTGTGGGGGCGCACCGGACATAAAAAGATAGATCGCACGCTTGGCCCTTGGCGCAAAGTCCGGCACGTAATGCCCTGGCGAAATTGTCGGTGACTCGCTGGCCGCGTGGACCACTCGCGGTGTCAGACCGCCGCCAAACAAAGTGCAAAGGCTTGCCCAGCCAAGCGTCTTGCCCATGGCGCCGAGGAAATGTCTGCGCGCTGCAAGCCGCCGCCATTCCTCACGAAGTTCCAGCGGGACCGGAAGGTCGTAGACAGTCGGTCCCGCGCCTCCATGATCACAACAGCTTCCGCAGTCCTCTTGAATGTTCGGTTTCAGTTGTCTAACACTCATTTGTTTACCACCGCATCGAGATTCATCGCCGCGCTGGCTACCAGCATCCACGAAGCCAGTTCGTCCGGACGGATCCCATTGTCCCGGCTGCTCTCGCCCACCTT
>DATGVJ010000470.1:0-4280 GCA_035300505.1 Xanthobacteraceae bacterium
CCGTCTGCGACGGGCTATGAAGCGCGCCATGTCAACCTTGCACCAACAGCGCAATCTTGACGGCGTGCGAAATGCGGGGCGGCATCCCAGGGCTGGGGTTGGCGGTGTCCCCGGATTACGCGTCACATGTCCCGCTGGCGCGGACCAAGTGCCCCTGCATCCGGGCTTTAAGAGTCCTGACGCCGGTGTCGAGCGAAGCGGATGCCCACCACGATTTTTTGATCCGGCGTTCCGTAATTTTGATCGTTGGCGCTAAGAAGTTTCCGCTACAGTCGGGGTTCAATCATTATGGGAGCGACCACATGCTCACGAGACGTGATGTTCTGACGGCACTTGCGGCATCGCCAATCCTTCTGTCCGCAGCACCTGCTGCGGCCCTTGACAAGAAACCGTTCGACGCCGCGGCGTTCGAAGCCGCGCAGGCTGCCGGCAGCTCGATTTTGGTAGAGGTCACGGCGCCCTGGTGCCCGACCTGCAAAGCCCAGGCGCCCATCCTCGCAAGTCTCTCTGCCCAACCGAAGTTCAAGGACGTGGCAAGGTTTGAAATCGATTTCGATACCCAGAAGGACCTGCTGCGCAAATTCAATGTGCGGGTGCAAAGCACGCTGATCACCTTCAAGGGCAAGCAGGAAACCGGCCGTTCGGCCGGCGACACCGATGCGGCCAGCATCGAGGCCCTGCTGGATCAATCCATCTGAGGCTCCTCTTATTGAGGCTCCTTTTATAAGGCCATCATGTAAGTTTAACATGGGCAACGTCGGTTTGGCATTCGTGGCGGGCGTCCTCTCGACGCTCTCGCCGTGTGTCTTGCCGTTGTTGCCCATTGTGCTCGCCACGGCCGCGAGCGAACATCGCGCCGGCCCCGCAGCACTTGCCGCGGGGCTCGCTTTTTCCTTTGTCGTCGTCGGTCTTTTTGTCGCACTGATCGGGTTTTCGATCGGGCTCGATACTGATGTCTTTCGTGGCGTCGCCGCGGCATTGCTCTTGAGCGTGGGACTCGTTCTCATCGTCCCGCAATTGCAGACGCGTTTTTCCCTCGCTGCGGCACCCGTCAGCGGGTGGATCGAACAACGTTCCGCAGGTTTTTCAATGTCGGGCGCGAGCGGCCAGTTCGGGGTCGGCCTGCTGCTCGGCGCTTTATGGAGCCCGTGCGTCGGGCCGACCTTGGGCGCCGCCTCATTGCTGGCGGCGCAGGGACAGGATATTGCGCGCGTTGCCGTCACCATGCTGGTCTTCGGACTGGGGGCGGCGCTGCCGCTTCTGTTGCTTGGTCTTTTGTCGCGCGAAACGCTCCGCCGCTGGCGCGACCGCATGCTGTCGGTTGGCAAAGGGGGGAAGCTTGCATTGGGTGTTGTGCTGATCGCAACCGGCGTGCTGGTACTGACAGGGCTCGACAAATATCTGGAGGCGATCGTCGTCGACGCGTCGCCGGATTGGCTTACCGAATTGACGACGCGATATTAGATATACAGCAAGGCAGACCGGCCAAACCTGCGATTTGCGTGCGGGATGGCGTAATCCGCTTTAACAATTCCAACGACGCCGTATAAAACCGATCTTAATCCACGCGCAGGGCGAACGCAGCAATGGCCGCAGGAAATTTGATTACCTACGCCATCGGCGACGTCCACGGATGTCTCGACAAGATGCTTCGGCTTCTTGAACTCTGTGATCGCCATCGGGGCGCACGGCCGGCGCGCTATGTTTTTCTCGGGGACTATGTCGATCGCGGACCCGACAGCTGCGATACCGTTGCAATGCTGATAGAATTGCAGCGCGGCAAACCGGATGACGTGATATGCCTGTGCGGCAACCACGAAGTGATGATGCTCAACGCTATCATTTCCAATGGCCAAGATCGCCTGATGTGGCTGGCTCAGGGTGGCTCGGAGACCCTCGATAGCTATGGGGTCGAATCTACAGATGAATTACCGGTCGGGCATTATAACTGGATCGGCGCGTTGCCATTGTGGTTCGACGACGGCCTGCGCTTTTTCGTACATGCGGGTGTGAACCCGGCGGTCGAATTGAGCCGGCAGGTAGCGGAAGACCTGCTATGGATTCGGGAACCGTTTCTGTCTTCCGAGCAGGACCATGGTCGTCTTGTGGTGCATGGGCATACGCGACTGCGCGGCGCCGTGCCGGATTTTCGTGCCAATCGGCTCAATCTCGACACCGGCGCCGTTTACGGCGGACCACTCACGGCGGCTGTCTTCGACAACGACCAGGCAGGACCAATCGCGTTTCTCAATGATCTCGGCGTGGAGACCGCACCGACCGTTTTCCGGCGTTGAATTCCGTTTATCGCAAATTCATGCGTCATTGATGACGAGGCTTACATGCACACCGGTTTCGCCAACACACCTCCGCCACCCTATTATGCCGTGATATTCACTTCACGCCGCACGGAGGGCGATCAGGGCTACGAGGAGATGGCGGAGGCCATGTTTGAATTGGCTGTCAAGCAGCCCGGTTGCCTCGGGGCAGAAAGTGTTCGCGGCGCCGACGGTCTTGGAATCACGGTTGCGTATTTCACGGACGAAGCGTCCATCGGTGCGTGGAAACGCAATGCGCGGCATCTTGAAGCCCAGCGCCTTGGCAAAGAACGCTGGTACGCGCACTACGAATTGCGGGTAGCGAAAGTCGAGCGCGATTACGCAGGCCCGTAGGGCGCAATAGCCATAGCGCGTAAGACGCGCGTGAACGCGCTTGTGCCGCTCTTTCTATGCGTCGTGGCGTATTGCGCCGTCCCCCGCCGCCGTGAGGGTCTGGCGGAATACGCCTCAAGGGCGCGAGGAAGCGTGCGACCAAGTTGATGGCGCGGTGGCGCGCCCTTGGGGCTATTCCGCCCTGCGACCCATTCACTGCACAGCAAAGCGGGCCCACACAGGGCCCGCTCTCCGAAACCGTGGCCGCTAGGTCACGGCCCGGCCTTGTATTTTCCGACGGTCACCTGCTAGGAATTTGGATATCGCCAACTGCGCCCGTCCAGGTGAGAGTCTGAAGGAACTTTGGCGTGTCCCAGGTCGCGCCCTTGCGGTCGACTGCCTTGAGATCGGACGGGGCACCGAACCACAGGCGCACCCCCGCCCAGATTTCATTCGCCGTCGTTTTGTATGATAAGTCGTGCGTGTTGTCGAAGTGCCAGCCGCGATAGCCGACCCACACCGAAACCGGTGTTTTGTCGATCCAGTGTTCGTATTCCGCGCCCCAGGTCGTGATGCGGCCTGTGGAGATGTTGAGGGTGTCCTTGCCCTCGGCATAACCGAACTCGGCCTGAAGCTTGTCCCTCGCCGTGAAGAAATAACGCCCGATGCCGCGTGCCCACCAGATATCCTTGAGGGGGAAGCAGGTTATGGAGCAACTTTCGCGCAACAAGACGCCGCCCTGGCCATAAAGGGTCAAGTCGCCGAAATAGAATTGCGCTTCGCCACCGATCAAGGCGTAAGTGGCCCAGACGTTATAGCCGATTCCACCAACATCGTCGTGGACAAACTGGCCGAGCAGCAAGCTGAACGCGTATTTGTTCGGATCGCGCCAGGCGATATGGGCGGCCATCTGCGCCGTAATGGGTCCGGCCCAGGCACCATTGGCGTCCCCGAAAACCTTGGTCTTCGCCCACCATTCCGACTGAGTATCGAGCTGGATCGCCCACGGTGAGTTTATCCACCAGTTCACCCGCGCCGCGGCTCCGAGACCCCCCTGGTTACCCTTTCCGGGTGGGAAATCGTCAGGATTCCATTTCCACCACTGTCCGCCCCCATAGAGATCGATGAAGCCGTCGACACCCTGATCCTTGGCCTGCTGCGGCGCTGCCTTGTAGACAGGCGACATATCGGCTGCCAAAGACCCGCTCGTCATAGCGGCGCTTGCGAGCGCGAGCGCCGCCGCACTTATGGCTGACATGATAAATGTTTTCATCGCTACCCCCTCGATCACTGCGACTCGATATCGAAACATCAGCAAATTGTAGTTGACGACTTGTAACTTGGGATTGCAATAGGTGCCTGTGCATTACTATGTTTTTTTTGGTGACTGTTGCAGAATGGCCACAAGAAACACGCCATAATCCGCAAGTCCTTGGCGCCAAGCAGAATTTCAAGAACTGCGGCCAGGACACTGCGGGCAAGAAATGGACGAGACCACAGGTAGCGTAATGCCGGCATGTTTCGCTAGTATGACACGACGCCAAGCCGCTCTCTTGTGATGAGGTGCGCAAGAAGCTTGAGCGAAGGTTCACCTCACGCCGCGCGTTGTCCAGACGCCCGCGACGAGGAGCA
>DATGVJ010000471.1:0-30047 GCA_035300505.1 Xanthobacteraceae bacterium
GGCGCGACATTGTTCGAATGTGTCGTAGGCACAATTCGGAAAGCCCCAGGACCAGATGGAACGCTCGGTGCAGAAGCGGCGGTTCTGGGCATAGCCGGGTTCAACGCTTGTGACAAACGTCGTGACGACGGCCACCAAAGCAAACACGATAACACGCATGGACTTTCTCCTCTTTCAAGTGCCCCCAGCACACTCACGTTTATCGCGGAACCGGCACCGGCACGCCGGGCACTTTCAGGTTCACGCCGATGAGATAGAAGCGCGTGGTGATGAACAGCGTTGTCCAGTCACTCCGTAAGTTCATTGAACAGGCTGTGATAATACAACCTCGCCTGCTTGAAATGATCGTCGCCGACAAAAACGCGCCCATGGGACTGCGCCTCCTCCAGGCGACAATTGCTCTTGGTGTAGCTTGAAAAATAGACCTCGTGCGGCCCATTGGCATAAGCGATCAAGTACACGTAACCCACGGTGCTGTCGGTGTAGACGAGTGCTTCCGCAAGAACGGTTCGTCCAAGTCGTGGCGCCCTCAAAGGGGTCGTTTCTCGCCCTTCGATGGTCGGACAAGGCTGAGTATCCGTCGCCAGCCTGGAAGCGAACACCGTTCGATTTCCCGGGCGGGTCAATCGCTCGACCACCATCCCTTCAGACGGGCCCGAAGGTTGGCCGAGGGATTGTCCCAAAGATTGGCTCGAGGCCGGGGGCGTCAAGGGAAGCACCATGGCCAGTATGGTTGCGGATGCCAGGACAATGCGTCGCATGTGCACATTCCTCCCCTTGCAGTCGCCACCGTTTCACGGCGGCACTACATCATAGCGCATATTCGCAGCTAGGGGTAACCTGAGTTACATGTGTGATCGGGGAGGTTTGGAATGGCGAGGCTTATGTCCGCAGTTGCGGCAGTTGCACCGGTGTCCTTGGCAATGCTGGTGTTGTGGGGCATCGGTTCGGTCGCACAAACCTCGACCGTAAAGGTCGCCTCGGCGGCGATCGCGAGCGACGTCGGGTTCTTCCTCGCGCAAAAGAAGGGCTACTTCCGGCAGGAAGGGCTGAACGTCGAGTTCACCCAGCTCGCGAATGCGCCGCAGATGATAGGTCCGCTCGGCCGCGGTCAACTCGACGTCGGCGCCGGCACGGTCTCGGCGGGGCTTTACAACGCGGTCGAGCGCGACATCGCGCTGCGCGCCGTCGCCGACAAGGGCTCGATGCGACCCGGCTACGGTTTCTCGGGCCTCATGGTGCGCAAGGACTTGGTCGATAGCGGCCGCTTCAAGACGTTCCGGGACCTCAAGGGCATGAAGATCGCGGTCGGCACTTTCGCCAGCGCCAATTCCTCCGCCGTCAACGAGGCGCTCAAGCGCGGCGGTCTTACGTGGGCCGACGCCAATATGGTGGAACTGCAATTCCCCCAGCACCTTCCGGCCTATGCCAACAAGGCGATCGACGCCAGCATGACCAACGAGCCGACATCGACGCAAGCGGTGCAAAACAGGCTGGCCGTGCGCGTCGCCGGCAACGACGAAATCTATCCGGACCAGCAGACTGCCGTCGTCCTCTATTCGGAATTGTTCATGCGGCAGCGGCCTCAGGTCGCGCTCAAATTCATGCGCGCCTATATCCGGGCGGTGCGCGACTACAACGACGCGCTCGCCGATGGCCGGCTCGCCGGCCCCAATGCCGACGAGGTGGTGTCGCTCCTCACTGAATTCACCTTCATCAAGGACGCCAAGGTGCATCGCGAAATCACGCCGGCGGCGATTGATCCGGACGGCAAGCTCAATCTCAAAGGCCTGCGCAACGACCTGGCGTTTTTCAAGGAATTGAAACTGCTGCAAGACCCCAACATGACGGTCGAACGCATCGTCGATACGTCGATTGCAGAGCAAGCCGCGAAGGAGCTGGGGCCATATCGGGCGAGGCGGAATTGATGTTCACGGAAATCACAATCGCGCGGGGCTTATCAGGCCCGCTGGCGCGGAAGGCTTCTGTTGCGCGGACCGAGATCCCGCGATGTCAGCGACCAGGATTCGTTCACTGGGTCGGCAAGAATGATCCTGCGCCGCCGAACCCAGGAACTTTGCGCGTCCGCCGCGACGAAAAACTGGACGAATTAACCTTGCAACAGACTGGTCATCATTCGTGGCCAGAATGACCGTGATTTTCCGCGTGATGCTTCGAAGCTTCGCTGCCATGATGCGTCGCATGCGTCGCGTGGCCATGGGCCGTGTGTGCATGATGCGCCGCTCGGCCATGATCACCGTCATCGTGGTGCGTGGCGGCGTCGCGATGATGCTGAGCGGCCTTCTCGTGATGGTCAGCGGCAGAGCGGTGGTGTTCAGCGCCTTTGTGGTTCGTCATGACGGTCTCCCATTGTTGTTCTAAATTGAACGCGGGAACCCTTGCGCAGGTTCGCAACCGGACGATGACGGTTTTCCTTATCAATGATGACGGTGCGGGATTGGGACAGCGAATTGCACAGACCGTTTTAAGCTCGCCTGGGTAAGCAAACGGCAATATTTTGTTGTTATTGTCGGCGCATGAGCCAGTACAACATTCCTAACAAGCTTTCCGGCGGCTTGGTGCTCGCTTTTTTCGTCGCGGCGCTCGCCGCAAAGCTGCCCGTCGAGACGGTGGTCGAACACGCAGTCACCGGTTTGGCCGTCCTCATCGCGGGCTGGTGGATGCGCAGTATGATCGGAGGCGGAACCGCCAAACTCCTGGCGGCGGCCTCGCTCTGGATGGGACCGACCGGGACGCTCGCGGGTTTTCTATGCGTGACCGCAATTTTTGCCGCACTATCCGTGCCGGTGGTGCGGCTTTTGCACGGCAAGGAAAGCGAAATCCCGATGCTGCCTGCGGCCCTTCTCGCCTTCGCCCTGTTTCTGCCGGATACGCCGGTATGGCCCTTGTTCCAAGTTGGGATTCGCGCCCTGGCAGATTAGGTTCCGGGAAGTTGGAAAGGCGCCAGCCGCCCTCACGAAAACAACAGCGACTTGATCACCACCGGCACGACACCAGGCGGATCGAGCATTTCGCCGATGTCTACGAAGTCCAGTTCGCGCAATTGCACGCCGTCGACCGAGATGAGCTTGCCTTGCAGATGGAGTTCCTTGTCGAGGATGCGGCCAAGACCGCGGCCCACATCGCCGTCGATCATCAATACCAGCACGCCGTCGCGCCGGCCGTCCGGCGCCGCAAAGCGCATGATCGCGCGCGCCATGGCGGCAAGGCGCGGATATTCCGGCTGGCCTTCCCAGGTGAAGGCGAGCGCCAGCGAAGCGGTCGGTGCGAGATCAAGAAGCGCTGCACTCTTTGCAAAAGCCGCGGCAACCTGGCCCTCATCGATGTCGCCGGATATGTCGAGGCCGAGGTGTACGACGGGAATGTTGTGCATCGGTAAAATGCCGGCATCGGGCAGGTAGATGGTCTTGCCGCTGACCTGCACGGTGAATTGCGACGCCCCGATGACGGTCGCGCGAATCCGCTCGCCGGGCTCGACGACTGGAACCGACAACCGTGTCTTTAATTGTGCGACCAGTTCATCGGCCAGGAGGCGCGCGATGTCGCCATGGTCGTGCGTTTCGTGCGCAAAGATATACTCGGCCACTCCGCCGGAAAATGTCACGAATTCCGGTTTGGCAGACCATTCCAGCGGCTCGGTCAATTCGAGCGCACGTCCAAGCCAGTCCCGCGGCGTGCCGGTGATCTGGTCGACCGCCAAGGCGGCAAGGCGCTTCGCGATGGCGTGGCGCGCGTGAGCATCGCTCAGACTCTCGGGCGTCGTCGCGATGCCGAGTTCGTGAGCCACACGTAGCGCCGAATCATCGACGCGGGTCCATGCTCCTTGGACGTCCTGTGCGATCAGCCGTCCGCCGACCGCAAAAGCCGCAACGCTCTTGATCTCACCCTTGTCGACCAGCGCGAGCTTGGTGGTGCCGCCGCCGACATCGACATGCAGCACGCAGGCGTTACGGCGCCGCGACAGAGCGGTGGCGCCCGAGCCATGCGCCGCCAGAATGCTTTCAAGCTTGTGGCCCGCGGTGGCGCAGACGAATTTTCCCGATTCCCGTGCGAAGATTTCATCAATGGCGCGCGCATTCGTCCGCTTGATCGCTTCGCCGGTGAGGATGACGGCGCCACTGTCGATGTCGCTACGGCGCAATCCCGCGTCCCGATAGGCGTGCTGGACGAAATGTTCGAGCGCCTTGGCGTCGATCGTGCCGTCGGCGAGAAACGGCGTGATCATGATCGGCGAGCGCCAGATCACCTGCCGGTCGACCACGACGAAACGGCTCGACAGACCTTCCGACTGACGCTTGAGCGTCACTTGCGCAAACAAGAGGTGCGAGGTCGAACTGCCGATGTCGATGCCCACCGTGCGCAGTTCGACGGTTTCCTGCTCCCAGATGGCCTTCGCGATCGCGTTGCGCTCGGCCTCGGTCAGGTCGTCGTGTTCGTGCTCAAGTTCGAAATCGTGCATCAGGTGATATCCGGCGCAGAGGCAGAAAATATTGATTTCTCCGCGTCATCCTTCGAGGCCGCGCGAAATGCGCGGCCACCGATGACGCGTCACACCGCGGGTCCGATCGACCTCGGAGTCTGGATCACGCCCGTCATTGCACTATCCGGCAGGGCCAGGATGGCGGGCTCGTCGAAAGTGTCGCCCATTTCCGACTCGACGCCGGTCTCGGCAATCGCCTCGAGCCATTTGCGATGAATGCGCGGATCCTGGTCCTCATATTCGATCTGCCGGCCGCCCTGTTGCACCGATACCGAACCGCCCCCTTCGGAACTTTTGCGCCGGAGCGAAATGAACGGATAGCGCCGGCTCCCCAAGCTGCAGGCGACATAGCGCGCCGGCTTGTCGCATGTATTGAAATGCTGATGGAACATCCAGAAGGGGGGCGTGTACATAAAGCCGTGGCGCCACGGAAATTCCTTGAATTCCGATTCACCCTCATACCAGAGAAGCGAATAGCCCTCGCCATCGACCGCGTGGACGTGCGTGCCGGCCGCGTGACGATGCGCCTTCTTATAGCGGCCCATCGGAATCTGCGACACGTGCGAATGCATGGTGCCGTCGGCAAGGACGAAACTGACGTTGAGCGATCCCTTGCCACGCGCTTCGAGTTCGTAGAGCTTGAAGCTTGTGAGGTCGTGAACGAAATTGGTCTCCCACACGTTACGGATCGCCGACTGCATCTTGGTTTCGTAGGAGCGCAGATCGCCCTCCCCTTCGAAATGCTTCGATTGGCCGGCGCGGTCCGGGAAGGTGAAGGGGTTGTCGAAGACAAAATCCAGGTTGTGATAAAGATTGATCGTGAGCGGCGCGTCGCTGGTGCACGACAGCCGTACCGGTTCGAGGCCGGAATTGTTGAAAATCTGATATTGGCAATTGAGCGGGATCGCAAAAAGCGCCTTGGGGCCCCATTCGAAACTGCGCGTCTCGCCGTTCGGCAGCCAAACGGTCGTGGAACCGTGCCCGGTCAGCGCATAGAAGAACGCCTCATAGAGGTGCTTGACCGGACGCGTCTTTTTGCCCGGCGCAACCTCGATCACATAATTGGTCATGAAGTCGCCGGCGCCGTGGGTATGCGCGAAACAACCGCGTGCATCGTACCGCGCCCAGGGACCCGTCTCCAACGAGATCAGGTCGTGGCCGAAGTCGAGATGGATCGGTATGTCTTCGCCTGTGGCCCAGTCCTTATAGGGGTCGAGGAGAAATTTCTTCGGTTCGCTTGCCGCAGAATCGGGCTTGCTATTCGTCGTCATCGAGGCGGACGCTCCTGTTCCGAACGTGGTTGGCACGGTTCCCCGTGCTGTACTAACATCCGCTACAAGCAGCAAGGAAATCATCGCGGCGCGGCTGCAATGCTGTTGGTGCGGAAGGGCCTTCCGATCGCCATGTAGAGGAGGCCGCCTGCCACCACCGCGACGGTCGACAGCAGCACGGCATAATTGGCGTACCAGGGCGCCTCCGGCGACCGCGGCCATGCAATGCAGACGATTGCGGTGATGCCGTAGGCGAGCGCTGCCACGGTAACCGGCCAGCCCAAGCGACCGAGTCTGAACGCGCCGCTTGCATTCCATCCGTGCCAGCGCGCGAATAGCGCGGCGCCAACGATCATCTGGAATGCGACGTAAATTCCAGCCACGGCGAAGCTGGCGATTGTCGTCAGCGCGTCCTCGCGCAGGTATCCAATCAATACGAATACCGTCGGCGCGATGCCACAGGCGATCAGCGCCGCAATGGGCACTTGCCCCGAACCTCGCCCAAAAAAAGCGTAGCCCACGATCATTCGTTCGCGGCCGAAGGAAAACAACAGGCGACTGGCCGCTGCCTGCACGCTGAGTACGCAGGACACGAATGAAATGGTGACCACCGCGATAACCGCCCGTGCGCCGTAGGGCCCGAATGCTTGTGAGAGTATGGTGGCGACTGCATCCTTGTCCTCGCCGGAAATCACCTTGCGAATGTCGGGTGTGGCAAGAATGAGCGCGAGACAGGTGAACATCGCGGCAGCGCCGCCGATATAGATCGTCATCCGCATCGCCACGGGGATGCGCTGCGACGGGTCACGCACTTCCTCGGCAATGTCGCCGCAGGCTTCAAAGCCGTAATATTGAAATATACCGGCCAGCCCGGCGGCAAGAAATGCCGGCCAATAGCTGCCGTCGATCCTGATCTCGAACGTTTCGAACAGCACATGCAGGGACTGCACACGCCAGAACATCAGGAGATAAGCGCCGACGACGAGTGCTCCTATCAATTCGGCAAGGAAGCCGAACAAAACCATGCGCGCCAGCCACTTGGTCCCGCTCAAGTTCAAGATGGTCGACAGTGCGAGCAATCCCAACGCGAAGACGGTCATCGTCGTGCTGTTCGCCGCCGCGGTACCGAAGAGGGCCGCGAGATACGGTGCCGCCCCGACCGCAACCGCGGCGATCGTTACGCAGAGCGCCCAGAGATAAATCCATCCCGTGAGCCAGCCCCAGCGAACACCGACCAATCGCGTGGCCCAGGGCAAAATCCCGCCAGCGATCGGATATTGCGAAACGATCTCGCAGAAGACGAGACAAACCAGAAATTGGCCGGTGCCGACGATGAGATAGCTCCAGAAAAACGGCGGACCGCCGGCCGCGAGCGAAATGGAGAACAGCGTGTAGACTCCGACGACCGGCGACAAATAGGTAAAGCCGAGGGCGAAATTGCCCCACAGACCCATGGACCGCTTGAATCGTGGCCGATATCCGAGCTTGTGCAGTTGCTCGTTGTCGCCTTCAGGCGTTTGATCGCTCGTCGCCTGCACCACGAAATACCCCCGGGTAGCGCGCGTAAGGCGCGCATCAGCCCTCCTGTGTCAAAAAGTTTTAGGAGTCTCACTCGGACCTCGCGCCGGCTAAGGCGTCGCAGGACTGCGGCCTGGGCTCGGCCTGCATTGTCGAGACACGCTACTAAGAGCAGCGCTCCTCACCATGAGGCCGGAAGAGTTCCGCGCTTCTGACGCAGTAGCGATAGCCCTTGCGTATCACGTAATCCACCCCCGCAGTCGACCGGCGGAATACGCCATGACGCGCGCGGAAAGGGCGCGTCATGGCTATTCCGTCCTACGGCAATGCAAAGACTACGACGGAGTTATGCCCGCGCACGGCCGGCGCCATGGTTTTGCCGGTGATGCTGAGCGGACCGGCGGTGACCGACTGGCCTTCGCCGGTGTTGATCATAACGTATTGCTTGCCGTTGACCGCATAGGTGATGGTCGAGGTCATCACCATGCCGCCGACGATGGATTCCCAGAGAAGCTTGCCGTCGTCGGCGTCAAAGGCGCGGAAGCGGCGGTTGGTGTCGCCCCAGAACACGAGATCGCCGGCGGTGACGAGGGCCGAGCCCTGGCCGGACTGAGCTTGCGAGTGCAGGATCTTGAGTTCGCCCGTCCCGATATCGAGCTTGCCGATATTCATGAACTTCTTGTCGTCGACGCCCGGACGCGGGACGCCCCTGCGCGGTCCCCAGCCGGTCTTGCTCTTGGTGTTCGCGGTCATGGTCAAGCATTGGTCCTGGAATGGGACGTAGACCGAATTCTTGCCCGGATGATAGGCAATCGACCAGAGCCCGCGCGTATTGTGGTAGCAGACAAAGGCCGTGTCGCCGTCCTTCTTAAACAGTTTGTCGACGTTGATGCGCGTTTCACCCGTCTTCACGTCGATGTCGTTCATACTGATATTCGGATCGTCAAAGGGGAAGGGCCGCGACCACAGGAACCGGCCAGTCTCCTGATCGATCACAAACATGCCGCCACCTTCGGCGACCGTCACAATAACTTCGCGCTCTTCGTTGCGCGGCAGCGCCGAACTGATCCAGCGCACGTGCCGCGGATCGGGATTGAGGCGGGTCTTGATGAGGATACGCTCCTGGTTGTGATCCGCGTCAAAGTCGTCGCCCGGAAGCTCCTGGTAGTACCAGGAAAGCTTGCCGGTGTTGACATCAAGCGCGACGGTCGAGTTGCTGTAGAGGTTGGCCGGCGCCGTGAATGACACCGCGTCATGGCTGCCGTGGCGCGTCAACCGCGTATAGGGATTTGGGTTTGCAATGCCCCAGTAGATCATTTTACGCTTGGGATCATATGACCCCGGCAGGCCCCACGGCCCTGCCGCGCGTTGATCGACCGGCATATTGGCCCAGGTGTCGCCGCCGGGCTCGCCGGGCGCTGCCGTTGAATAGAACTTCCAGAGTTCCTTGCCGGTCCTGGCGTCGTGCGCCGAGATAAAACAGAAGGCGCGCACACCCTGCGGGCATGTGCGGCCCGTGATCACCTTGCCGTCGGCAACCAACATGCCGCCAGCCGTCTGGCCGCCGTCATCGACCTTGGTTTCCCACCGCAGCTTTCCGTCCTTGGCACCGATCGCAATCAGGAATCCGTCCGGCGCCGCCAGGTAGATCATGTCGTCGTATATGCCGATGTTTTTATTGCGCCCGGCGGCCGCCCGCACGTTCTCTTTATAATCGCGCACATATTCCCATTTCAGGTCGCCATTGGTGGCGTCCACAGCCTGGATATTGGAACCGGGCGCAAACAGATACATAACGCCGCGATAGACGATCGGCGTCGATTCCTGCGTGCCGAGCGGCAGGCCGCGGGTCCAGGCCATGCGCAATTGGCCGACATTGGCCTTGGTGATCTGGTTGAGCGGGCTGAAGCGCTGCTGGTCATAGGTGCGGCTGACCATCAGCCAATCGGAGGGGTCCGGATTGGCAAGGACGGCATCCGTCACCCGCGGAAAGTCTGCGTCCTGCGCGGAAGCCTGCATCGCAACGGTGCTCAAGAGCACGGCTGCGACGCAAGTAGAAATTTTCGTCATGCAATTCTCCACTTGACAATTCTAAGTTATTTATGGTTTCGAGCAATCCCAGGCGCGGGGCGCGCCATCGGGGGGCCGGATCTTCGGACCTCGAATAGATCAAATGTGGCCTTGAGTTACAAGCACGGCCATTGCGACCGCTCAACGCATTGACGGCCGTTATTGGCGTCAGGCGTCCGCGGCTCTGGGCATCGCCAGAATCGACACCGGCGAGTGTCGAAACGGCCAATGTCGCTGCAACTAAAATCGTGCGCATATCGCTCGCCTCCGATTCTAATTGTTACGCTTGGCTTGGCCTTTGCGCTTCGAGTCCGCTCCCTGGCGATCATCGCCGCGTTTTGATTCGGCATAGTACGGGTTTTCCCCACAATAGCGGGCAAGACCGCTGGCGGAGGCGCGGCACTGTTCCCAGGTATTGTAGCTGCAATCCGGTTGGCCGCCCGACTGTTCGCTACCGCCAAACGTACAATAGCGCTTATTAAAAAATGACTCCTGAGCATCGCTTGAGGGCACGCCGAGCGCCAATACGGCAAACGCGGATGCCAGACCCATCAAGGCAAATCGCATGGTTTTCTCCTACCGGTGCCGTCCGCTTTGAGAGTACCATACGCTTGGCGCGAAGTATTATGAATCTTGACGCAATCATTCCGGTTCGATGCCGGCTTCCCGGATCAGGCTGGTCCACTTGACCAGTTCCGCCCTGACATATTCGTCGAATTGCATGGGGCCACCGTAAAATACCTCGACACCCGCATTGACAAAGCGCTCCTTGACGTCAGGGCGCGACAGCATCTTTTCCAGCTCGCCCGAAAGGCGCGCTGCAATCGGCGCCGGCAGGTTGGCGGGTGCGAAAATACCGGCCCAGGCGAGCAGGTCAAAATTCGGCAACACGGTCTCATGCAGCGTCGGCAGGTTCGGCACCATCGTGCTGCGCTCACGGGTGAGCACCGCGAGGCCGCGAATTTTTCGTTCCCGGAGCTGCGGCAGTGCCACGCCGAAATCGGGAATCATTGCAGGGATGTGTCCCGCGATAAGATCCGTCATCGCGGCCGGATTGCTGCGATAGGCAACGCGCACGACGTCGATGCCGGTGCGCCGTTTCAGGGCTTCGCCCGTGATGTGGCCGGTGCTGTTACCATGCGCATAACTGAGCTTGCCGGGATTGGCTTTGGCGTAGGCGACGAACTCCTGCATCGAATTGATCGGCTGTCCGGGGTGAACCGCAATTAGCGACGGAAAACTCCCGATGCGCGCGACCGCCGTGAAATCCTTGATCGGGTCATAGGGCACGTTCTTGAACAAGCCGGGCGCCGCCGAATGCGTGGAATTCGTTGTGATCAGTAGCGTGTGGCCATCCGGATTGGCGCGGGCGACCGCCTGGGCGGCGACCAGCCCGCCAGCACCGGCGCGATTTTCAACGATGAACGGCTGGCCCAGCGCGCCTTGCAAATGCAGCGCGATCATGCGCGCGGTCGCGTCGGTGACGCTACCGGCCGCGAACGGCGTGATGAATGTGACCGGCCGCGAGGGGTAATTTTGCGCAGCGGAAGAAGCCACGCCCATTGCCATGAAAACAACGGCCACAATCGTGCTGCTGGCAACCCCCGTCATCCTCATCAGAAATACTCGCAACAGTGCCCACCTTGTTCAGCTTCGTGCACGGCACTGCGCCGAAAAGCTACATCGCTTTTACAATACCTTCCGTCATCTTCTTGGCGTCGCCCAGCAGCATCATGGTATTGTCGCGATAGAACAGCGTATTGTCGATGCCGGCATAGCCGGAGGCCAGCGACCGCTTGATGAACATCACGGTGCCGGCCTTCCATACCTGGAGCACCGGCATGCCGTAGATCGGCGAGGACTTGTCTTCTTCCGCCGCCGGATTGGTCACGTCGTTTGCTCCGATGACGAATGCGATGTCGGCCTGGGCAAATTCGGAATTGATGTCCTCGAGTTCAAACACTTCGTCATAGGGCACATTGGCTTCGGCAAGCAGCACGTTCATGTGGCCGGGCATTCGGCCGGCCACCGGATGGATGGCGTATTTGACCTCGACGCCTTCCTTCTTGAGGCGATCGGCCATCTCACGCAAGGCATGCTGTGCCTGCGCCACGGCCATGCCATAGCCCGGCACGACAATCACCTTGGAAGCATTCTTCATGATGTAGGCGGCATCTTCCGCCGAGCCGATCTTCACCGGGCGCTGTTCCTTGCCGGCAGCCGGCCCCGCCACCTCGCCGCCAAAGCCGCCGAGAATGACCGAGATGAAGGAACGGTTCATGCCATGGCACATGATGTAGGACAGGATCGCGCCCGAAGAGCCGACCAGCGCGCCGGTGATGATCAACGCTGAATTGCCGAGCGTGAATCCGATGCCGGCCGCGGCCCAGCCCGAATAGGAATTGAGCATCGAAATCACGACCGGCATATCGGCGCCGCCGATCGGGACGATGATGAGCACTCCGAAGGCAAAAGACGCCAACGAAAGCAGCCAGAACGCGAAATAGCTCTCCGTATTCGCAAACCAGAAGATGAGGAGGACTATCGCAATCGCCAATCCCATATTGATGGCATGGCGCATCGGAAGCAGGATCGGTGCGCCGCTCATGCGCCCCGAAAGTTTCAAGAACGCAATGATCGAGCCCGTGAACGTGATGGCGCCGATCGCAACGCCGAGCGACATTTCGATCAAACTAGCGCCGTGGATATGGCCGACCGTGCCTATACCAAAGGCTGCAGGCGCATAGAGCGCGCCGGCCGCGACCAGCACCGCCGCCATGCCGACCAGCGAATGAAAGGCCGCGACAAGTTCCGGCATCGACGTCATCGGGACCCGCCGCGCGATCACGGCGCCGATGCCGCCACCGATGGCGATGCCAAGGGCGACCAGGATCCAGGTCCCCGTGCTGGACGGCGGATGCGACGCCAGCGTGGTCGCGATCGCGATCGTCATGCCGAGGATGCCGAACATATTGCCTTGGCGGCTTGTGACCGGGCTCGAAAGCCCGCGCAGCGCCAGAATGAAAAGGACGCCGGAGACGAGATAAAGAAGTGCGGTGAGATTGGCGGTCATCGGCGGTCTCTCATTTCTTCTTCTTCTGATACATGGCGAGCATGCGCTGGGTGACGAGGAAACCGCCGAAGATATTTATCGACGCAAATATCAGCGCGACGAACCCGAGAATGCGCGCCAGGATCGGGCCGGAATCATCCGCGATCAGAGAGACGCCGACCGCCAGCAGCGCACCAACGACGATCACCGAGGAAATCGCATTGGTGACCGACATCAGCGGCGTGTGCAGTGCCGGCGTCACCGACCAGACCACGTAATAACCGACGAAAATCGCCATCACGAATATCGAAAACTGGAACACGAAGGGGTCGATGATCGACATGAGATGGATCCTTTCAGCGCGCCGCGGCGGAAAAAGCGTTGTCCCCGCGCAACGCCTCGAACTCCAAGAAAATTACAAGAGAACTACAAGAGAACTACGCCTAAGCCGCGCTCTTTGGCACAAAGTTCGGATGAACCACGGCGCCGTCACGCGTAAGCAGCGTCGCCTTGACGATTTCGTCGTCCCAGGGGACGGCGAGCTTCTTTTCCTTCTTGTCGACGAGGATTTCGAGGAAAGTCAGGAGATTTTTGGCATAGAGACCCGACGCCGATGCAGCGACCCGGCCCGCCACGTTTAGATGACCGACGATCTTGACGCCATTGGCGTCGGCAACCTCGCCCGGCCTGGCCAGTTCGCAGTTGCCGCCGCGCTCGACCGCGAGATCGACGATCACGGAGCCCGGCCGCATGGATGCCACCATCTCTTTCGAGATCAGCCGCGGTGCCGGCCGGCCCGGAATGAGCGCGGTCGTGATCACGATGTCCTGCTTCTTGATATGCTCGGCAACGAGGGCTGCCTGTTTGGCCTGATACTCTTTCGACATCTCCTTGGCATAGCCGCCGGCGGTCTCGGCCTGCTTGAACTCTTCGTCTTCCACAGCGACGAATTTGGCGCCGAGGCTTTCCACCTGCTCCTTGGTGGCGGGGCGCACATCCGTCGCCGTCACGATGGCGCCGAGACGGCGCGCGGTCGCAATGGCCTGCAATCCCGCGACGCCCACGCCCATGATGAAAATTCGAGCGGCCGGAACGGTGCCGGCGGCCGTCATCATCATGGGCAGCACGCGGCCATATTCGGCAGCGCCATCGATCACGGCGCGGTAGCCCGCAAGGTTGGCCTGACTTGAAAGTACGTCCATCGACTGGGCGCGGCTGATGCGCGGCATCAGTTCCATCGCAAAGGCGGACACACCTGCCGTCGCGAGTGCCTTCAAGGCGGCATCGTTGCCGTAAGGATCCATGATGGCAATGACCAGGGTGCCCTTCCGGTAGCCTGACAGTTCGATCGAGCCGGGCCGGCGGACCTTGAGAACGACGTCGGCCTCGGTGGCCGCGTCACGCACGACCGTGGCGCCGGCGGCCGTATATTCGGCATCCGAGATACCCGACTTGAGCCCGGCCCCCGGCTCGACCACGACCTCGGCACCGAGACCCTTCATCTTCTTGACGGTTTCCGGTGTCGCGGCGACCCGGTCTTCGGTGGGGTCGGCCTCACGCGCGACTGCAATGCGCATCACGCCGTCTCCTTATGGTTGATGGCGACAGATCGCGGGCGTTTTCAGGTGTACGCCGCAAAGCCCAAGGCAAGAAGGGAAACCGCGACCATGGCGCCACTCGGTGCCTTCGCCCCGCTGGCCAAGCCATGGATTGCGATGATCGGGCCCAGTACGAAGATGATCGGGATGGCGATGCCCCATCGCCCGGTCGTGGCGCCGATGGCCAAGCCGATCACGATATTGATGACCAGGCAGCTCCCAATATAGGCCAGTTGCAGAAAACTCTCGTAGGTCGCCTTGTGCTCGGCGAGGTCGTTACCCTTTGCGGTCGCATATTCGACCTGGCCGTGGTCCGCCATCTAAATCCTCCTGCGCCCCCATGTGGCGCGCCTGATCCGGTGTTGCTTGGTCAACTGCCTAAATCTTGGTCACGTCGTATCATCCGCCTCGGGAAGAACCAACGCCGGGCGGGGATTAGCGCAATTGTAGCGCCAGGGCAACGGCTGGGTGTGTGAGAATTACCGCCATCCCTAGTTGCCCGCTTCAATCAAATTGAAGGGATGCAAGACCTCTGATTCGTAGGGGCGGGTTTCAAACCCGCCCCTACAGGCCGGATTTGTCTACTGTGGTTTTCATTTTAGGGGCGGGTTTCAAACCCGCCCCTACAAAGACCCCCGTCATTTTGAATGACGCAGCACACCAGCCTGTCTTGCGCGAAATGCCGTAGCTGGTGTTACTTACACAATGAGAGGCGAGCGGATCAGGATCAGATCGGCAAGGACGCTGGAACGCCATGAGCAAGAAAGATACTATCGTTAGGGCGGTTAAGCGCAACGGCAAGTTTTACCGCGAAATGCCGGACGGCACCGAGGTGGAAATGCTGATTCCGTCGTGCCAGCCGATGACGGAGGAAGAAGTTCACGCAGCAGCGCTGCGCGACCCCGACAATCCGCCGCGATCGAGCTACGCACCCGGCCGGCTGAAATCGCGGCCGCGTGTGTTCATCATCCGCCGGGCCCTGAAGCTGACGCTGGAAGAATTCGCCGACAAGTTTCAGATCCCGGTCGGCACCGTCCGCGATTGGGAGCAGGGCCGCATCGAACCAGATCAGGCAGCCAAGGCTTATCTCAAGGTCATCGCTCACAATCCGGACCTGGTCCTGGAGGCACTCGGAGCTTCGGCGCGCGCACCACACGCCGCCGAATAAAGTCGTTGGGCCGGCAAGAATCGTAGCCCGAGTTCCCTCGCGCGCACGTCAGGTTCACGTAGCTTATGAAACCCAGGTGTACCCGCGGCGAGGCTGGTTCCGGGATTGACGCCAGGATATGCGGCCAACCTTCCTCACAATTGAGCCAACGGGAATCCGTCATACAGCCACGCGAGGCAATTGAACATTTCATCCTCGCCGCGGCCCGACCAGATTTCACGTGCCACTTCGCGCTCCAGCCCACCGGCATGATAGAAATTGTCCCAGTGGTACCGGGATTCGAACTGCACGCGTGCGGTGCGCAGATTGCGTGCGCTTTCATAGCGGCGGAAGGCAGCGGCGAAATCACCGCGGGCTTGTTCGATCAGTTCGGCAAGACAGACGGCGTCTTCGATCGCCATGCAGGCTCCCTGCGCCAGCGTCTGGAGGGTCGGATGCGCCGCGTCGCCGAGGAGCGTCACACGTCCCCTGCTCCAATGCCGGATCGGGTCGCGGTCGGAGACCGCCCAGCGCCGGCTCAAATCCATCATCGAAAGCAGCGCCTTCATCGAAGGGTGCGAATTGGCATAGGCGCGCTCCAGATCGGCCCGGTGGCGCTCGATATCGCCCCGCTCCAGGTAATCCGACGTCTTGAACACGGCCACAATGTTGAACAGCGAACCGGCGCGCAATGGATAATGCACGATATGAAAGCCCGGACCGGACCACAGCACGACTTCGGTGCGACGGACATCGGCGCGCAAATCGGCCATCGGCACAATGGTGCGATGCGCGACGAAGCCGGTCATGCGCGGCTCGCCTTCGCTGCACATCTGCTGGCGCATGGTCGAGCGCAGTCCGTCAGCGCCAATGACGGCTGCGCCCCTGATCGCGCGGCCGTCTCCGGTGTGCAGCAGCACCCGGTCGCCGAGGTCCTCATAACGGGTCGCGCCTGTCCGCGACATCAGTTCAATATTGGCTTCCGCCTTGCAGGCATCGAGCAGGATGCCATGCAGATCAACCCGATGGATGACGATATAGGGATGCTTGAAACGCTCCACGAACGAGGGCCCGGTTGGGATGCGCGCGATCACGCCGGCATCAACGGAATCGATCATCACAATCGCGTCCGGAACGATCGAATGCGCCAATACGGCTTCGCTGACGCCGAGCCGCTCGAACATATGAAAGGCATTGGGACCGAGCTGGATGCCGTAGCCGATAACGCCGAATTCCCGCTCCTGCTCGAGCAGGCGAACCGCAAAACCTTTGCGCGCAAGTGCTAGCGCGACAGTGGCCCCGCCAAGCCCGCCGCCTACGACCAGGATCGGATCGCTGACGCCTGGCATCTCCCCTCCACCAACCGTAGGCGCAATTTGCAATGATAGTTGCGGCGTTACGCGCCTGAAAGTCCTGCCGCCGTCAACGCCCCCTTCTGCTGTTCCGCCACGCGTGCGACCGAGAAATTCTCGATCGCTTCATTGAACAGGCGATAGAAATTGAGTTCCGCGCGCAGATGAAGAAAGACGCCGCCGAGCCCGATGGCGGCACGGTCCATGAACACGAATTCGCGCGGCACCCGCACCGGACCTTTTTCCTTGAGCGCCTTGTGAACTTCGAAGGCCTGGCGGCGCCCATATTCGCCAGGTTTAACCCCATCCGCGATACTGCGCACGCGATCATCAATCAATGGCCCGTAAATGAATCTGGCCCAGATGTTGAGGGTGTCGATGAGATCTCGGGTAAGGTTCTGGAACCCCCATGTCTCATAGGCATGCACGATAAGGTCGTCGTCACGGCTGCGCAATCCGTTGTAGAGGTCGACGACGCCACCGACGAAAGAGGGCGGAAAGATGCGGATACAGCCGTAGTCCAACAAGTTGATGCCGCCCGCCTCACCGTCGCGCTCGAACACGGAATAATTGCCGAGATGCGGGTCGCCGTGGATCACGCCGAAGCGGCTGAACGGGAACCACCAGGCGGTGAACATAGCGGTCGCGAGCCGATTGCGGATCGTAAGCGGTGCGTCCTTGTGAGTAAGCAGATGCCCCCCATCGAGCCAATCGAGCGTCAGCAGGCGTCCGGTCGAAAGATCAGGCCACGGCTTTGGCACCCGGATGAGATCGCTGTCGCTGAGAATTGCGCGATAGAGCGCGACATGCTTAGCCTCACGCCGATAGTCGAGTTCCTCACGGATGCGCGCGCCGATCTCCTGCGCGATCTCGCTCGTATCGATTGCGGGGTCCATGCGGCGATGGATGGCGAAGATCAGGTCAAGCTGCTTGAGATCGGCTTCGACCGCCGACTGCATATCGGGATATTGCAGTTTGCAGGCAAGTTCTGCACCATCGTGCGCACGCCCACGATGCACCTGGCCAAGTGAAGCGGCAGCCGCCGGATGATGCTCGAACTGCGCAAATCTCTTCGACCAGTCGGGGCCAAGTTCCGCCATCATGCGCCGCTTGACAAAAGCCCAGCCCATCGGCGGCGCCTCGCTCTGCAGCGTGGCGAGTTCGGCGGCATATTCGGGCGGGAGCGCATCCGGTATAGTGGCCATGAGCTGCGCCACTTTCATGATCGGGCCTTTGAGCCCGCCGAGCGCAGCGGCGAGTTCAATGGCGTTGCGGCCACGGTCGAGCGGAAGCCCCAAAAACCTTGCGCCGGCCAGCCGTGCCGCAATACCACCCATATTGGCACCAACCCGTGCGTAACGTGCGGCACGCGCTGAAAACCGGTTCTTTTCCTGGTCGACTTCGCTCATAAGCAGCTAGATAGTGCGATGTCGCGTTCAAAGCGAGAGCGTCCCCCCACGTTATGACGTGGTATATTTGCAATCGGTTCAATTGCTACCGCGCGAGGAACGACCCCATGCGTTTCGTCAACACACTGCTGCAGGCAGCGCTCGGAACCGCCATACTGGCCGGCGCTTGGTGGGCCAGCACATCGATGCTCCAGGCCGGTCAGGCGCGCCCCTATATGCTTCCTGGGCCGGAAACCGTGGCGGCAAAGGTCATTGAGCTCATCCAGGCCGACGCTTTTCAGCAGCACATATGGGCAAGCCTGGCGATCCTGATATACGGGCTCCTGCCTGCACTATTCGTTGGCGTCGCCATCGGGGCGGGCGCCGGCGCATCGTCGGCAGGGCGCTGGCTGTTCGGGCCGCTGGTGTTGACGATTGGGGCTGCCCCGCTGGTCGCGCTGTTGCCGGTGCTGACTCTGTGGCTGGGCCAGTCCGCTGCTTCAAAGGCCTGGCTCGTTTTTCTGGCTGCAATGTTTCCAGCCGCAAACGCGGTCATGGTTCGATGGCCCAAACATCACGGGCTAAGGATGGAAACTTCGGGATTTGAAGAGCGCGCTGCTGCACGGCAAGGCAGCGCGGGGCGGGCGGCCGCCATCTTCGCCGGTCTGCGCATCGGCGTTATCTTTGGCGTCACTGCGCTCGTCGTCGCTGAACTGGTCGCGTCCAATAGCGGGCTCGGCTATTTTGTCGCAATGTCCACATCAATGTTCACCACGGCAGACGCCATGGCTGCCCTGCTTGTTATCATCGTGCCGACCATGGTGGTGGGCGTCTTGCTTCAGGCGATCGAGGAGCAATTGGCGGGGTAGGCCATTGGCACCACACCTCACGGATTTGGCCAGTTGTCGCGGATCCAACGGGTGAGGCTTTCCTCGCTGACTTCGCCGGCCGCAAGCGCCATGATCATGGCGGTGGCCTCGGCCGGCGGAACATCGAAATCGATGCCGTTCAGACCTAGAAGCACAATGAGCGAAGCGAACGCCGCGCGTTTGTTGCCGTCGACGAAAGGATGGTTGCGCGCGATACCATAGCAATAAGCCGCTGCGAGTGCGGCAAGGTCGCTTTCGCCATACGAATACTTGTTGAGTGGCCTTCCCAGTGCCGATTCCAACATCCCGAGATCGCGCATACCGTCGGCGCCGCCAAAAATGGCGAGTTGCTCGGCATGCACATCAAGAACGATGGCCGTGTCGAGCCACACGGGCTCCGTCATTCGGCAAGCGCCTTATAGGTGTCGGCATATTTACGGAACGAACGACGGGCGATCTCCATCGCCTTGGCGTGTTTGGGATCGTAGGGACTGAGTTTGATCCCGCGCTCGGTCTGCTCGACAACGAACAGCTTGTCGCCTTCCTTGAGCTTGAGACGTGCAAGCAGATCCTTCGGCAGGATCAAACCGAGCGAGTTCCCGATTTTCTTGACCTGAAGAAGGTGTCCTTCGACTTCGATGTTGCGCGGTGTTTCGTTCATGGGGAAATCCCTGGCGATAGTGAGTTATTGCGCGAGCGTGGCGAGTGTGTCTCGATATTCGTCCATGACTTCGTCAGCGATATTCATGGCTTTTTCGAAATCCGGATCATACGGCAGAACCTGAAAACCGACCCCGGCAAGTTCAGTAATATGCAGTTGCTGACCGCGCTTGAGATCGAGGCGCGCCATGAGTTCGCGCGGCAAAATGAGGCCGTCCGAATTGCCGATTTTCTTGATCTCGATTTTCATGGCAGCGGGCTCCTGGGCGATTCGTACGATTTCGCGACCATTGTCACCGTGCCGAAACGGGCCGGCGCTTCGAGGTCACGGCCGTTATACAATTTGTATAACATCAAAGTGAGCGCCGTTCAACAATTGTTTTACGGAGATGGCTGTCGGCCAAAATTGAAGTGTGTAGGGCGCAATCGCTTTGTTGCGCCATCGGCCCTCAACGGTCTTACGGGTATTGGGCGACGACCGGCGCAATAAAGCGATTGCACCCCACGCGTTAGGCCATATGGTCCGACGCGATATTGGCCCGATGGAAGGTGTAAAGGCGTTGGACTCGAATTCAACGACACGGGATGGCGCAAAGTTGCCGGAGGCTGCGGCGCCTTGGCGAATTTACACCGAACCCGCGCAGAGTATGGGACAGCCGTTGAAGTTACTGCGCTGGTTGGCAGTCGGCCTGGTCGCAGCAGGCGTGACCGGCCGCTTGGTGCGCTACTTCCTCCAGTTTCCCATTTGGGGCGATGAGGCGTTCGTCTGCTTCAACCTGCTCGATCGCGACTTCGCCGGCATGATGGGAGGCCTGGAATATGGACAGGTGGCCCCCATCCTTTTCCTTTGGGCAGAGTTGGCTATTACGCGGTTGCTGGGGATTTCCGAACTCGCCATGCGATTACTGCCCTTGCTGGCGGCGTTGGCGTCATTGGGGCTGTTTTGGCGACTGGCTTGGTCGACCGTTCCGCCCCTGGCCGCTCTGTTTGCGGTTGGTCTGTTGTCGGTTGCCCGTTGGCCTGTCACCATGGGCGCGTTCGTCAAACCCTACAGCTTCGATCTACTCATGGCGCTCGTGCTGCTCGTCCCTGCGGTAGAATGGCTGCGCCGACCGCAGCAATTACACTGGATGATCGTGCTGGTACTAGCGACACCGGTCGCGATACTTGGATCGTATCCGGCCGTGTTCATCGCCTGTAGCGTCAGCCTGGCCCTCCTTCCGACGGCGTGGCGTTCGAGTTGGGCAGGACGCAGCCTCTTTATCGCCTACAACGTGCTGGCGACCGTGACATTCCTGACGATGTACGCGATCGTCGGCAGAGGGCAACAAGCCCCATGGCTGCTGGAATACTGGGCCGACGCCTTGCCACCTTGGCCGTTGTGGCCGCTCGCGAAATGGCTGGTATTGATTCACACCGGCCAACTCATGGCCTATCCGATCGGCGGCAGCGATGGCGCCAGCATCGTCACAGCACTGCTGTTCGGATTCGGTGTCTGGACCTGGTGGAAGGGCGATCGACGGTGGCTTCTCGTTCTTTGGCTGACGCCGTTCGCTCTGACTATGATGGCCGCGACGCTGCATCTTTATCCGTATGGTATCGCCCGGCTGTCACAGCATCTGGCCCCTGCGGTTTGCCTCCTGGCAGGGACGGGTATTGCCACGCTCCTGCACCGTCTCGTCCCGTCGGATGCTCTTCGACTGAGGCGGACGTTCGCAATCAGCGCCGTGCTGGGGTTGTGTGCCGTGGGCGGCCTTGTCATGGATGTGGTCCGTCCCTACCGCGATCCCGAAACGCGCTGGCTGCAACAATTGGCCGGATCTATCCTCGGTCGCCTTGAACCAGGTGACCAGCTTGTCGTTGTCCAGGACCGGTACAACGTGGCGCTGCCATTCCGATGGTATCTGGAGTCGCAATACCGTGAAGTACGATGGCAAGGACGGATTGATCCGGACTGGTTGCCGGCGGAGAACAACCATCTGTTGACCGTAAATTTCTGGATCCATCGCAGCACGGATGCATCAGTCCGTCCGACGTTTGAGGAGCCGGCGGCAAATGGATGGACACCCGTGGAGCAAATTCCGTTTATGACTCGCGGCGGCAATGGCGAATGGACCTTTCACGCCGAGTTGAGCCGTTGGGCTCCGCCGCCACAGCAGGGCAAACCGGGAGCACAAAGGTGACGGCGAGATTAATCCAGCGCCTCGAGTTCCGTGATCATCCGCTCGATCACACCAAGCCCGCCCTGCCAGAATGTCGGATCGCGGGCGTCGAGGCCGAAGGGGGCGAGCAATTGCGAATGGTGCTTGGTGCCGCCGGCCGCAAGCATTTCGAGATAACGCTCTGCGAATCCTTCAGAAGCATGCTCGTAGACCGCATAAAGTGAATTCACCAGGCAGTCGCCAAATGCATAGGCATAGACGTAAAACGGCGAGTGCACGAAATGCGGGATATAGGCCCAGAAGGTTTCATAACCGGGCTTGATCTCGATTGCGGGCCCCAGGCTCTCGCGCTGCACTTCGAGCCAGATCGCGTTGAGCCGATCCGCCGTGAGTTCACCATCGCGGCGCTCGGTGTGCACCATGCGCTCGAATGTGTAGAAGGCGATCTGCCGCACCACCGTATTGATCATGTCCTCAACTTTGGAGGCGAGCATGGCCTTGCGCTGCTTCTTGTCGGCACCGGCAAGCAGCTTCTTGAACGTGAGCATTTCGCCAAACACGCTCGCGGTTTCGGCCAGCGTCAACGGCGTCGGCGCCATCAGGGGGCCGTTCGGCGCCGCCAGCACCTGATGCACGCCATGGCCCAATTCATGGGCGAGCGTCATCACGTCGCGCGGCTTGCCCTGGTAATTGAGCAGCACGTAAGGGTGCGCCGACGGCACCGTCGGATGCGCAAAGGCGCCGGGTGACTTGCCGGGCCGCACCGGCGCATCGATCCAGTTGTTCTTGAAGAAGCGCTCCGCAATTTCCGCCATCTCGGAGGAAAATGCCCCATAGGCAGACAGCACGGTTTCGCGCGCGTCGTTCCAGCCGATCTTGCGGGCGACGACCTGCGGCAGCGGCGCATTGCGGTCCCAGTGGGCGAGACGCTTCTTGCCGAACCATTTCGCTTTCAGCGCGTAGTAGCGATGCGACAGCCGCGGATAGGCAGCGTGCACAGCCGATACCAGCGCCTCAACCACTTCGGGCTCGACCCGATTTGCCAAATGACGCGAATCCGCAACGCCGGTGAAACCGCGCCAACGGTCGGAAATCTCCTTGTCCTTGGCCAATGTGTTGGTGATGAGCGCAAACAGCCGCACGTTTTCCTTGAACGTCTTGGCAAGCGCACCGGCCGCCGCTTTGCGTTTTTTCTGATCGGGATCCTGCATCAAGGTGAGCGTCGGCTCAATGGCAAGCAACTTACCGCCAACCCTAAAGCGCAACTGCGAGATCGTCTGATCGAAAAGCCTGTTCCAAGCCGAATAGGTCGTCATCGACTTTTCGTGGAACAACTGCTCGACGCGATCTTCGAGCTGGTAGGGCTTGTCCTTGCGGATATCTTCCAGCCAGGGGCGGTAGTAGTCGAGCTTCGGATCCAACATCGCGACTTCGAGCTTGGTGTCATCGATCCGGTTCAGTTCCAGCACAAAGAACAGAAGATGGGTCGATATCCCCGTGATGCGATCCTGCGCATCGCCGTAGAACTTGGCGCGTGCCGGATCGACCGTGTCGCCGGCATGGATCAATCCGGCAAACGACATGATCCGGCCGATGAGATCGTCGAGCTGCTCATAGCGCGTCACCGCCTCGGCGAGCTTGGCGCCGGCGTCGGGACGCTCGACGAGCGCAGCCAGCTTGCCTTTGAAGTCCTCCTCGAACGCCACCGAGTAGGAATCGGCGCGATCAAGATCGCGCTTCACTTTGGGGTCCTCGATCCCGTCGTACAGGTCGGCGAGGTCCCATTCGGGCAAGGGACCAAGGCCGGCGGGCGACGCCGTCCGCCGTTTCGATTGGGATTTCGCCGCAGGCTTGACGGTAGATTTAGCGGCAGCGCGCGCGGCGGTCTTCTTCTTCGTTGGTGCTGGCATTGTTGGTCAGACCTATGGGCTCGATCGTCCAAATGAGAATCAATAGCGACTTGAGATATATGGCGAAGCCGTGACGGGAACGCCAGCTGTCACAGTCAATCGCGAGAGGGACGACGCGACGACTACTTTGTCGAGGGGTGAATGAGCGTAATTGGGTCGCAACCGTGCTTGCGATAGACCAGGAAATCCGAATCGAGCGTGAGGACGGCGTGCCGGTCATAGAGTTCGGCCATCCGCACAATACAGGCATCAGCCAAGGACATCGGTCGGTCCTGATATTTCTGATGCAATTTGTGCAACGACGAGACATGCTCATCAATGCGAAGCGCGATCCTAAGCGCACCATTTTCGAGAAGTCCGAATAGTGCATCCTGCGCCTTGGATAGACCTGCGGTCAGGTACATCGCCTCCGCGACGACCGGCTCGCAGACGAGCAGCGGCGAATCCAATTCATCAATGAGTTCAACCACCCAGCGGTGGTGCTGCTCGCGCCTGTCGACAAAGGCGACCAGCGGGCCAGTATCAACGATTGCGACGCGCATCACGTCCAAATCCCGCAAGATGCTCCGGATTCGAAGCGAGATCCGAAATGCCCGAATCCACGACACCGCACGCACCCTTCATGAGTTGGGCAAGACTTGGTTTTTTAGGCGGCCCCGGCTGTGATGCGAGGACAAGGCGCAACCCCTCCTCGACCAAATCCTTGAACTTGTGGCCGCGCAGCGCCGCTTCCGACTTGGCGCGCCGATAGAGGTCGTCCGGAAGTTCGACTGTCGTCTTCATCAAATTTGCCTCCGATACTCAAAAACCCATAAATAAATATTTACGGTATTATTGCTGGAGTTCAAGTGCCATTTCCCCAAACTTAACATAACGTTAGGTTTCTCCGTTCTAATTGGTTCAAATCGGCACAGCGCCGCTCATGCCGACGCCTGCCTGCCGCTTGGAGCCGTCATGCCCGAACGTATCCTCATCGTCGATGACGACCCCGTCCAGCGCCGGCTGCTGGAAAATATGCTCACGCGCGGCGGCTACGAAGCAATCTTGGCCGACGGCGGCGACGCCGCTTTCGCATTGCTCACGGGCGATGGTGGCGCGCAGATCGCTGCCGTCGTGCTCGATCTCGTGATGCCGGACCTCGACGGGCTAGGCGTGCTTGCCAAAATGCGCGAGACCGGACTGACCGTACCGGTCATTGTGCAGACCGCCCATGGCGGCATCGACAACGTCGTCACCGCCATGCGGGCCGGCGCCGTCGACTTCGTGGTCAAGCCCGTGGGTGCCGAGCGCCTGGCCGTGTCGCTGCGCAACGCGCTCGCCAATAGCGCGCTCCAAGGCGAACTCAACCGCATCAAACGCAGCCGCGCCGGTACGCTGACCTTCCGGGACATCATCACCCGCAGCCCGCGCATGCAAACGGTCATCCGCGCGGCCGAAAAGGCGGCGGGTTCCGCAATCCCGGTACTCATCGAGGGGCAATCGGGCGTCGGCAAAGAACTGTTTGCGCGTGCCATCCATGGCTCGGGCGAACGGTGCGCCAAGCCTTTCGTGGCGGTCAATTGCGGCGCCATCCCTGACAATCTGGTTGAATCCATTCTTTTCGGACACGAGAAAGGTGCGTTCACGGGCGCGACCGAGCGGCACATCGGCAAGTTTCTGGAAGCAACGGGCGGGACGCTCTTTCTTGACGAAGTCGGCGAATTGCCGCTCCCCGCGCAGGTCAAATTATTGCGCGCGCTTCAGGAAGGCGAGGTAGAGCCAGTCGGTGGGCGCAAGCCCGTGAAAGTCGACGTGCGACTCATCTCCGCAACAAACCGCAATCTCATTGCTGACGTGAAAGCCGGACGCTTCCGCGAGGACCTGTTCTATCGTCTGCATGTGTTCCCGATTTCCGTGCCATCACTGGCGGACCGGACGGAAGACATCGTCGAACTGGCCCGCCATTTCCTGATCCGTTTCGCCGCGGAAGAAGGCAAACGGATCACACGAATCACTGGCCAAGCGCTGTCTTTGCTGACAGCCTATCGCTGGCCCGGCAATGTGCGCCAGTTGGAAAACGCCATATTCCGGGCGGTGGTACTGGCAGAAAACGACGAGATCGGCCCCGACGAGTTTCCGCAGATCGCAGCAACCCTCTGCCGCACGGGCGATTCCCCGGAGATCACGCCGGAACACACCGAGGAGGGGATCGAACTCGACGCTCCACCCGTTCTTGCCCCTCCGGCTTTTGCCGAATTGCCATCGTCGGAAGCCGGAAGAATGCAACCGGCGCCGCTCATCCCCTCCGCGCCATTCCCGGAGGCCCACATGGTTTCCCTGCTTGACACGCGGGGCGCAATTCGTCCCCTCGAGGAGGTGGAAGTCGATGCTATCCGGTTCGCGATTGCACATTATAGTGGGCAAATGTCCGAAGTGGCGCGGCGACTGGGGATCGGCCGTTCGACTTTGTATCGAAAGCTCGATACCTTTGGCCTCAATCCGGAACCGTCCACCTCTGATAATGTTGTCGCAGGGTAACATCGGGCGCAAAATCGACGCAAAAGAACGTGAAAGATGTGTGAGCCCTGTTGCCTTGTTGGACAATTTCAGGTTCACCTGGGGGAGGGGCGCAGCTTGGGTCGTTTCGGGGATGCCTTGGAGGAATCCGGGCTCCAGATAACAGTTGGGAGACAACGCAATGCGTGGCAACACGGCGCGCGGCATGATGCGTGGTACTGTGCGCGGCCTTCATTTGAACCGCATACTGGCGGGAACGGCTCTGGCTCTCGTGGTGGCGACGACCTGTGGCGCTCAGCAAAGATCGCGCTCAGCGGTCGAAGCCGGTGTGCCATTGCCGGAGAGGGCAATGCTGGCACCGCCCACGATGTTGGATCTCAGCGCCCAGCCATTGGATTCGGTGACGAAACCGGTGACGGATCAGGCGGCGAGATCCGCGACTCCACCAAGCCCGGAGGTATCGGAATCCTATACGGCCCTCGATCCGGCCGACCAGGGTATTGTCGATAAGGTACGCGACCTGCTGACCGCGAAGGTCGACAAGATTTTCGCGAGCAAGAAGGAGCGCTTGGCGGTCGAGACCTTCTATCAGACCCGCAAGGGCACGCTGCTCTGGCTCGAAGGCGGCGCCATGAATGCGCGCGCACACGCCGCAATCGGGCACCTCAAATTAGCAGCTGACGAAGGCCTCGACACAAACGATTACAAGATACCCAATTTCGAAGCGGCGCAGAGCAACGACGCACTCGCGGAAGCCGAACTTAAGCTGACCGCAACCATGCTAACCTATGCACGCCATCTGCAGGCCGGACGATTCCCCTTTGCACGCGTCAGCCGGGACATTGACGTGCCACAACAGCCGCCCGAACCGGCCGATGTGCTTGTCAAGATTGCGGATGCGGCAAATGTAGCCCAAGCGCTTGAAGAATTCAGCCCGCCGCAGGCGGCCTACAAGAAGCTCAAGCAAAAACTAGCCGAACTGCGTGGAAAAAGCGGTGGCGGTGGCAGCCAATTTGCCGATGGCGCGGTGCTCAAACTGGCCAAGGTTCCGGTGACGGATCCGCGCGTCCCACTCCTGCGCGAGCGGCTTGGCATGCCGGGCGACCTGACCGATGAACGGTTCGACGCAAAGGTGGTCGAAGCACTGAAAAAATATCAGAAGAACAGTGACTTACCCGTCACCGGCGCGCTCGATGCAAAGACCGTCAAGGAACTCAACGGTCCGCCCCGGGACAAGCAGATCGATACAATTGTGATCAATATGGAGCGCTGGCGCTGGTATCCGCGTGACATGGGCGGATCGGCACATGTGGTCGTTAACATCCCCGAATACCAGTTGCGGGTATTCAACGATGACAACATGGTGTGGACGACGCGAGTCGTGGTCGGCAAGCCAAATCTCGCGACCCCGCTCCTGCATGCCAATATGAAGTACATCACTGTCAATCCGACCTGGAACGTGCCGCCGTCGATCATTCACAACGAATATCTGCCGGCATTGCAGCAGGATCCAACCGTCCTGTCGCGGATGGGGCTCAAGGTCATCAATAACAGTGATGGCTCGATCCACATCTACCAGCCGCCGGGTGACGGCAACGCGCTGGGGCGGGTCCGGTTCAATTTCCCAAATAAGTTCCTGGTTTATCAGCACGATACCCCCGACAAACACCTGTTCGCCCACGACACGCGAGCCTATAGCCACGGCTGTATGCGTGTCCTGGATCCGCCCAAATACGCGGAAGTGCTGTTGGGTATCGCGCGCCCGGGCGAGGGGTGGACGGCCGAGAAAATCAAACGGATGTACGGCAGTGCCGAACAGGACATCCAGTTCCAGAAGCAGATCCCGGTCAATCTCACCTACCAGACCGCATACGTCGACGATGAGGGCCAGTTCCAGATCCGGCGGGATATCTATGGGATCGACGGGCGGATGGCGAACGCCGTCAAGTCGGAGCGCGGCGTCGTCGAAATGGTGGCGCAGGACCGCACGAAAGAGCAGCAGCAACGAACCACCGGGTCAGGCCAGCGTAGGCCGGAGCCGCGCCAAGTCGGATTCTTCGAAGCTCTGTTTGGCGGCGGTAACCAGAGGCCAACTCCACCGAGTCGGATCCGGTAATAATTGTTCGGGCGTTGTCCACAGGGACAGCGCCCGCTGCCCGCCCGGTAACCCGTTGCCGATCGCGCAATCCAAGTGCATCCATGCTGATGCGACAGGCTGCTAAAACGGCCCGCGGCCTTTTAGATAAGACATTGATTTTATTGATATTTTCAAAATATCAGGGCCATCCATCCAAAGCGGCGCCTACCGTTCGCTAGGACTTATTTTACCCAATTCGCAAGCAGTTTTAGTCAATTCAGCTTTGTGCCGTTCTCGGCCATATTTTGCCACACTCGGCCTTTAGCCATACAAGGATCGGGGGGACGGGGCTGTCGTTTTCGCTAGTATCACATCACTAGTATCGCTAACGGCTCATTTACCCTTCCCTGTTAAGCGTGTGTTTACCATAACCCGTTGCGATGGGGATTTTTCGCAACTGGATTAGGTGAACGTTAATCGTTGCTCGGTGTGGCCGGTAAGGCCGTGCCGGGTTGGGTCGGGTATTTAATCGCGAGAACTCGCACGTGCCGTTTAGCTTTGCGCGCATGGTCAGGATTCGGCTTCGCCCGGTGCGCGCCGGCTATTGCTGCAGTATCGCCGCCATTCTCATGGTCCTCGGTTGCGAAAGCCTGCAGACCGCGACCGCCGACGGCGACACGCGTACCCTCTCCTTCCACAACACCCACACCAATGAGAACCTCACCGTCACCTTCAAGGTGAACGGCCGCTATGACGAGGAAGCGCTCAAGAAGATCAATCACGTCTTACGCGACTTCCGCGAAAATCAGCCCATCGATATGGATCCTCACCTGATGGATCTCGTGTGGGAGGTTTATCGCGAGGTCGAGGCAACCGAGCCGATCCAGATCGTCTGCGGCTTCCGGTCGCCCGAAACCAACGCGATGCTGCGGCGACGATCAAACGGCGTAGCGAAGTTCAGCCAGCACATGCTCGGCAAGGCCATGGACTTCTTCATTCCTGGCGTGCCACTCGAAAAGCTACGCGAAGTCGGGTTGCGCGCGCAGCGCGGCGGCGTTGGATTCTATCCGTCGTCGAATTTCGTGCACATGGACACCGGCAGCGTGCGGCACTGGCCGCGGATGCCGGAAGCGCAACTTGCCAAGGTTCTTTCCAAAGGTCCGCTGACCACGGTTGCTTCAAAAGATCGAGGGACCCGGGTCGCCGCAGCGCCGAAAATCACGAATCCTTTCGCCAAACTATTCGGTGGCGCGGAAGACGACGATGGCGATGCCGCGGCACCCACCACCCAAAAGGTCGCAGCCGCCGCCCCGAAGCCGGACCCCGCCAGAACGGAAAAGCCCTCCTCGGTCCCGCTACCTGTTGCAAAGCCGCAAGCCCGGTTTGAAGTGGCCAAATTTGAACCTGCGAAATCCGATCCCAACAAGCCGGACGCCAAAGTACCCGCAGGCTTTGGCCTCGCGTCGACGACATCACGGCCGGTGCAGCTCGCACCCGCAACGACTGCAACCCCGATGGGCCAGACACCTGCTAACGCCCTCGCGGCTAACGCCCTCGCGGCTAATGCTGTGACGCGCAACACCGCACACGCTAACGTTCTTGCGTCCGCCAATGCAAACGACGTGATCAACACCCGTGGGTTTTGGCAGGGCTTGCCCGAGCCCGGCGCAGCGCTGACAAATGCAGCGACCAAAGGGGCTGCCGCAGCGCCTCCAAAGCGCCCCGCGACGATGGGCGATCGCGTTGCGACGGGCAGCCTTGTGCCCTGGCCGGTCGCGCCCAAAGAAGCCGCGCTGGAACGGAGCAACGACGCCCTCGCCTATGCGTCCCCGACTGCGACGCAAACCAGGATGGTGACGGGAAGTGTGGCGCCGCGGCCGACACAGCGTGACACGACAGTCGCAACCAAGCGGACCGGAAGCCAGCCGACCATGCTGTCGTCAGCCGCTCCCGCACCTGCAGGCCCGGTAAAAGCC
>DATGVJ010000472.1:0-3257 GCA_035300505.1 Xanthobacteraceae bacterium
ATCCGTCGGTTCGGTCCAGACGCAATGGCGCCCGCCGCGTTGCCCGGCGAGTTCCGCAAGGAACTGCGATGAAAACGACGGTTGCCCATAACGCCTGGCCGAAAAAGTCAGGCCCACGATGCGCTTGGCGCGTGTAAGCCCCACATAGGCGACGCGCCGCTCTTCTTCGGTGTCGTCATTGTTGGCATGCGGCAGCACGCCCTGTTCCATGCCGATCAGGAACACCGCGTCCCATTCGAGCCCTTTGGCGGAATGGATGGTCGACAAGACGACCGCGTTGTCCGGCACCTTTCGCAGCGCGCTTGATTGTTCGGCAATCTTTGCCGCCAATTCGTTGAGCGATTTGCACGATGCGGCCAGCGCCATGACGGCCTCGACGATGGCGGCCCATTCGGCACGATCGCGATCGGAGGCGCGGCTCGGCATGGCGGTCTTGACCGCGGCACCAACGCATTTGCATGCCGCTACGAAATTCCGCCGCTCATCGGCGCCCGCTGCATCGAGTTTGCTGCGCACGATTTCGGAGCGGCGACCCGCGCCCATGCGGCTCATGGCGTCGGTTGTTTCACCCTCGCGCAAATAGAACAGCGCGCCGACGACGAGCCGCGCCGCCACGCTCTGCCAGAGATCGCCGGCGCCGCGGACCTCATAGGGAATTTGTAGCTCCTGCAGGGCGGGTTGCAGCAGCAGCCCCACCGTGCCGGTGCGGTAGAGGACCGCGATCTGGTTTGGCCTGTGTCCGTGTTCGATCAGCCGGGCGACGGCGAGCGCCACTTGGCGGGCTTCAAGCTCGGAAGCGCGATAGCCTCGGATCAACAGTTCACCGGCGTCTGCGGTGACGGCCGTGTAGTCCTTCTGGCAGCGCATGCGGTTTCGCCTGATGAGGCGCTGAGCGGCGGTCACGATCTGCGTCGCTGAGCGGTAATTGCGGTCGAGGACATGGACCGTGGCGCCGCGGTATTTTTTGGTGAATTCCAGGATGTAGCGTACGTCCGCGGCGCGGAACGCATAGAGCGTCTGGTCGTCGTCGCCGACCGCCCAGAGTTTTGCGCCGGCAGTGACAAAACGGTCGATCAATTGGGCCTGGCCCGGATTGATGTCCTGGTACTCGTCGACCAGGACGTGGTCGTAGGCGCCGGTGATCGACGCCGCGTAATCGCGATCGCCGTCCATCGCCCGCACGAGACGCGGCACCATGTCGGCAAAGTCGATGGCGCCGGCCGCCGCGAGCGCGCGCTCGTAGACGCGAAAAAACGCAACCGCGCGCGCCAGCACTTCGTTGTCCGTATTGATTTCGTCGGCGAATTGTTCCGCGTCGAGCAGGCGTTCCTTGGCACCGCCGATAATGTCGAGAATGTCTTCGTCCTCGTTCCACCACATCTTGCGCGAACTGAAGACATGGCGCTGCTGCGCCGTGTCCCAAAGCGGAAACTGCTCGTCCAGTCCCGCCGCCTGCGGATTGCGCCGCAAGTGCCGGAACGAATAGCCATGAAAGGTCGCGACCATGATGTCGTGCTGCGCCGGCGGGCCGAGTGCCGTCGCGATGCGTGACTTCATCTCATCGGCGGCCTTGCGGGTGAACGTGAGTGCCAGGATGCGCCGCCGGTCGACGCCCTGTCCGACCAGATGAACGAAGCGGCCGACGAGCGTCGTGGTCTTGCCGGAACCGGGCCCCGCCAGCACGAGCTGGATATCGGAGCTTCCGGTCGCGGCACGTTCCTGGGCGGGGTCGAGCGAGGTCGTCATGGTGGCGGAGTATACAACACGCCTTGGCGCAAGATTGTAGCCTGGTTTGCTACCCCAGCGCCCACATTCTTCGGACATTGGCCGCCACCCCGTCAATCGCCGCCTGGTCGGTATCGTCCGGTGTTTCGAGAGAGCCGCCTGATGTCAAAAAGCGCAGGCGAAATGTGTCGATCCCATCCGTCCATGGCTCTCGCACCACGCTGACGCTCTTTATGTCGGTGGATCGCAGGACACGTCTCCTCATTCCAAACATTGATTTACGTTCGATGCGCAGATGCTCTCTGTCTATGAACCAGTAATGTGCCGGCGCCAGCGCCATGGCGGCCAGCAAGAAGAGGCCGAGAGCCGCACATCCAAGTGCAATGATCCATGGAAGCAGTGCGGCCAGCGTGAACGGATAGAGCGCCGGCCAGAATTGCAATGGGGCGGACAACGGCAGAAGTGCAAGCAAGGCAAAGATGAACCGCTTGCCGATGCCTCGCGGCTCGCTCAGTCGTATGCCGGTTGGCGACACATCGATTTGCATGGCAGGCATCGTAGCAGCGGATAGTTACGCTGCCTCCAATACGATCGATCAAATGCAATGGGCTCCCCGGTACGGTTCGTCAGAATGGGAAGGCGATTGGCACATTGCCTGTCACGCTATGTGCAGCGACCGAACCATTCGACGCCAATAAACGAAACGTCTTGTTTACGTAGTTAAAAAGCGTGCGCCCGCCATATCGGGGCATTAACTGATTTGGAGCTATTGTCTCAAGATGCCGCCGGGACAATTGATATCGGGTTTCACATGAATGCCGATCGCGTCCGCGCTTACCTGCGCTCGTTTGCTCAGCCGGTCACCGCGCTCGGTCTCGGGATGCTGGTATTTATTTACTCTATTCTGACCTATTTGCTGTTAAACGACCGAATACAAGACAGCATACATGCGACCCGTCGCGTGGAAAGCCTGGTCAAGATCATCGACCGTTCCGTTGCCCATGTGTTCAGGAGCGCGGATTCGCTTCTGCTCGTGCTCAGAAATGCCTATCTGCAAAACCCTTCGAATTTCAACATCGCCACCTTCGTGCGCGACGCTGAAATCAAGAACAACATGATATTCCGTTTCACGATTGCGGATGCCGATGGTCGCGTCGTCGATACAACATATGATCAGGGCCGCGTCGGTACCCCCCTTCGCGATCGAGAATTCTTCAACTTTCTTTCCCATGCGGGGGGTGACGATCTGCTGATCGGCAGACCCTATGTGTCCAACTGGACCGGCAATTGGATTATCATCGTCAGCCGACGCATGATTGCGGCGGACGGAACCTTCATGGGAGTTGCACGGGCGATTATCGATGTGGCGTTGCTGACGCAACAATTCCGCGATGTCGAGCTCGGGCCCGACGGAACTGTCGGTCTGCTCGGCATGGACGGTTATCTGCGTACGCGCGTCGTCGACGGAAGGTTCCATCCGTACGAATTCGAGCGGCAAATCCCGGCGCACGCCGGCTGGTTGGCGCGTGTGG
>DATGVJ010000473.1:0-18256 GCA_035300505.1 Xanthobacteraceae bacterium
AATCTTTGGTCTTTTAATACTGACACTGCGCCCACTTTCCGCAGATGCATCGGCTGAGCAGACGCCAAAGCTACGCGTGGGATACGCAATCCTTTGTGATACGCAAAAAGAGGTTGAACGATACGTGGGGCTTGTCCACAACGGGATCAAGGATAACGTGGCAATTCCACAGGTAAACAAGGAATTCCCCACATCCTCGGGAGGTCCCGCGTGCAGCGCACTCTACTTTGTGTATCACCGGAGCAAGACGGTGATTGCGTTCAAAGAAAGTGAGGGCACGTACAGCGTCTTGCGTGTCGACGTTTTCGGCTTCCCCGACTACACCGGATATTGGAAGCCAATGGATGCGATTGAACGGTTCACGGTTTGGTTCGATCCTGCCGAACCTGTCTGACGTCGCTCTCCCCCTTATGCCCCCTTGTGGGAGGCCAACGCGATGTTTCAGCGCAAAGTATGGGTGGCGGATGCATTGGCGCCGAACGTTTTCTTGACGATAGCGCGGATTTGCTATTGAATTTTCCGGCCAAACGCTCCTTCCATGCAATGGCGTCTGAGGCATGTGTCCAGGACCCCTGTGTCCAGGACACGCATGCTGACCCAAGGGCGCCGAACGATCCCACCGCTTTGCAGCGGGCAAATATGCTCGTTGCGTCCCAGTTCACCTTCTCATCCAAGTGGTACCGCGCCATGCCCAAACTCTACGAAGCCCTCGCAGAAGCGTTCCTTGCTGAGGGGGTCGACACGCAATTCGTCCTGATGGGCGACGGCAACATGCACTGGTCCACCGCCTTTGCCAAACTGCCGGGCGTGCACACCGTCCACGTCAGGCACGAGCACTGCACCGTAGCGGCGGCGACAGCCTACAACATCGCCACCGGCAAAATCGCCGTCGCCTCCGTCACGTGCGGCCCGGGCCTGACCCAGGTGATGACGGCGCTGCCGGCCGCGGTTCGCGCGCGCCTGCCGATGGTGGTGTTCGCCGGCGAGTCGCCGATCAACGCCAAGTTCTACAACCAGTTCATCGACCAGGCGCCCTTTGTGGCGGCGACCGGCGCGCAGTACATTGCCGCGCACAGCGTGCCGCGCATGATGGACTACGTGCGCGAGGCCTTCCACATCGCCAAGTACGGGCGGCGCCCGGTGGTGCTGGGCATCCCCTACGACCTGCAGAAGGTCGAACACATGGCCAACCAGCCCTACGAGACCTCGGCGATGTACCAGCCCAAGGTCGGGCGCATGCATCCCGATCCCGAGATCGTGGCTGAAGCCGTCGAGCGGCTGGCCGCAGCAAAGCGGCCGATCATCCTTGGTGGCCGGGGCGTTCTGCGCGCCGGCGCACGGGATGCGGTGATCAAGCTTGCCGACCGCTGCGGCGCCCTGCTCTCCGGCACGCTGCCGGTGCGCGGCATTTTCGACGAACATCAGTTCGCGCTCGGCACTACCGGCAGCTACTTCACGTCGTTGGGCAGAGAGATGTACGAAACCGCGGATGTCGTGCTCGCGGTCGGCACCAGCTTGTCCTATTACGTCGGTGGCGGGCACTACTTCGCAAAGTCTTACAAGATCCAGGTGGACGATGCCCCACGCGGCTTGCGCGATGGGCAGAAGGCCGCCGACATCTACGTCAGATCAGATGCGCTCGCCGGCGTCGAGGCAATCCTTTCCGGCCTCGATAAGAAGCTGGGCGCCGGCAAGCCGACGGCGGCGGCGATACGCTCGAAAGAACTCGCGCATCGCATCGCAACCGAGCCGGCGGACTCGATGCCATTCGAGATCGCGCCCGGCCTGCTCGATCCGCGCGAGGTGATCAGGGCAATCGACCCGGTGGTTCCAAAGGACTGGGACATTGTCGTCGGCGGCGGCCATCAGGCCTATTTCAACACCCAGATGCGTGGCAGGCCGGCGGAGCGCTACACGACGGTCCGTGAATTCGGTGCGGTCGGCAACGGCCTCTCATATGCCCTCGGGGTTGCGGCGGCGCGCAGGCAGGGCCCAGAGGGCAAGATC
This sequence comes from Xanthobacteraceae bacterium, assembly GCA_035300505.1. GTDB lineage: Bacteria > Pseudomonadota > Alphaproteobacteria > Rhizobiales > Xanthobacteraceae > VAZQ01. The sequence goes on from DATGVJ010000473.1 coordinate 2,008, forward strand.
GTGCTCTTCGAAGGCGACGGCGGGCTCATGTTCCACATCCAGGAGCTCGAGACGATCAAGCGTCAGGGCTATCGCCTGCTGATCTGCGTAATGAACGACGGCGGATACGGCTCGGAGTTCCACAAGCTGCGCGGCGACGGCATCGACGACAGCCTGGCCATGTTCGGCCGGACGGCGTTCGAAAACATCGCACGCGGCTTCGGCCTGCGCGGTCACGAGATTCGCGATGTGTCGGTAATCCCGAAGCTGTTTGCCGACTTCACCGCGCAGGGCGAAAGCGAAATCTGGAACATCCAGATCTCCGACCAGGTCACGGCGCCGGTGATCCGCCAGACCATCAAGCGCGGGCACGGCAATATGTGAGGATTAATGAAGTGATGGATCGTCAGATTCCTCTCCGGCCTTGCGGCGAGAGATTTTATCTGACGATCCGGTTTCAGGCTTCCAGCTCGACGTCCCAATAGAGATAGTCGAGCCAGGTCGCGTGCAAGTAGTTCGGCGGGAATGCACGCTTTGCGGCCAGCAGTTCGTGCGGCGACGGCATCGTCGGCGACCGCATCGGCTTCATGTCGAGCCGGTTATCCTTGCGCACATTGCAGGGATCGCAGGCCGCTACAATGTTGGTCCACGACGTCTCGCCGCCCCGCGACCGCGGGATGACGTGCTCGAACGTGAGCTGCGAGGACGAAAACGGCTCGCCGCAATACTGGCACTTGAAGCGATCACGCAGGAACACATTGAACCGCGTGAACGCGACCCGCTTCGGCATCCGCACGTAGTCACGGATCGCGACGACCGACGGCAACCTCATCTTGATCGATGGGCTGCTCACCCACTTGTCGTACTCCGCAACGACGGACACGTGCTCCTTGAATACCGCCGTGATCGTGTCCTGCCAGGACAGAAGCGAGAGCGGGAAATAACTCAACGGCCGAAAGTCGGCATTGAGCACCAGCGCAGGATGATCCTGCATGTCGACCTCCTCTTGGTTGATGGAAAACCGTTTGAGCGGCCCAAGGGCCTTACTCACGTGAACCGAAAATGCGCGCGAAGTCGGCATCCGCCCGCGCCAAGACCTTGCGGGTGATCGGCGAATCGCTAATTTCGATGTTGGCGACGGTGGACGGGCGACGCGGCACGCGCGCCTGCTCCGGCGACATGGAGATGTCGCGCGTGCGATCGTTCAACTCGTCTGGATTAGGGGTGGGGGTCGTGTTGCGGACCATCTGGTCCCTCCTGCCTTTGAGGCGGAGGACCTGTGGTCTCCGCCGGTTAGTTAACTGGTAAACTCGGTCCTTGTTCCGACCGCCCTTGTTCCGGCCGCTTCGTCTGGGAACTTGAACTCGAATGCATGATCACGCACGCGCAACGCCATTCGCTCGGTCGATTGGACGACCGGGCGGCGGCAGTACCGAGCTTGATAAATGTGCGTAGCGAGATCATGTGTTCCTCGACCAACCGGACACGGACCGGCAAATCGTTATTTGAAGAGTCGATTGAACTCCAAGATTGTGTCAAAATTTTAGAGTCGAGCGCAAATCGATTTGCGACATCAATATTATCCTTAAGCAGAACCGGAATGCCGTGCAGCGGGCAGCGCGCTCCCTTGCAGCGCGCCCAGCAGATGACATAGAGATCAAAGACAGTGGCGAAGTCGCCGCTGAATTGGAACTGGATCGCGGGGCATTCATGGAGGGAAGCACATTAGACGGCGTCATCATTCTGTATTTGCTCATCGCGGCAGTAATGACGCTCGTGATTGGCTTTGCGGCGCTGGTACTGTTGCAACGCTCGATCCTGCGCCATATGGCCGCGACCCGTGGCGCGCCTGGAAGTGGCGCCCAGCTTGCCGAGCGCTCCCGAACGTCCGCCTCCGCATCGCTTGCCCTTGTGGCGGAAGATCCGGCCGCCGCTCCCTCCGCGAGGGATCGCACACCTTTGTTTCGAGTCGCGCTGGCGCACACGGTCGCCGGCCTTGCATTCGCGATTGTGGCGACATTCTTGCTGCTGATCCTGAGCGGCATGGAATTGTTTCCAGTGCGCACCGCGATGGTGACGTGGGCGCAGGCTTGGCCGACCGTACTGGTGCTCTGCCTCCTGGTAGGACCCGACCGACGCCTGCAGATACTGATTGTTCTCGGCTATGTTTCCATGATCGCGATCATCTGTGTGCTCGCACAAATTCGCGGCGCCGACGAAATCCGGCTTGGGTCGTTGACATTTCCGGGATTCCTGAACCCGGTATTTTACTGGGCCATCGAGTCTGCCCCTTACGTCTTCCTCCTGCTGTTTCTCAATCGCACCGTGCGGGCAATCGGCCCGCTGGTGCTGGTGTTCGTATTTATTCTTCTCATTGGCGGCCATGCCGCCACGACCGCTTTAAGTAATCAGCCGATCTTGGAAACCGTCGTGAGAGTTACGACGGCGCTTGGAATAGGTGATTACGCGTTTTGGCTCGTGATCAGCATTGGCATGCTGGCGGCGGCCTGGCCCGCGTATCGATGTGTTGCGGTCCTGCGCGACCGATACGCGGCAAAGCGCTCGAGTGAATTTCTGATGACGGTCAGCACGATCTGGCTGCTGTCCTCGCTCATCCTCGCCAGCAGTTTGACCCGCGAACAAGGTGCAATCGGCGCTGTAGCTGCCTTCTTGCCGATCCTCACGTGGCGGGCCGTGCTTGCTATGGGCTTGCGCCGCGCGGTGAACGAGGCAAGAGCGCGTCCGCCGTGCCGCCTGCTGCTGCTGCGCGTTTACGGTTTCGGGCGACGCTCGCGGCGGCTGCTCGACCTGCTCGGCAGCCGCTGGCGGCTGATCGGAAGTATCGACCTGATCGCAGCGCCTGATCTTGCCTCGCGCACGGTCGAGCCCGCGACCTTCCTTGAATTCGTTCGCGGGCGTCTCGCCCGGCTGTTCATTCGCACGCCGGAGCAGCTTGCCGAGCGCCTCGCCACGATGGACCGGGCGCCCGATCCGGATGCGCGCTTTCGAATCAATCAGCTCTTCTGTTCGAACGGCATCTGGCGGGAGGCCGTCAGTCGACTCATGGCCGAAACTACGCTGGTCGTGATGGACTTGCGGGGCTTCACGCTCGCCCGGCAGGGGTGCGTGTACGAGTTGCAGACGCTGCTCGATACGGTGCCGATCGCACGGTTGGTGTTCCTGTTCGATCGGACCAGCGATTGCGTCGCGCTCTACAAGGTACTGACTGACCACTGGCGGCAACTCGACGTCACCTCGCCGAACCTCACGACCGCGGATACGACGATCCGATTTATTGATGTCACATCCAGCGACATTCACGCTGTGCGGCGCTTGCTGGCGATAGCCGAAACGGCGCAAGACCAATAGTCACGAGGTACGGAACTTTTTACGGGGTTCGGCTATTTACGACGAAGTCTGCCTTCCATGCCCGGAACCACCACAGCGTGCCCATGGCCTTGAACCAACAACCTGAACTCTTGCTGCAGCGCTTCCGCTGGCCCGATGGCACTTTATCCCTCGACCCGGACGACTATGAAATCATCCACGACGGCAAGGCGGTCGGACGGTTCTACCGTTCAGAGTCCGGCGGCCGCGCTTGTTGGCAGTGGTCAGTCTATGGAGCGACAGCATCACAGCGCAGTAACGGCATCGCTGCCAGCCCGAGCGATGGCAAGGCGGCTTTCATGAGCGCGTGGGAGGCTAACCAAGCGCATTGAGGGGGGCGTCAAGTGCAATGGCCAAGCGCATGTCGGGTTCCAATTGTGGATAACCCAGATTTGAGCCAGGTAGGGAGCTACCCGTGCGTCCATTGGCGATGTCGGCGTGGTCGCCATGGAGCGTTGTTACGGCCGCCTTGGCATGGCGCACAACTTACACGGGCGCACAACTCGAATGTGGTTACCTTTCCCCTCATTGCAGGGAGCTGAAAATGCCAATTCGTGCGGTCATTGAAGACGAAGGCGTCTTCACGCCGGAAGAAACCGAAGTGTTGATTTCGGCTTTTGAGGAGACATTGCGGCACGTTGGCGAGTCGAACCGCTCTGATACGCTGAGCCTCTTTGTCGCCAGACAAATCATTCACGCTGCGAGCGGAGGCGAGCGCGACCCCGAGAAACTGCGCAATTCTGTCCTGTCAGTTCTGTCAGTCCTGGGGCATCGGGCAAGCGGCAATACTGAAAGCTGACCGGCAAAAGATTCGGGCCGGCTCGGTGTTTGACGTGATCCGGTGGTATCTCGGGTGACCGGCAGAAACAAACGGAGCGCGACAGGAGCTATAAGATGAGGCAAATCGTATTCGCTGTTGTAACAGCGGCCGCTTTTCGCTCTCCGATTCCTGCAATGGCCCAAGGTCTTCATTTTGGGTGGGAGCGCAGATCATGGGATAATCCGGGTCTACACCCGAGGGTCATCCGCTTTGACGAATGTCCGGTTTCGCGTATTAGCGGCGGCACAGCATTAGACAGAAAAACAAAGCCCCGCGTGCCGTCGGTGGAACAGCACGCGGGGCAGTTTCCGCACTCCCTCTGCAGAGAGAAATGGGGGGCAAGGCATGATTTCAGCGCATCGGGACGAGCGCGGTCAAGTTACCATAATGGCTAATTCCTTCACTTTGGTATCGTGTGCGGTATCCCATGCCTCTTATGAGATGGTCCCTCTCATGAGGCAGAGATGGTCCGCATCAGCGTCGCGGAATTGATCTGATAGGCTACCGCGGTCTGCGCCACATTGATCATTGTAAGCAGCAAGAACTCGGTGTTGTCGAACATCGCGAGGCTTTCGACTTTGGCGGCGGCGAGGGCGAACAGCACGACTTGGACTACCGCCACCGCGCCCATAAGCAGCACCTCGGTGGTATTGTTCGTCCCCGGTGTCGCCACCTTGATCTGTTCTGCCATTGCCATGATGGCGGCGGCAGTCAACAGGACTTCGACCCACGCAAGTTCATAGCCGCCTATATCGAAGAGGATTACCCGCGGTTCGGAAAACATCATCTGCCCGACGATGAAGAGCATCAGAATGTACAAGAAGCCCGGTATGTTACCGAGCACACGGTATCTGTGATGGAGTCTGGCCCGCTCCGCCTCGCTGATGACGGCGGTTTCCATGTGATCGATATTTGCCATTGGGATATCTCCAGCCGGTGAATTCGCTAATTGATTTGCGCAGGAAAACCTCGATCGATCATGCAGTCTTTCACAAAGTTTCTGCGCTGGATGTATCGTCTGCCGAATTGCTTCGCTCTCGCCTGACGATTGCAATCAGCCAGCGCGGTCACCCGCGCGTCATCAGTTGGCGGGGCTCCCCCTGCGGGGGCGATCAACCCGAACGCGGCAACAACAATTCCAGTCAGTATTACGATTCGCATCGAATTCTCCCGCATGCTCCAACAAGCTTGCTCGGTTCCACCCCGCTTGTCCTCGCGCGTTTGCAGCGCCAGCAGTCTTGGACGTTCATGGAATCAACCCTTCAGCGCTGTCGGAGTTCCAACATCGAATGAAGTTGCCTGAGCACTGGTGCGTCTGCTTGACTGATTCCGCTCACGCGAAGGACGAGATCGCCTTCGTGAGGCGGCCACGACCGGCAGCATCTCGCTTTTCACAATTGGAACACAGGGTACCTGAACGCGTTTTCATCAATGTGTTAGGACCCTTGCTGTTCCCAGGGCTCGGGTGGAACTTTGATGGCCAATTTTGATTATTTTCCTGGGAGGAAACTTTCCGATCGACCGAATCACGGGATCGATTGATGTCGCTGCGATTCGAGCTTGCCTATCTGTTTGGATACGCGCCCTGGGACCGATGGGGCGGCAAGCCTTTAGGACGCCTGAGGGAGGCTACGGACGAGATGCGCACCCCTCCTGTTCAGGGCACATTATTTGTTGTGCGTCATCCGGATGAGACAGACCGATCGAGCGAGTCATCACATTACAGCGGAGTGACGGCACGATTACAAGACCGCGGTCAAAGCCCGCTCAGATCATTCGGTACGTCGCCGAACGTCCTCAGCACCACCGCATCGGAGAATTCGCCGATGTTCGGATCGCCGGAACGCTTGAATGAAACTGCTCCGGCATTGGCGGGATCCCGCGACATCGCTTCAGCCCGTCTGATCGCCATGCCCTCATTGTGACACTCCTGGCCTTCACCGGGCGCGCAGCCGTCTTCGGTGCGGATGAAGGGCAGGGCGACGAAATAGGTTACTGACATGTCACGCTCCCAAGTTGGCTTAGATTTGCAAGGTGGCTTGGATTTCAAGGTGGCTTAGATCTGCGGTTGCTTCGTTACGTCCATCAAGGGTTCTGACTCGTTCGAGCGTTCGATGCGAACCTTCCGCCACATGGATTGTGTCACCTGACGAGTTCATTGCAGATTCTCTGTTCTGATTGGCACACGATGTTCGGCCAACATCGGCGCCTTCCATGATATTTGCCGCGTCCGGCAATACTCTCGATAAATCGGTTGCTCGATTTATGTGTTCACTATATGTTCTTTTGTGCAAAAAGTCCAGCTGATTCTTCAAGGCCCACCTTAAGCCCATGGCCGATCAGATCGTCGTCACGGGAAAATCGAGGCAGGCGAAGGGCGCCGCGCGCCTTGTCTGACTTGAAGGAGGAATGAAGTGTGTTGACATTTGTTAACAGAAAGTTAGATAGTAGGGGCTGGAATGGCTAGGCCGAGGCATCCCAACAAAGAGGTTGAGGCTGCCGTTTCATCCGCTGAATCGAAGGGTTGGGCATGGCGCAAAATGGGCCGTTGGGGCCGCTTGTTTTGTCCTCATGCCGATAGGGACGGTTGCCAGGTTGGCGTGAATGGGACGCCCAAGAATCCTGAAAACCACGCTAAGCAAATCGCGAGAGCTGTTGAACGCTGCCCACACGGAAAGGAGGACAATGATGAAAATGTATGAGTTCAGCATCATTGCGTCCGGCCTCGACCCGCAGGCCGATGACTTCGAGGCGCGTTTCTACAATGCAGGCTGTGACGACGCGACGATCTCGTTTCAAAAGGGTCGCATCATTGTGGACTTTGCGCGAGAGGCCTACTCTATCGACGCGGCGATCGTGTCAGCCGTCGAGTGTGCGACGGCCGCCGGTGCGCGGGTGGAACGGGTGGAACCCGATCCACTCGTCAATCTGTCCGATATAGCCGCGCGAACCGGGATGACACGCGCGGCAATGACGCAATATTCGAAGGGCCAGCGCAGCAAGAATTTTCCGCCCCCGGTGGCGCGGGTGACTTCGGATAGCCCGCTTTGGGATTGGGCCACGGTCGCAAAGTGGTTGTTCCGGCATGGCAAGTTGACGCGCGAGATGGCGATTGAAGCGGAGGCCGTGAAGGCAGCGAACGAAGCTATTGTGGCTCACGAACCCAAGTTGCGAGAGTTGCTTCAGCGCCGCCTGAAAATTTACGAAGCGAGCCTCGAGAAAGAGGCCGCTTGACGTCTCATACTGCGGCTGCCTCGCGTAATACCGCCGAAGAATTGGTTGATTGATTGTCATGTTCACTATATGTTCTGACGATCGCAGGGATTAGCTGATTCTCCAAGACTCCAACACGACCCCCCTATGGCCGACCAAATCGTCATCACGGAGAAATCCAGCCAGGCCAAGGACGTCCGGGCTGCCGTCGGTTCGCGTTATGGCGACATTCTTGCGGCCGAAGGCCATCTGCTCGATCTTCTTGAACCTGAAGAAGTCGTGCCGGAATGGAAGCGCTGGTCGCCGATCCTTTTAAGGCCGGAAGGCCTTTATGGCACCCGCCCGGCGGAGGGCGGCAACAAGGCCGCAAAGCTCAAGGCCATTCGTGAGGCGCTGCGCACCGCCAAGCGGGTCTGGCTCGCCACCGATTGCGATCGCGAGGGCCAGTTGATCGGCCAGGAAATTCTCGAACATTACAAATACCGCGGGCAAGTCATGCGGGTGCTGTTCACCGCGCAGGACCCGCAAACCATTCGCGATGCGTTCGGCAAGGCAAAACCGAATTCCGAATATGCCAGTCTCTATGCGGCAGCCGTCGCGCGCCGGCAGGCCGATCAGATCTACAACCTGTCGCTCACCCGCACCGCGACCGTCATCCTGGGGCAGGGGGCGCGGCGCGTGATCGGTGTGGGCCGCGTGAAAACGCCCACATTGGCCATCGTGTGCAGGCGCGAATTGGAAATCCGCGACTTCGTGCCGATCAAGTATTTCGAAGTCGTCGCCACAGCGATAGTTGCCGGCGGCCGGTTCCAGATGCGGCATGCGCCGCAAGAGCGGATTATCAAGCGCGAGAACGCGCAGGAAGTTTTGAAGGCGGCGGAAGGCTTCGAAGGCCCGCTGGCCGTGCGGGTCGAAGACAAGCGGCAAGGCCCGCCGAAGCTGCATGATTTGCCGTCGCTGCAGAAACTGTGCGGCTCGCGCTTTGGCTGGCCGGCCAGCAAGACGCTCGACGTGGCGCAGGAGCTCTATGACGGCGCGGGCAAAAAGATCATCACCTATCCGCGCGCCGAGGTGCGCTACCTGCCGCAGAGTCTGATCCCGGACGTGCCGAAGATCGTGGCTGGACTGCAGGCGGGCCAAACGTACAGCGCCATTCCGGTGCCGGCTCCGCCGGTGATCCGGCGGGGCGCGAGCGGCACTTTCTACGACAAGGGGCTGGAAGGCGCGAGCCATCACGCGGTCATTCCCAACGTCAACACCATAGACAAGCTGCCGGAGGTCTGGCCTCGCCTCACGTCCGACGAGAAGAAACTGTTCGACGTGATCGCGCGCGCCTATCTGGCGGCGCTCATGCCCGACTTCCGCTATCGGCAGACGACCGCAACACTCGACGTGCGCGGGTTTGAATTCCGCGCCTCCGGCCGCCAGCCCATCGATCTCGGTTGGCGCGCCGCATTTCCGGAATGGCAGCCAGCGGACGAAAAAGGTGACGAGGCGCAATTGCTGCCGCAGCTGCGTAATGGCGAGACCGCAGAGCTGCAGGATCCAAAGGTCGAGGACAAGGAGACCCGCCCACCGCCGCGCTACAACGAAGGCACTTTGATCGAGGCCATGCAGAATGCCTGGCGCTTCGTCGACGACGAGATGCTGCGGGAACGCCTGAAGGAAGCCAAGGGCATCGGCACGCCGGCGACCCGCGCCGAAATCATCGGCGGGCTCAAGAGACAGAATTTTTTGATGACCCAGGGCAAGCACATCGTGCCGACCGAGACCGGTCTCGCGCTGTTCGGTATTCTCAAACAGGCCGACCCGGCGCTGGTCGACCCCGGCGTGACGGCGCAACTGGAATGCCTGCTCGACGATGTCGTGGTCGGCAAGCAGGAGATGGTCGGCGCCATCGACGCGGTGTGTGATGTCGCGCTACGCATCATCGGCAAGCTGAAGGAAGGCGGTGCGGCCGGCGGACTGCCCTCATGGGGCGCGGCAGCCGGCGAGGGGCCGCGGGCCTATCCGCCAACGCCGGCGATGAAGCGCTTCGCCGGCAGCCTTGTGCGGCAGGGCATCAAAGCTCCGGCCGGCTACAAGACATCGATATCGATCTGCCGAAAATTCCTCAACGAGCATGCGCCCAAAAAGGGTGAGAAGGCTGACAAGGCTGACGGCGAGACCAACGGGAAGCCAGAACCCAAACCGGTGAGCGAGGCGCAGCTGTCATACGCGAGGAAAATCGCGCAGGGTAAAGGCCTCGTCATTCCGGACGAGGCCAAGGCCAGTTCGGCTGCCATGTCGGAGTGGATCGACTTGAACCGCGACCGCAAGCGACGCGGACGCGGTCGCAAGACGGCCCATAAATCGCATGGTTCAGCCGCGCCTCGATCGGCGGGACCGACAAGGCGGTCTCGCAGTCGCAAAGCCGACGCAGATTCGTCCGGACCACATCCAACGTTGGAGGGCTTATGAACACATACTGTCATTCATGCGGACATGAGGCTCCGACAAGAAAGGTGATGTTCGTTCAGCACATCGGCGCCGTGGTGATGTTCTTCCATAAACGGATCGGCGGCGAATTTTGTAGAAACTGCGTGGGAAAATATTTTGGCGAATATACCGTGATTACGCTGTTTCTCAGCTGGTGGGGCCTGGTCTCTGTGTTCGCGACGCCCATCGTGCTCCTTATCAACATTGCAAACTACTTCCGTGCCTGGTCGCTGGCGCCTGTGCCGCCTCACGCAAGACGATACTTTGACCCGGACCGTGCGTCTGGCGGAGGCCGCCCCAATGACGAATGGTCGACAGCCGAGAACAAGAAATTCAATGAACTTCTCAATAAGCAACGCAACCTATGAAGCGGCGGGAAATTGCGTCAGGCCGCTGACCGTCCAGCAGTCGAGGTCTGCCGCTTGAACTTCATGAGCTTGACGTGCCGTTCCTGGACGCGCCCGATCGCTTTGGGACGCGACGTGCTCTTGGGTGTCGGGCCGGACAATCCACGTATCTTGCCAACAACGTATCTTGTGACACAGGCTCTTGTGACACAGGCTTGGCGGTAATTGCGCTCTTGTGCGAGGGCGCCAAGGCCGCGTACCCTTATGCCCAATAGGTCAGGCGCGCCACGCGCGGCATCAGGGAGAGATTGCCATGCTACGTTTCACCTCCATCGTCCGACTTGCCGCCGTCTTTTCCATGCTGCTTGCCGCCATGGGTGCCGCGTCCGCCCAGGACTATCCGAATAGGCCCATCCGCTTTGTCGTCGGCTATCCGGCGGGCGGCACGACCGACATTCTTGCGCGCATCATCGGGCAATATATGTCGGACCGGCTGGGCCAGCCCGTCATCATCGAAAACAAGCCGGGCGCGGGCAACAATATCGGCACCGAATTCGTCGTGCGAGCGTCGGCGGATGGCTACACGATGCTGCTGGTCAATCCGGCAAACGCCATCAATACGACGCTGTACGAAAAACTCTCGTTCAATTTCACCAATGACATCGCGCCGGTCGGTGGCCTGATGCGCGTCCCGAATGTCATGGAGGTCAACCCCGCCGTGCCGGCCAAGACGGTCCCGGAATTCATCGCTTATGCCAAAGCCAATCCCGGCAAGGTCAATCTGGCATCGTCCGGCGCCGGGACATCGATCCACATGTCGGGCGAGCTGTTCAAGATGATGGTTGGCGTCAATATGCAGCACATTCCCTATCGTGGCTCGGCGCCGATGCTGATCGATCTCATCAGCGGCCAGGTGCAGGTGACTTTCGACAATATGCCGTCCTCCATCCAGCACGTCCGCGAAGGCAAACTGCGCGCCTTGGCGGTGACGACCGCAGCGCGTTCTCCGGCACTCCCCGATGTGCCGGTGGTTGCTGAGTTTGTGCCCGGTTATGAGGCGAGCGCCTGGTTCGGCATCGGGGTTCCCAAGGGCACGCCCGCCGCGATCATCGAGCGGCTCAACCGCGAGATCAATTCAGGCCTTGCCGATCCGAAGGTGCGCGACAAGCTCGTCGACCTCGGTGGCATGCTCATGGGCGGCACGCCCGCAGACTTCGGCAAAGTGGTCGTCGAAGAAACCGAGAAGTGGGCGAAGGTCGTGAAATTTTCAGGCGCCAAACCTGACTAATGAGCCCGAGTGACTTTGTTCACATGAGCGACGACATTCCTTTCGACCGCAGCTTCGATCTCGTACCCGGGCAGGTCGAAGAGGTGCGTCCCGGCGTGCGCCGGATGCTTTGCAACAATCCGAGCCCTTTCACGTTCAAGGGCACGGTGAGCTACATCGTGGGGCGGGGCCACGTCGCCATCGTGGATCCGGGCCCGCTCGATGAACCGCACATCGCAGCACTGCTTCAAGCCGTGCGCGGCGAGACCGTGACCCATATTCTGGTCACGCATACCCACCGCGACCATTCGCCGGCCGCCGCGCGCATCAAGGCGGCGACCGGAGCAAAAACTTATGGCGAGGGCGCGCATCGCCCGGCGCGACCGTTACGCACCGGGGAGACCCCGCGCAATGAGGCAGGCGGCGACGTCGATTTCAATCCCGATATTCTGCTAGCCGATGGCGATATTGTCGACGGCGCCGGTTGGCGAATAGAGGCTGTAACGACCCCCGGCCATACCGCGAACCACCTGGCTTTTGCGCTGCTGGGAACCGACGTGTTGTTCTCCGGCGACCACGTGATGGCGTGGTCGACGCCGGTCGTGTCGCCGCCCGATGGTTCCATGAGCGACTACATGGCGTCGCTTGAAAAGCTCGTCGGCCGGCCCGAGTCGATCTATTTTCCGGGCCATGGCGGGGCGGTCATGGATGCGCACCGCTTCGTCTCACATTACATTCGCCACCGTCGCGGCCGCGAGCAATCGATTCTGCAACAGCTCGCCAAGGGTGAAGCCGATATTCCGGCGCTGGTTGCTGCGATCTACGTCGGGCTCGATCCGCGCCTCGTGCGGGCCGCGGGTTATTCGGTGCTCGCACATCTTGAAGATCTGGCGGAGCGCGGCCGCGTCGCGACGCAAGGCGCGCCCTCGATCGAAGGGCGCTATCGCTTGCTCGGCGCCTGAGAGGGAGCCTGGGAGGTTTTGGGCGGTGGCGCCTTTTGCGGCTGCAGCTGTTTCTTGCCTACGGGCGCTACCGGCTCCGGTTTTTCCTCGACGATGGCGTTGTCGATCTCGTCGATCAGGGCACGGACACGTTGCGCATTGCTGCCGAAATCGAATGTGCCATAGCGCGACGACGAGCGGATATCGATGAGCGAGCCCTCGCTGCCCGGCCTTATCCGCACCACCACGTCGTCACGGAAGCCCATGATCGGCGAGCGCACCACGGCTTCGACAATTCCGTCACGGCGCCCGTCGGGCGGACGTTTGTTGATCACCGACCATTTGCGCTTGGTCAAGACTGCGAGCGCCCCATTGTAGGCTGCTCGCGGACTGGCATCGTGTTCGATCGTCTCGATGTCGGGATAGGCGGCGCGCTGCAGTTCGGCGGAGGCGAGGCCCGCATAGATCGCCGGGTTGGTGTCGCGCGACCGCATGCGCGCCAGTTGCTCGTATTCCGGCCATTTGATGGGGTCGGTGGTGATGTCATAGATGCGCGGCAATTTGTAGGCCTTGGCGACCAGATAGGCCGGATAGGCAAGCAGCGCCAGGCTGACGAAGATACCGGTGAGCGCCGCCCCGATCCCCGAAAGCCCGTCACGCCAGATGACGACGAACGCCGCGAATGCGAAGAGAACCGCAACAACCGCAAAGGCCAGCGCGCCGCCAAGCGTGGGAAGACCAAAGCGTTCTTCCAGAAAGTCCGAGCGCACGATGAAGATTGCGATAACGGTCGTCGCCAAGGCAAACCATGCCATGTGGCGCGACCAGATCGCGAGGCGAGACATCGGCAGTTCGGAGATGTAGCGTCGGTTCATCTTGATCAACCCGAACAAATACGTTTGAGTTGCGCCCATTGCGTATTGTTGAGCATCGGCTTGGCCGGGGCCGGCCGCGCCATGCCATTGATGGCGGCAATGCGGTCCTTGGTCTCCGGATGATCGAGCAGAACCTTGGGGATCGGGTGGCTGCCGCCGGCGATCCGGTCGAGTATCGTCCCGAGCGCACGTCCGTTGCCCTCGGCCTTTTCCATGAGGTTGACCGCATAGCTGTCGGCTGTCGCTTCGACATCACGCGAATAGCTCGACTGCAGAACGGTTCGGGCTGCGATCAGCACAGCGCCGCCGCCCACAAAATCCCCCAGAAGCATCCCGAACAGCAGCGCAGTGCCGGCGTGCGCCAGCACGTGACGTGTGCCATCGCGATGGGCAACGTGACCGAATTCGTGGGCAATGACGCCGGCGAGTTCGTCGGGGGTTTCGGATTTGTCGATCAGGCCTTGAAACACATAGACGATACCGCCCGGCAGCGTGATGGCATTGGCCTCCGATTTGCGCAGCACCGTGATGCGGATCGGTATGGGAAGATCGGCGGCAATGACGAGTTCGCCGGCAAGTTTCTCGAAGGCAATGCGTGCGGATTTTTCCGCGTCCGCATTGCCGCATTCAAACCGCGCACCTGCCTTCTTGTCATCGAGCAGCGAGCGTATCTGCGCGTCAACTGCGGCGCCCAAGCGGCGCTCGGCCCCGAGCGGTACGTAAGGTGCAAGACGCGTCGCCAATTCGGGCACGCCGAAAATCGCCATGAGCACCAGGGAAACCGTGGCGGCGATGGTCCAGAATACGACTTTGCGCCGATCGCGCCGCGCGGCCGTCCCGCTGCGATCAATCGGCACCGAGCGATCATCGATTGCCGCAGCCAGATTTGGTTCGATTACTTCAAGGCGCGCGAGTGTGATGCCTCCCCGCCGGCCGATGCGGAGCAGGCCCTGGGGCGCCGAAAGCTCCTCGATTTTGTCATAGGGCCAGTCGGCGAGTGTGCGGCCGTCGACAGACCTGACCAGCAGCGTGTCGGTGCTGAGTTCCACCGTCACGTCGTGGCGCGCGCTGGTGACACCATCGAAAAAGATGCCTGGACCTGATGTTGTCATTGCGGATCAATAGCCCCCTACGCTCAGCGCGTCAGCCAGGCCTTCGCCCACAGGTGAGGCCGGCGCGCCCACCGACGAGACCGTGTCTAGCGTTCCTGCATTGGTAAGGTCGATCGATTGCGCCACCATGCGCCATACGGCCAGCTTCAGTTTGACATGATAGGTGGCCGAATAGACCAGCGCCAGGATGACGTAGAGCATGACACCTCCAATAGCGCCTGCGACGCCGACAGTCTCCAAATTGCCGGCATCTTCGAAGAATTTGGTCGCCGTCCCGACGCCTAAAACCAAAACGGCGACGATGGCAGCGACGAAACTACCCATGATGCTAACAAGCGATGTCCAGCCCAGGAAGCCCAGGTAGGCGCCGTAAACCTGTCCGACACGCAGGCTTGATTTGGCGGCGACATCGCCAAAACGCAAGCCGGACGCCCACCAGCGCATCGTAATGGCTTGGAAGACGGGGTAGAGCAGGAACCCTGTCATCAGCGGCCAGGTGAGAAGCGACGCGCCGAACGCGAGCAATACGAGGATTCCGGCGTTGTCTGTGAAGATCCTCTTCAATTCGTCTTCATTGGTAATATTGGCGGCGATGTCTTCGAGGAGTTTGAAATCAAGCTGCGTGGCGAAGATGACAAGGCCGAGGACGATGGGGCCGACCGTGACGAGCCACAGAACGAATCCTTCTCGGAACAGCCGTCCTCCCGAGCCTTCAAAGCGGCCCTGCAGGTTGCCGAGGTACGTATTGCGCATTTTAAATCGTTCAATGCCGGCTTGCGCCCAGGGATAGACAAGGCCCAGCGTCAAGACGACCAGGACCCACCAGAGCAAGGCATAAAGGGCGAACGCGGTAGCCGATCCGGTCTGGTGGAAACGCATGCCACGGTAGATGGTGCGTGTCAGTCGATAACGCCGTGCGCGATAGACGGCGAATTGGCCGAGCAAACTCAACAGAACGAAGCCGATGATCCCGGCGAGACTGCCGATAAGGCCAAGGTCGAGGGTCGCCAGGAAAATGAGGCCATAGATCGGGACGAGAATTGCGATCGCGACCAGAAATCCGATGAGAATTTCGCGTGCGGTCCCGGTGTATTCGAGCGTCTGGCCAAGGATTTCGGTGTTGGACCACAGGAACCGCCGCTGGTCGGTGGTGAGCCAGAAACGATATATCCCGAGCGTCACGGCAAGGAGCGCGACACCGCGGATCATCAGCCGCCAATAGTCCCGGTCCCGGCCGAGAAACCAGATCGCGCTGGGAATCTGTATGAAAAACGGTTGGGCGCGCCGTAGCGGTAACGGAGCCGCCGGTGCGGGCGCATCGAATGTTGTCATGTGTGTCCTGCTGCAATCCTGAAAGGAGCGCGCGCAGCATACAACATCCAATTATGGCGGCGGGAGGGGCTCCGGCACGGAAACTTCAGGGCGGGGATAAGGGTAAAGACGGCAGAATTGTAGGGTGGATCGAGGAAGGAACCGGAGACACGCGCCGGACCCGCATAATCGCGCTCCACCCATTCCTTTTGTTCCGGATGGAGGAAGACCGTCCATTTCTCCCAGGGGAAATCGAGTGCACGTTGCAGTTCCTCGACATTGCTCACCACTCTGAAGCGGCGCTGGGCGTCTGGATGATCGAACGGGCTCGTGGCAGCCGCAGGCTGGGGCAAGCGTGGCTTGCCGCCGGTCGCCAGTTCCAGAAGGGCCTCCGCGGCCTCGGCTGGCAGGTGGTCGGTGAGGATCAGTAGCGTGTCCTCGGTCGCCTTTTTGACATCGTCGAGCCATTCGGCGGGCACCCCGTAACCCAGCAATTCATTATCGGACACGCGCGCAAAA
>DATGVJ010000474.1:0-2272 GCA_035300505.1 Xanthobacteraceae bacterium
ACGGAGACACTCTCCGTTTATCAAGGGGTTTTTTCGGCGTGCCCGATGAAGGTGAACCCGCTGCTGTCCGTAAGCCGAGAGCCGATGCGGAGCGCAACCGCGTCCGCTTGCTCGAAACGGCGAAGGCCGCTTTTGCAGAAAAGGGATCTGCCGCCAGCCTCGATGAGATCGCGCGGATCGCCGGTGTCGGAGCCGGGACTCTCTACCGCCATTTCCCCACCCGCGACGCGCTGGTCGCGGCGGTCTACCGCAACGAGACCGAGCAGCTTGTCGTAGCCGCCAGCCGCCTGGCGGAGACGCATCCTCCGGTGATGGCGCTCCGTGAATGGCTGCTGCTGTTCGTGGACTACATCGCCACCAAGCACGGGATGTACGAGGTGCTCAATTCGATTGTTGGCGGGACGTCCGATCTGTACTCGGCGTCTACGGCACAGGTGAAACAGGCAATGGCAAAGCTGGTCGATCGCGCGGTCGCGAGCGGCGACATTCGTCTGGACCTTGACCCGCTCGACCTGCTGCGCGCGCTTGCCGGGGTTGCGAACATAGGGTTGGGACCCGATGGTGAGCGGGCCGCCAAACGTCTCGTCGACATCCTGATTGCGGGCGTCCGGATGCGGAGTTAGTTGTACTGAGTCAGAAGATTTCAGTCGATAGCTGTTGAGAATCAGCTATTTATCGAGATTCACCTGCGAACGGAGGGCTGCGATGAATCTCGAAGGAACGGAGGATAGTGCGTCTCGATTTGCAGCTTATGTCGAAGAACTAACAAGCGTGATCGGCCACGCCGACCGGGCGCGGCCGATGAATGATTACTGCGCCGGTCTCTTGGTCACAGAAGGCCGCAGAAGCGTGGAGCCGATCGCAGCGGTAACGGCGCCTGACAAGACTTCGGTGCAGCATCAAAAGTTGCTGCATTTTGTTGCCGAGGCACCGTGGTCGGACGAGCCGGTGTTGGTCAAAGTGCGCGAGATGGTTGTGCCGGCGATCGAGCGGCACGGACCGATCGAAGCCTGGATTATCGACGATACGTCTTTTCCAAAGTGCGGGTCCAAGTCGGTCGGCGTGCAGCATCAGTATTGCGGGCAGCTGGGCAAGCAAGCCAATTGTCAGGTGGTAGTGACGTTGTCGATCGCCAATCATCATGCCAGCCTGCCGATCGCGTACAGGCTTTATCTGCCGGAGGAATGGGCAAAAGACGCGGCCCGCCGCAAGAAAGCACGTGTTCCCAAGGCGATCACGTTCAAGACTAAACCGGAGATCGCGCTGGAGCAGATCCGCAAGGCCTATGCGGCGGGCGTGCCGCGCGGTGCCGTGCTGATCGATGCGAGTTACGGCTCCAACTCCGCGTTGCGCACCGGCATCAGTGCTCTGGGGCTCAAATACGTGGCAGCGATAATACCGACGGTCAAAGTGCGTAGAGTATCCGATCGCGGTGCGTCGGATGAACGCCTGAGCGCCAAGGAGTTGGCACTCAGTCTGCCGAAACATGCTTGGCGCACGATCACCTGGCGTGAGGGAACGAACGATAAGCTGCGCTCCCGCTTTGCCCGCGTGCGGGTGCGCACCGCGCCGATCAGAGGCGCCGCGAAACGAGGCGAAGAAACACTGTTGATCGAATGGCCCGTTGGAGAGCCGCAGCCCACGAAGTATTGGCTCGCCACTGTCGAAAAGAACATTTCATTCCGCGCTCTGGTCGATCTCGCAAAAATGCGGTGGCGGGTCGAGCGCGATTACCTGGAGCTCAAGCAAGAAGTCGGCCTCGGGCACTACGAGGGCCGCGGGTGGCCGGGCTTCCATCATCACGGCACACTTTGCATCGCAGTCTACGGGTTCCTGATCTCCGAACGGGAGATGATTCCCCCCTCAGGACCTCATTGCGCTGGGAAACTCAAAAAACCTGCCATTCCCGATAGTTACCGACCCCGCGGCGCCGCCGATCCGGCCCCAACGTCACGTTCCCAACTCGATCGCCACGCTGCATCAACGCTTGATCGTCGCGATCGCAAGAATGCTGCCAAGATGTCCATATTGCGTAAGCAGATTCAAAAGGAACAGGCGCCGTGTTTTCTGACGCAGTACGATTAGCCGTACAAATTGGCTACTGACAGCCGACTTGTACGGCGTAACCCACCTCAACGGATCTGCCGGCCGAAGGTGGCGGGTTACACCAGCGAGCCGGCTGGAGCCGGCCCGCCGGCTAATCTAATTGTACTGCGTCAGAAAACATGGCGCCTGTTCCTTTTGAATCTGCTTACGCAATATGGACATCTTG
>DATGVJ010000475.1:0-9008 GCA_035300505.1 Xanthobacteraceae bacterium
CGCGAGCAGCCGCAAATCGTCACGGCCGCCCCAATAGGGAGCTGCCGCCAGCACCACGACCGCAGCTGTCACAATTCCTTGAGCGACGCGGCTTCCTGGTGTGGCGAAGGTGACATGCACATTCATTCGCGCACCTTCGGAAACAGACCCTGCGGACGCACAGCCAACAGCCCCAAGAAAACCAGATGGCCGGCCAAAATCTGCCAACCGGGATCGAGATGCGCGCCGACCGCCTGCGCGACCCCGAGCACGACGCCACCGATGAGCGTCCCCCACAGGCTGCCAAGTCCGCCGATGATCACGGCTTCAAATCCAAAAATGAGTCGCGCCGGCCCGATCGTGGGATCGAAATTGGCACGCACGGCAAGAAGCACGCCGGCCACCGCCACCACGGCTAGCGACAGCGCCATGGCGAGCGCGAACACATGGCGGTTGTCGAGACCCATGAGTTGAGCCACCGCCGGATTATCTGCCGTCGCCCGAAAGGCGCGACCGAGCGCGGTGCGATAGAAGATGGCCTGCAAGCCGCCGATGATCGCGACCGCAAGAGCGAACTGGATGAGCGGTAACAGACCGATCCAGATCCCTTCGACAAGCTGGACGCTTGCAATCTCGATGGTGCCGGCCTGCAGTTTCTGCGGATCGGCCGAAAACAGCTCCTGCAGACCGTTTTGAATGATGACCGAGAGACCGAAAGTGACAAGCAGTGGCGGCAGCAGATCATCACCAAGCGTTCGATTGAGCACGAACCACTGCAGCGCATAGCCGAGAAGCGCCATCGCGGGAACCACGATTGCAAGCGACCAGAGCGGATTGAGCCCGAGCGTCTGCGTGACAACCAGCGCCAGGTAGGCGGCGAGCACAATGAGATCACCATGTGCGATATTCACCAACCGCATGATACCGAAAATAAGCGAGAGCCCGGCCGCGAACATCGCGTAGAGCCCGCCGACCAGCACACCCTGGATGATGACATTGATCCAGTCGATCATTTCAGATCCCGAAATACGCAGAGGTAATCGCCTCGCGTGTCAGGCCCGCAGCTGCGCCCGCGAGCGCCACCCGTCCTTCCTGCAGGCAATAGACACGTTGCGCCACTTTGAGCGCCTGCACGATGTCCTGTTCCACGATCACGAGCGACGTGCCTTCCGCCAGGATCGCCGGCAGGCACGCATAGATATCGCGCACCACGATCGGTGCCAGGCCAAGGCTGATTTCATCGCACAGCAGAAGCCGCGGATTCGCCATCAGGGCGCGTCCGATCGCTACCATTTGCTGCTGGCCGCCCGAAAGCGAGGTGCTGGCGGCGTGACGCCGCTCCGCAAGCACTGGAAACAATTCATAGACGCGCGCAATGGTCCACGGACCGGGCCGCCGCAGTTGGCCGCCGATTTCGAGATTCTCTTCGACACTCAGGGAAGGAAACAGACCCCTGCCCTCTGGAACAAGCGCAATGCCACGCGCCGCGACCGCAAAAGCCGGCAATCCGCCAATGGGCTCGTTGTCAAACAAGATCGCCTCGGGACGCGCCGCCATGAGGCCCGCTATGCTCTTGAGGAGTGTGCTCTTGCCCGCCCCATTGGCGCCGATAATCGCGACGACTTCGCCGGCGGCGATGTCGACCGATACGCCGAACAGCGCCTGGAAGTCGCCGTAATAGGCATCGAGCATATTCACTTTCAGGAGCGGTTCAGGCATCAGCCGCGATCCCCATGTAGATCTCCATGACCGCCGGAGACCTGATCACGGCCTGCGGGTCGCCTTGCGCGATGAATTGGCCGTTGTGCAGCACAACGAGCCGGTCAACGGCGGCGACCAGTGCATGCACGACATGTTCGATCCAGATGATCGAAAGGCCCGTGCGTCGCAGTGCCTTGATCAGTTCGACCAAGGCACGGCTCTCAAGTTCGGTCAAACCGCCGGCGACTTCATCAAGCAGCAGCACGCGTGGTTCGGTGGCTAGTGCGCGTGCTAATTCGAGCCGTTTGCGATCGAGCAGCGTCAGGGTGCCGGCTTGGCGATTTGCCCCGTCGGCAAGCCCGCATTGATCGAGTATCTCCAGGCAGCGTGTGTTGGGGTCAATGTCGCGTGGAAGACTTCGTTTCGCCTGTGCGCCGAATGTTGCGGCAACCATCAGGTTTTCGAACACCGTCATTTTGCCGAATGGCTGCGGAATCTGAAACGA
Organism: Xanthobacteraceae bacterium; assembly: GCA_035300505.1. Classification (GTDB taxonomy): domain Bacteria; phylum Pseudomonadota; class Alphaproteobacteria; order Rhizobiales; family Xanthobacteraceae; genus VAZQ01. The sequence goes on from DATGVJ010000475.1 coordinate 2,186, forward strand.
ACGCGCGATGCCCTTGCGGCACCGTTGTTCCGGCGACAAGCGCGTGACGTCATCACCGGCGAAGCGCACATGGCCCGCATCGGGCGCAACAGTGCCGGTCATGATGCCAAACAGCGTGGTCTTGCCGGCACCATTCGGCCCGATGATGCCGAGCGCCTCGCCTTGCTCAAGCGCGAGATCAAGTTGATCCGCAATGACGATGGCGCCAAAGCGTTTGGAGATGTTATGGAGTTCCAGGATGGGTGACAGTGTTTACCCCAACAGCTCCAGCTTGCCGCCCACCGGAATTTGCGGGGACGTTTCGTTCTGCGTGATGACGAGGTCGAAAACATCGCCCTTGCGCTGCCACTGGCCCGAAACGAGCGGCGTCTTGGCGACGTTCTTCACCGGCTGGCCGGCCCAGCGCACCGGACCCACAATGGAGTTGTAGTTGGTCGCCGCGATGGCGTCGCGGATCGACGTCGGGTCGCCGACGTTGCGGGCACGCTTGAGCACATCGATAGCGATTTCAAACAACGCATGTTTGAAACCGATCGGCTGCGTCCAAGGGCGGCGGGTGGCCGCCACGTAGGCGTCGGTTAATTCGCGCGCGCTCTGGCCGGTGAGGCCGGATTTGAATGGATGGTTGGGCGACCACCAGATTTCGGTGGTGAGGCCGTTGCCGCGTGCGCCAAGCGAATTGATTACGGACGGAAACAATAGCGCCTTGCCGATGGTGACGATCTTTGGCCTGAACCCTTGTTGCGCGGCCTGCGACCAGAAGGTCGCAAAATCGGGCGGGATCATATTGCCGGTGACGATCTCCGCGCCGGCCGTCTTGAACGCGGAAATCTGCGACGTGAAATCATTGTTGACCGGCTGGTAGCGGCCCGGGTCGATCAACCGATATCCAGCGGCCGCGAGCGGCTTCGGCAGGCCGCGTTCCGGATCGCCCCAGGCATTGCCGTCGGCGTCGTTCGGAAACAGGCCACCCACAACCTTGTTGGTCGGCGCGCTGTTCCACAGCGCGAGAAACGCCCCGATAACATCTTCAAGGCCCCAGAAGAAGTGATAGGTCCAGGCGAAGCCCTTGGCGGGATCGCCCTTGCGGCCGAAGAAATAGGGTTGCCACGGGCAGTCCGTGGTGATGCAGGGCACTTCGTTGACCTCGGCCTGGTCGGCAACCGGATTGGTGGTGTCGGGCGTGCTCGCCGCAACGATGAGGTCGACCTTATCGCGCAGGATGAGTTCGGCGGCGACTTCGGAGGCGCGCGACGTGCTCGACTGGCTGTCCTTGGAGATGATCTGTACCGGATAAGTACGGCCACCGCTCGTGATGCCGCGTTCGATGAGTTTTTGGATCTGATCGAGGATATAAGGATCGGCCTCTCCGAAGGGCGCGATCGGGCCGGTGCGCGGACTGACATGGCCGATCTTGACGACACGAGACTGCGCATTCGCCGGAATGACATTAAGGATCGCGGGCGCTGCCAGCACAGGCGCCGCAATGGCGCCAAGGCCGGATTTGATCAATGCGCGTCGGGTGATGGCGTTCATGCGCACCTCCTTCAATGTTGGCCCATCCTGACGCCCTGTTGGCGGGACTGCAAGTCGATCGCGCACTGCTGTCCCTGGCCCTCTATGACGACCCTCCCCCATGTCGGTCCCTATTTGGGTCCCTTCGGCACTTCCAATATAATTGCATTCCCTTGACTTGCGCCGTGACGCCAACGGGAGCCGAACATGCGCCGATTCTTGGTCGCGCTTGCTTTTTGCGGGTTGTGGCTTGGAACAATGAGCCACGGACATGCGGGCGAAACTGTCCAAATTGCGGTTGATGGACAGCCGCGAAACTACCTGTTGGAACGCGCAAGGAATCCCGGCCCACGGCCGACCATCATCATGTTCCACGGAGCCAATGGTACATCCGAGCGCGTCGCACAGCTCACCGCGCTTCCCGTGATCGCAGCACAAGAAGGATTCACAACAGTCTATCCGCAAGCGCGCGGCCCTGTCTGGAACCGCTTTCTGCCGGGAATGGAGTCATCCCAGACGCGAGAGATATTTAGTCGCGCGGGCGGCATCCCGAACGACATCGGATTTCTAAAGAGTCTGGTCGCCGATCTGGTTCGACGAGGGGTCGCTGATCCCGCGCGGATTTTCATTGCCGGTCACTCGAACGGCGGATTCATGGCGCTCACGATGTTCTGCAATGAGGGCGGACTGTTCGCCGGAATAGGTCTGCTCACATCCGCGATGATGGAACAAACCGGCGCCGAATAACGCTCCGCCAAGCCGCTCCCCCTGGTCGTCATAAACGGCACGAAGGATACGACCGTGCCTTATGCCGGCGGCGCCGTTGCGCCGCTCGATCCGAACGACAAAGCCCCCACAGCCCGCGTATGGTCGGCTCAACGTCTGTTGACGTTCTTTCGCGATCAGAACGGCAGTGACCCGTCGATTGAGCGTTCAGTCCTGCCCGGTCAGCGGACGCTGAAGGTCGAGGTCGAGCGCTCGACCAAGTGCCGCGTCGGCCCGGTGATCGCCTATCACGCGGTCGACGGAACGCATGCATCGACGGTCAACGAACTACCGAGCGGCCGGCTGCTCGCGGAATTCTTTCGCGACCGCGGGCGCTGAAATAACTCAATCTTGCGCACGCATTCACGGATCTGGGAACGTGCCTTTTGGCAGATCCTTATTTGCAATCCACTCGATGCTCTTGGGCAGCTTGCCATCGGTCTCGATGAACTCCTTCACAGCTCTCCATGCGATCGCGTATGGGATGAACAGACCGACCGGCAACGGCGTCTCGTGGGTGCTGCGAACCCATTCCCGCAAACGACTCAAATCACCCTTGGAGCTATATAGATTTTTAAAACCGCCGCCCCATTTCGAGTAAATGAGGAGCACGCCGAGATCCGGATGGCCCCACATCATCAGTCCCACATCGATGCCGTCCTTATTCGCTTCGAGATGATCTGGCCCATCGACGTCTTCCGCGTACAAGCCCCAACTGTCGTTTCCGGTATCGAAAGTCCAACGCTGCCCCGGAGGTGCCAGGAAATAAGGCTCGAGCTGATTGGGAGAAGGCCAGCCGGCGCCATTGAATACATCAAAATAAACTCGTTTCCTCATTTGCTAACTCCAAGTGATAGCCAATTGCCATTATGCATAGTGCTCACAGAACCGTTTGGGCCAACGAATGTCACCCTAGGGTTACCTAACTCCAATCCAAGGCTAGGCAACACCCGGTCGCAAGCACCACACATCTCTCGGTCAGAATAAACTTGAATCGTCCGACCAAAAAGTGCTCCACCATTTGCCCTGGCGGCTCTCATCAACACCGTCGCCTCCGCGTGGAACACAGCATCGTTCGGCCACTCGCCGATGTTGCCTTCAGTTGTCATGGCTTTAGGGTAATTTGTGATAAGCCTGTCTCGCATCCTAAATGCAGCATTCCGGTCGGCTGTGGTATATCCTGGGGCCGTCGAATTTGTGCCCAAAACGAGGTCGCGATTGATTGCCACAACTGATATGGTACCATCATTTCGATTCCCCCTATACCCGAGCATGTCTGGGGGATGAGTTTCTAACCAATATTCATCTATCGAACGACGACGAGCGGAGTAGAGCTTTGCAAGATGCGCTTCCGCCTCTCTGGCTTCCGCCAAATTGGTGCGAATAAGCCCTTCGGGACTTTCATAGAAGCTCGGTGTTGGTTTCCAGCCCGGATCGAGTTCGCGAACACGTGAAATCGCGTCGCGTCGTTGGCCTTCAGCTGCCGTCAAGCGCGCGCCCTGCCCGCCTTCCATCGGCTCGGATGGTCCACCCGTTCTCGTGGGTCCGCCGCCTCGCCCGCTGCCGCCTCGCACAGGGCTTTGCGCATATTTTCCTCGGGCCATCCACGCGTTGTCGGGCAAAGCATCTGACAGAACGCGCGTGCCGTCTTGCCCGCTGCTCGTCCACTTGCCGCCATCAGGATTTCCCGCAGCCACGCGTGGCTGGTTGGGATCGAAGCCGTGATGCGGCTGTGGCGACGTGCGCTGCTCCTCTTGAGCGCGGCGCGCGGCAAGGAGCTTGCGCTCTGCCAAAATGGCTTTGATTTCGGAAATAACACGGGGCATGGATACTCCAGGCACGATCCGGCAATCGTCGCGCGCATGCGTGCGACGGCCCGGGTCGAGTTTGTTTTGGGACAGAAAAGGTCAGGGACCGTGCACGTGCAGCGCGGCCCGACGAAAGGTGGATTCTCAGCGCGGGAGTCTCACGCTGATAAATTTGCGGGAGTTGCGACTACACCAGAGGAAGCCCAAGCCTCAGCTGGGTCGCCTCGGGAAATTACGCTTCGTGAGCTAAACTGAAGCGGTGAGTTCCTGACCGACAATCAAAGGATACTACGACGATTGATCCGAGTGTCGCATTGCAGACCGATACAACAATCCACCCGCGCTCGCCCTTGTCCGAAGACAATAGATCAAGAAGTCGGATTTGGAATTGTTGATGAACAAGAAGCGGCCGAATGGGGTCAGGGCAATGGGCGCACTTCCACATGACTATTTCGCCAATACGCAAGTCCCACAAGCCACGTCAAGTGCGAACCTTGTGCGATCCTGTGCGATCTTGTGCGATCCTGTGCGATCATCGGCACGTCCCGCTGGCAGTTCGCGATCACATTACAACAAACAACTTTGCCCGTTCTGATCATCAGGAATCGTCGCGCCGCGCCTTCTTGAGGTGCTGGACCACTTTGGCACGCAGCGCCGCCTGCTCCTCGGGGCTCCATTTGCGGAACCCCTCGCCTGACTTGAAACCAAGCCTGCCCTCGGTCACGAGCTTTTCGAGATAAGGCGACGGGCCGGGTCGCGCGTCGATGTCGGGCAATACGGTCTGGTGAATCGCGAGCGTGAGATCGGTCCCGACCAGATCGGCATTTTCCAGTGGCCCCAGCACCGCAAGCCGTCGTCCAAAGCAGGCCTTGATCACAGTATCGACAGTCTCGGCATCACAGATGCCCCGCTCCACCAGCGAGATCGCCTCGCGCCACAGCGCATGCTGCAACCTGTTGCCGATGAAGCCCGGCACGTCCTTCTTGACATGTGCGGGCTTCTTGCCGGCCGCAGCATGGAGCTTCATGGTCAAGTCAATTGCTTCGGGCGAGGTCCATTCGGTCCCGATCACTTCGACCAGTGGCACCAGAAATGGTGGATTCCACCAGTGGGTGCCGAGCGCGCGTTCTCGGCGCTTGAGGCCCCCCATGATGGCGGTGATCGGGATGACCGACGTATTGCTGGCCAGGATCGTATCGGGCCGCACATTCGCTTGGATTTCGGCGAAGAGTTTCTGCTTGAGTTCCAGATTCTCCGAGACGGCCTCGACGACATAATCGGCACTGCGCACCGCTGCGGCAAGATCGCGCTCAAGCGTCACACGGTCAACCGCCGCCGGATCATCGCCGAGGTCCTTGAGATTGGCGCTGATGCGTGACTTCGCGGTGTCGAGGCTCGCGGAGACCGCATCCGTGATCGTGACATCGTGGCCCGCAGTCGCAAAGACTTGTGCAATACCGTGCCCCATGAGGCCGGCCCCAACGACCGCAATGCGCGCCTTGGTCATACTCACCCCGCCGTATAGCCGCCATCGGCATAGAGAACATGGCCGGTGTAAAAATCCGAGGCCTTGGAGGCCAGGAACAGAAGCGGCCCGGCAAGATCTGAGGGTTCGCCCAGCCGGCCCTTGGGCAGGCGCGTGAGAAAGCCTGCACGCACGGTCTTGCCACGCTCGTCGTCGGCGAACATCCATTCGGTCAGCGGCGAACGAAACACCGTCGGCCCGAGCGCGTTGACGGTGATGCCGGTGCCGCCCCACTCGCAACCGAGCGCCTTGGTGATGCCGTCGACCGCCGATTTCGACGCGCAATAGGCGGTGTAGCCCGCCGGATGGCCCAAGAGCCCTCGCGCCGACGACATCAGGATGACCTTGCCGCCCTCACCCTGTTTGAGCATCTGTCGGCCGGCTGCGCGCGCCATCAGCCACGACTGAGTGACATTGGCATCCATCACATCGAGGAAATCCTGCGCCTTCTGGTCGACGATCTTTGATACTTTGTTGATGCCGGAAGCGACGACCAGAATGTCAAGGCGGCCGAATTTCGTCACGGTCGCCTCGACGATCCTGTCGCAATTGGCTTCGGAACTCGGGCGTAACGCGACAGTCTCAGCCTTGCCGCCAAGCGCCAAACATTCCGCGGCAACCTTCTTCAATGCGTCTGCACCGCCGGCCGCGATTGCGACGTTGGCACCAGCACCCGCCAGCACCTTGGCGGCAAGCGCCCCGAAGGCGCCGGATGCGCCGGTGACGATGGCGGTCTTGCCGCGGATGTCAAAAAGAGAAAGGGGATTTTTCAGGAATTCGTCGGACATGGTTCCACCGTCAAGTTCGTCATACTTGTTGCCTTTTCATCGCATGTAATTGCGGGGATGGACAGAGGACACACCCGGAGCAAACCGTTACTCAACTCGCCTATCGAGGGGCGCTCTATCGCACCCGAGAATGTCGATTTCCTTGAATCTTTAAGCTGTTTTGCTATCTTTTACCTATGGAAATTCGCCTCTCTCCCGATCAGGAAGCCCACCTCGCTACGCTCGCCGCCAACTCGGGACGCAGCGCGAATGAGATAGCACAGGAAGCTATTGCGCGCTTCCTGGATAACGAGGCCCGCTTCGCTGCGGCAGTGAAACGTGGCATCGAAGCCGCTGACCGCGGTGAGTTAGTAGAGCCTGAGCACGTGTGGGAAGGTGTTGAACGCATCTTGCACTCCTGATGCAAGTTCGTTGGACGACGC
>DATGVJ010000476.1:0-2712 GCA_035300505.1 Xanthobacteraceae bacterium
GCCCAGCGGGCGGGCGTGCGAGCGCGCGCCGCGCGTCGTGCTGTCACGGCCGGGCCAGCCAGATCGGTCGCTTGGAACCAATGCGGCATCTAAGTCTTGGTGTTGCGCGATGATGGTAGGAGATGCATGCGGCGCTTCGCCAGGAGTCGTTGTTATCGGCACGTTGTTAGTTCTACTGGATGCGCGTCTATCGGAGTGATCCTGGCCGGCAATTTCGACGGTACTTTAAAGAAATGCCTTGTTCGTCAGATGTGCATACGATCGTCGACCCCCAAGACGCAGCGGAGTCGGCCGGCCTGAGGTATGTCTCCGACAGCCGCCCCGGCATACGTCGCAGGAAATCGGGGAAAGGCTTCGGGTATCGTCGCGCCGATGGTTCGAAGGTGGCCGAAGCCGAGGTCGTTCGGCGCATCAAGTCGCTCGCCATACCGCCGGCCTGGACCAACGTGTGGATTTGCCCCTTCGCAGACGGGCACATCCAAGCTACCGGCCGGGACGCTAGGGGAAGAAAGCAATACCGCTACCACACGCGCTTTCGAGAAGTGCGGGAAAGCACGAAATACGAGCATATGGTGGCATTCACCGAGGCTCTTCCAGCCCTACGCGCGAAAATTCGGGAGCACATGGCCATGCGGGGCCTCCCGCGCGAAAAGGTCCTGGCCACGGTAGTCCATCTCTTGGAGATCACGCTCATTCGGGTTGGAAACGATGAATACGCCAAGCACAACAGTAGCTACGGCCTAACGACCCTCAAAAACCGCCACGTTGCGATTGATGGGAATGAGGTTCGTTTCCGCTTCACCGGGAAGAGCGGCAAGCAATGGTCCCTGGGAGTGAAGGACCCTCGTATCGCTAAGATCGTGAGGGCATGCCAGGAACTGCCCGGCCAGGAGTTGCTTCAGTACATAGACGACGAAGGCGATCCGCAAGATGTTACATCGAATGATGTAAATGCTTATCTCAAGGAGATCACGGGCAAAGACATCACCGCGAAGGATTTCCGGACATGGGCCGGGACGGTTCTAGCAGCTATGGCGCTCAGCGAAATGGCCAGTTTCGACAACGCGGCGCAGGCGAAGCGAAATCTTCGGTCGGCTATCGAAAAGGTCGCCGCGCGTCTCGGTAATACCCCGACCATTTGCCGAAAATGCTATGTGCATCCTGAGGTGCTCAGCTCGTACATGGACGGCAATCTGCTTTTGGAGATCAAGTCCGAGCTAGAGTGTGATTTGCGTGATGCACTTGCGGGTTTGAAGCCGGAAGAGGCGGCTGTCCTTGCGATGTTGCGCAGCCGTCTTGCCAATGAGGTTGCTCGCACTCCCGCGGCGTCAACCAATCGCCAGCCCCGGTTGGTCAACAGGGACCTCCCGCGCGCAACGTTACGCCAGCCGTGTTGACGTGGCGGCCTCTCACCGACCCCGCCGCAACCACGATCGCAGGCTCCCGCTTGATCGCGACCAAATCCAAAACATCATCCCCCGACCCGCAGGGACAGTGCCACCTGGCGGGCTTCAAAGCGAACGATGGCCGGCCTCGGTTCGGATGGGTGGCCGGCTTCTGAACAGGCCCACGTCACCATCACCGATGCCCCAGGAGATATGCTCACGGCACCGCGGAGCTGGGGCTGGCCGTAACGCGCGTCTTCCCGGGTGGCGGCGGCAGAGGGCAAGAAGCCGTGGGAAGTGAGCGCCCTGATCCAGCGCAGCGCGTTGCGCTTGACGAACTGCGAACCTGCGGGCCTATCTCAAACAATTCGGGCCTGACGGAAAGATGAAGTAGCGGGTAATCCCACTGGAGCCAGCGAAGCCTCCGGTTGGGATCCTATCTGAGCGGGACGCCCAAGGACGGCTGTCGAAGCAGGAGAAGCATCTCGTCACGCTAGCCTGGCAGGCTGTGCGCGAGCTCACTGATCTTGTGCGCAGAATGCGGTCGATATAGGTTGCCGCAATTCGGAATAGTTCAACGCTGTTCGCGCCCCCAGGACATCAAGCCGCACTCGGCAGGGTCGACATACTTGTTCGGATAAATCGTGGGCAGCCGATGCTTGAGCGCGAGTCGGATGATCAATCGCGACTGCTCCCGGAAGGGGGCGGCTAGAGCGAGATCGCTCATGCCGCGTGGGGACTTTCTGCGCCGACGGGCGCAGGCGCCTGCAATCCCGCATTTTCGCGGCAGAACGTTACCGCCTCGGTCAAAGATCGCGCGTAGGTATCCGCGCCGAGCGCCTGCCGATCCGCCTTTGAAAGATCATTCTCGTGGCGGCCCCACATGCAGGCGACGATTTTCGCCGCTGGGATCCGGCGCCGTATCCTGCGGATCGCATAGCGCAAATGCGCGGAGCTGGAGTCGAGGCTAAAGTAGGACAAACATACCAGGTTGACGTTTTCGCTGTTGAGCTGGAGGATGTTAATGGACGAGATTGCATCGCTGCTCTCGCGTCGGGTGCTGATGCCATTCTTCTTGAGCAATTGGACGAGCATATCGGATGTTGCACCGTCCAACGGGCCAGGCCCGCCGATGCAAAGAACTTGGTCTTCATTCGTCCTTTCGACCGCCGACGAGTTCTGCCGCGGAACCTGTTCTGGCTTGTTCCGGTGCTCGTCGGATTTTGTGGCGTCGTTCTGAAGTCCGATGTCGGCAATTACAGACCGGATCACGTGATTGATTGTCAAAGCATGCTCTTCATCGAGCGTGCCTCGAAGCACGTCAACT
>DATGVJ010000477.1:0-14837 GCA_035300505.1 Xanthobacteraceae bacterium
CCTGCAAGGCGCGCGGCCGCCGCCTTCTCGTCGGCGGAGGCGGTAACGAGACCAAGCACCTTTTGCTGATTGGGCCAGATGATGAACCAGACATTGAACGCCATGATCAGGGCGAGCCACATGCCGATTCCGATCGCGACCGTACCCGTTTGGAACGTCAATGCCTGCATGATGTAGCCGTTCTGGGTAGCGAGCAGCAGGCCGGTGACGACCGTCGCCAGCGCGCCGTAACGGAACCAGAACATCACATTCGGCGCAATGAACTTGATCACGGCGGCACGGTGTTCCACCGGCTCGATCTTTGGCATCGTCGGGGTCTGCACAAAGTTCAAGTACCACAACAGCCCGATCCACATCACGCCACTGAGCACGTGCAACCAGCGCATGAAGAACGCCCACCAGAGCGGATCGCCAAGACGGACGAACTGCCCCGTCGCAAGCCCGACCAGCAGCATGATCAGGATGAGCAAGCCGACGCCGGCCGCGAGTGTTTTCTCAAGCGATTGAAAAAAGGCTACCATGACTATTCCCCTTATCCACAAGGATGCTCTGTCGCACACTAGCATAGGCCTTTGCCGGCTCAACACCGGAGAGCCTGATCCGCACAGCCACGCACAGAACGATTTGCACGCACAGAAGGATTTGCACGCCCAGAAGGATTTTGCCGTACAATCGACTTCCCCGATCTCCGGACGGACGTGCCAACCGCCACAGCCCTGGCGGATTCCTCCCAATTTGATCCGCCTTCCCTCCCATGTGGGTCTGCGGACTTCATCCAGGACTTTCCTGCGGTCCCACGCCTTTCTCACACTTCAGCAACACGCGGACGCTCGCGTCATCAGGGAGTACGACCTTATTTTGATCTGCAAGCATGCGCGCCCACGACGACGGCGAGAGATGCGCTACCAGCTTGATCTCGCAGGTGCGAAATGATGAACCGAATGTCAGAATGTTGCGAACTTCAAATCCAAATGAACCAATCGTCAGCCTGGCATGAACCAATCGTCAGAATTCTCTCGCATCACGCACATTTCAAAAAATATTTCACACCTGCGTCATCAAGGACGCGACGGAAACCTTAAATACCGGCATAATGATACTGCGATCTCACCACCAAGCCAAAACAAGCCGGTGTCTCTCTCAGCCCCAGCAACTTACGATTTGACCCCGGTGCACAATGCACGGGCGCGGCTTTGCGATCAATTCGCCCTGATGACGCTTGCCGTCGCCACGTTCATTGCACTCTACACTTTCCGCGATTACGGCCTCGGATGGGATGACTACGCGCATTCTGAATACGGTGAACTATTGTTGCAGTATTACGCATCGGGATTCACCGACAAGCGAGCATTGTCATTTGTCAATCTCTACAAATACGGCGGCGGCTTTGATCTTTTGTCGGCGCTTGTTGCCAAGATCGTTCCCTTCACGCTTTTCGAAACGCGCCGGCTTGTGGGCGCAATGGTTGGATTGCTCGGCCTGTTCGTTACCTGGCGCATAGCGCGCCGCGTCGGCGGCCCGCTCGCCGGATTTGCAAGCCTCGTGCTCCTGGCCACCTGCCCGCTTTACGTCGGGCACGTTTTTATGAATGCAAAAGACGGGCCGTTCGCCGTCGCGATGGCGATCCTGTTATTCGGTCTCGTTCGCTGCTTCGACGAATATCCGCGGCCACGGCGCGCCACCGTCGCCTTGCTGGGGCTCGGCCTCGGGCTCGCAATCGGTTCGCGGATCATGGGCGGCTTCGGCATCATCTGCGGTATCGGCGCATTGACGGTCCTGGCGGCTGCCGACAGCCGCCAGAATGGACTGCAACTTGCCGCCAAACGACTTGGGAGCTTTTGTCTTGCGGTGTTGCCGGGCTTGGCGTTGGGTTATGCCGTCATGGGGCTGGTATGGCCTTGGAGCGTTGTCGATCCGCTCAATCCACTGCGCGCGGTTGAATACTTTTCACACTTCTTTGAAGAGCCTTGGCGGGAATTGTTCGAAGGGGAGCCCATCCTCGTGCCCGACATGCCACGCAGCTACGTCCCGACATTGCTCGCATTGACGCTGCCGGAACTGTTCCTGGCGCTTGGCGCTGGCGGCATTGTCATGGCCACCATTGCCCTGATAGGGGGCCGGCAAACGTCGAGCCGCCGCGCAATTCTGCTGCTGCTCGTACTCGCCGCAACACTGCCGGTGGGGATCGCCATTCTGGCGCGACCTGCCATGTATAACGGCATCCGGCATTTTCTTTTCGTCGTGCCGACGCTTGCGGTGCTTGGCGGCTTTGCGATCGCGCGCATCCTGGAATGGACGCAGCGGCAAAGCAAGACAGCCGCCATTGCGGCAGGACTGGTCTTCGTGGCGGGCATTACCGCGCCGGCCGCCGAAATGGCCGAGTTACATCCTTACGCCTATACGTATTTCAATGGATTTGCGGGCGGTGTGCAGGGCGCGCGAGACAATTTCATGCTCGACTACTGGGCCCTCTCATTCAAAGAGGGCGCGCACGGGCTCAAAGAGCGCGTATCGGCGCTCAACCTCAGGCACCCCGCCAATGCGCGCTGGAAGCTCGCGGTTTGCGGTCCCCATCGCTCGCCGCAGGTCGAGCTTGGGCCGTCTTTCGAGACGACTTGGGACCCGAGTACGGCTGACTTTGCAATGGTCCTGGGTGAATTCTATTGTGCCGAATTGGCAGCGCCGGTTCTGGTCGAGGTCGCACGTGCTGGTGTAGTCTATGCACGCGTCTACGACCTGCGAGGACGGACGTTTTCGACCCTGCTCGAAGTGCCGCGGCCGCGACATGGGCCTTTCGCCGCCGCCAAGGTCGGATTACGATAACCTGATAAACCACCACGCTGAACCACCACCCTAGACCAACACGCTGAACCAACAATTGGGGGAATACATGCCAAAGTTCTTCTGGGCCGCTTTAGCCATGGCCTTGGTCTCGACTACCGCGCAAGCACCGGCGCAAGACGCAGCCGACCCGACGGTCTTCATCATCAGCTACATCGAAGCGACCTTTGCCGGCAAAAACCAGGTCGCCACGCAGCTCAAGCAGCTGCGCGACGCCAGCGCCAAGGACGATGGTCTCATCCGATACGAAGTGTTGCAGCGCGTTTCGCCGACGAACCAATTCATGGCGCTCGAAATCTGGAAGGACCAGCAGGCCTATGATGCCCACGTGGCGAGTGCTCATCGCAAAGCCGCCCGCGAAAAGCTGGTCCCCTTGCTTCTTGCCCCGATCGATGACCGGCAAGGCGTGACGGTTTCCGTCGATCCGATGCAGGCCGCCAAGGCCCGCGCCACCGGCAGCGCCATCTATGTGGTTTCACACGTCGACGTCGCCCCGCCCAATCGGGAGAAGATCACCCCGATCCTCAAGACTCTGGCTGAAACCAGCCGCAAGGATGGCGGCAATCTCCGCTTCGACGTCGCGTTCCAAAAAAACCGTACCAACCACTTCAAGGTCATCGAGACATGGAAGGACCTGAAGTCCGACGAAGCGCATGAGATTGCAGCGCACACCAAGGAATTCCGCAACGCGCTGGCACCACTTACGGGCGCCATGTACGATCAGCGCTGGTACAAGCCGCTGTAATGACAACAACCAAGCGTAGGACGACGATGCAAAAAATCATCTTCACGACACTGGCCATCGCGGCGCTTGCCGCAACAGCACCCGCGCGTGCGCAGGACGGCGGTGACCCGACCCTCTACGTCGCGGGTTATGTCGACGCGGCCTACGCGTCCAGGAATCAGGTCGCCGCACTGCTGCGGCAATTCGCCGGGGTCGCCCGCAAGCAGAAGGACCTCATTCACTTCGCCGTCCTGCAGCGCGCCTCGCCCAACAACCAGTTCATGATCGTCGAGACCTGGAAGGATCAGCAGGCGCGCGACGCCCATATGGCCTCGCCCGAGCGCAAGGAGTTCCAGAGCAAGGTCGAGCCGCTGCTCATCGCGCCGATCGACGACCGGCTGGGCGTGAAGACCTCCGTCGCCCCCATCGCGGCAGGCCCAGCCGCGGCCAGCGCCGTCTACGTCGTGTCCCATGTCGACGTGCCGGGCGCCAACCGCGACAAGCTCTTGCCCGCCATCACGGCGCTTGCCGAATCAAGCCGCAAGGAGAGCGGCAACTTGCGCTTCGATGTCGCGTATCAGAAGAACCGAACGAACCATTTCACGGTGTTCGAGGGCTGGAAGGACGTTAAGTCCAACGAAGCCCACGAACTCGCGGCCCACACCAAGGAATTCCGCAGTGTGCTCACACCGCTCACCGGCGCGATGTACGATCAGCGGTTTTACAAGGCGCTGTAAGAGCGATCGATGGCAGGCAAACGGACCTCGTAGGATGGGTTGAGCCCTTCGCGAAACCCATCGTCGTCCCACACGAAGGTGTTGATGGGTTTCGCAATAAGAAGCGCGTCTTAGACGCGCTTCTTTTTTGCTCTACCCATCCTACAAGTTTGATCCGACTTACGACGTCGGTCCCCGCTGGACCAGCTCGATGCGTGTCCCCCACGGATCGGTGATGTAGGTGATCGTGGTGCCGGTCGTCGCGTTCTTACGCGGTGGCTCGTCGAGCTTGATGCCCTCCGCCTCGATCTTCTTCACGAACGCCGCGTGATCCTTCACGTCGAAGCCGATGTGGTCGAGCACGCGATGTCTGGTCGCAAGCTGCGCCTTGTCGTCCTTGGCAAACCTGAGCTGGACACCCGGCAGGTCCACGATTGGCGCATTGGTACTGGTCTTGGCTGCCTTCCCGCCGAAGGTCTTCGCATACCAGGCCTGCATCTTGGGGATTTCCCCTTCCGTCACACGAAAGTGGATGTGCTCGTTCCGGACCGGCACGCTCTGGGTCTTGTCTTCGAGGACTTCAATTCGCACGCCGTCCGGCGTCTCGACGTAGGCTTGATCGAGCCTGCCGTTGGCGCCCGGCAGCACCGCAACGCCGTTCGCCTTCCATTTCGCGACCTGCTCCTGGACGTTGTTGACGATGAAGCCGACGTGGTTCACCACCGAGCCGACCGTGCCGCCGGCCCCGGTTTCAGTCCCCAGGTTCAAGTTGATCCGAACGCCAGGGAACGTGACGGTCTCGGCACCCGCGACCGCCTGCCCGCCCATGCCAAGGAATATCTTCTTGTTGGCCGCAAGGTCTTTCGAAATGAGGTGCCAGTGCCCCATGGTCACGCCCAAATCGTTGAATGGAGCCAATTGAGCCTGCGCCGTCCCGGCGGCGAGCGTGAATGCAAGCCCTAAGCTAGCGATCAAAATTCTCATGGATACCTCCCTGTTGCACCGACATTCTTGGTCGGCGTCGGCGGCAACCCTACCATCTTGTCCGGTTGCGCGAAACCTGTAACGAAGCCGTTTGCGATGGGGGCAGAGATCCGGACCCACAGTGAGTGAATGTGCAATTTGGCAGACAATTCTGCTCATGATATCCGTTGATCCGCGATGCAGGCTCGGAAGTAAACGAATGAGCAAACGCTTTCGGGTCGTCATCGTCGGCGGTGGGCCGGTCGGCATGGCGATGGCTATCGAGCTTGGCCAGCGCGGGATTTCCTGCGCCATTATGGAACGGCGCACGGCGCCGCATCGCATTCCGAAAGGGCAAGGGCTCACGCAGCGCTCGATGGAACACTTCTATCGTTGGGTGTCGCCGATAAAGTGCGATCTGTTCGCGTCCTTCCGCCCGGTTTTTCACTGAGCGGCGTGACGGCTTTTCTCGATTTGAGCAGTGAATACTGGTACTCGCCGCCCTTTCGCGAAGTCGTCAACTCCTATTATTTTCCAGGACAGCGAAAGAGTTCCGCAATACCTCACCGAAAGCGTTTTGCAAACCAGGATGGCGGAGCTATCCAACGTCCATGGTCTGGTGGGTTGGTCGGGAGAGACGATCGAGCAGGACGACGCCGGCGTGCGCGTCGGCATCGTCTCGCAGAGCGGCGAACGCAAGATATTGGAGGCAGAGTATGCAGTCGGCTGTGACGGCAGCCACTCGACCGTACGCGAGCAAGTCGGCATCGAACGTGATCATCAGGATTTCGACCAGCTCATGGTGCTGGCGGTCATTCGTTCACGCGAACTGCATGAAGGGCTTAAGCGCTTCCCATTGCGTTCGACCTATCGTGCGATGGATCCGGAACTCAAGGGCTATTGGCGATTCTTCGGTCGGATCGATGCCGAAGAAGGTTTTTTCTTTCATGCACCGGTCCCGATGGATACGACCAGGGACAACTATGATTTTCATGGGTTGATGCAGCGAGCTGCCGGCTTCGAGTTCGCGTGCGAGTTCGACTACGTCGGGTTTTGGGACATGGCCGTTGCGATCGCCAAACAATATCAGGTTGGCCGGGTGTTTATCGCAGGCGATGCCGCGCACAGCCACCCGCCCTATGGAGGCTATGGGCTCAACAATGGGCTCGATGATGTTTCCAATCTCGGCTGGAAGCTCGCCGCGCGGCTCAATGGCTGGGGCAGCGACGCCTTGATGAAAACATACACCGAAGAACGACAGCCGATCTTCCGTGAAACCGCGCAAGACTTTATTCTCGCCCGCATCCGCACCGATCGGGATTTCCTCGAACGGTATCACCCAAACAAGAATCGCGAGGAGTTCGAGCGTGCCTGGGAGAAAGGCAAGACCGACACGCCGGCACGTGCGATGACTTATGATCCCCACTGCGAGGGATCGTCGATCGTGATTGGGCCTCCGGGAAGCACCTGTAGCACACGCGGCACCCACACATTCGCTGCCCGGCCCGGACATCACTTGCCGTCGCGACTCTTGTCGAATCGACGAAATGTATTCGAGGCGTTGGGGCGCGAATTTACGCTATTGGCATTTGATGTCGGAGACGGCGCGGTCGCAATGTTCGAGCGGGCGTCTGCTCTGCTCGCAGTGCCGCTGACGGTAATCCGCGATAGTTATAGCGATGGGCGCGAAGCTTATAAGGCGAGACTGATCCTCGTTCGTCCCGATCATTATGTTGCCTGGACTGGCGACGCCGCACCCGATAGCGCCACGGCAGTAGTCGCCAAGGCCGTCGGCAGAACCGGCACAGTGTGAGAGGACAACTGGTATCTCCGGCGTGGCATTGTGCTCCCGGATTTCGACATCTTGCGCGCAAATGTGCTGGCGCCTCGTTTGGATGCGGACTCGTCATGGCTTGCTATCAGCCGTGAGAGTTATAACATTCGCAGCCCCTATTGAATGGAGGCTCCATGCTCCACCGCAGTTTGATGTGTGCCTTGGCGGCGCTGTTGCTGACGATCACCGGCGTGGCGGCTTTCGACGATGCCATGTATCCCAACTGGAAGGGTCAGTGGACGAGAATTGGAGGCTTCAACTGGGACCCGACCAAGCCTCGCGGTGGCCAACAGGCTCCCCTCACCGCCGAGTATCAGGCCGTTCTCGACGCCAGCATGGCGGACCAGGCACGCGGCGGCCAAGGCAACTACCCTGGTTATAAGTGCGTGCCCTACGGCATGCCGGGGATGATGCTCCCCTATCTCGCGATGGAATTCGTCATCACCCCGGACATAACCTATATCATGCTCGAGCACATGACCCAGCATCGCCGGATCTACACCGACGGGCGTGCTTGGCCGAAAACATTTACTCCCACGTTCAACGGCTATTCGATCGGCCGATGGGTCGACGAGGATCGCGACGGCCGTTACGACACGTTGCTGATCGAAACGCGCGGGATGCGGGGACCGCGCTCGTTCGACAGCAGCGGCCTACCCCTGCACAGCGACAACGAAACAATCGTCAAGGAACGGATCTACCTCGACAAGGCCGATCCAAATCTGATCCATAACGAGATCACCACCATCGACAATGCATTGACGCGTCCCTGGACGGTGACGAGGAACTCTCGGCGCGCGGCCAAGGCGGTCTGGGTCGAGCACCTGTGCGAGGTCAACTACGATTTCTATATCGGCAATGAAAACTATTTCGTAGGCGGGGGCGACTACCTCATGCCGACCCGGAAAGATCAGCCAGCCCCGGGCCTGAGGGGCTTCGATCCGGCACAACAGTGAAAGCTTACAGATCTAAGCGCGGACGGCTATTGATGCCGGCCAATCCGGGGCAGACGCAACCCGATTGTTTCGCGATTTCGTGGGAGGCCGATATGGCGGAGTACATCCTTCTCATGCACAATGATGCTCTCGACGACGAGAAAGCTTGGGAACCATACATTCAACGATTGAAACAGACTGGATGCTTTGAAGGCGGCAGCGCGATAGGTGATGGCGTCTGCGCGCGCAAAAGCGGCGCAACTCCTTCAGTGACGGCTCATCTGACCGGGTACATTCGTATAAATGCCGACAGTCTCGCTCAGGCGAAATCGATGTTGACCGGAAATCCGCTGTTTGAGGCTGGTGGAACGGTTGAAATCCGCGAGTTGCCCCGTACGGACTAACATCGACGCGCTCCGGCCTATCGTCGATGTAGCTTCCAGCGCCGGGAAACCGACCGGGTGGCGACTCCCGGTCGATCGTTCCAATCCCGGACGCTACCCCGTGGATGCGGCTTTGGCACGCCTGTTGAGGCTTGCTACGCGGGATTTGAAGTGCCTCTTCATCTTGTGATCTCTCCGTTTGGCCACTCTGAATTCACCTTTGCTCGCGTGTGCGCTAGTTCCCAAGGTGACTGATGCAAGTCCGCTAAAGCCGAGCGCGTGTGCTCCCGCCGGCGTGAGATCAATTACACGCCCGCGCACAAACGGGCCACGGTCCGTGATCGTGACGACCACCGAATGACCGTTTTTGTTGTTGGTTACGGTCACCTTGCTGCCAAAGGGCAGAGACCGGTGGGCGGCAGTCAAAGCATTGTCATTGAGTTTGACTCCACTCGCGGTCCGGGTCCCTTCGTGGGTTGAATAGACAGATGCGATGCCGCCCTCTGCAAGAACATTCGTTGATGTGAGTGGAACGATCAGCGTTCCCATCATCGCCAAAAGAAAAATGTTGAGCTTCTGTTTCAATGTAATCTCCTTTCAACGTGGTTTCCTATGAGTGTTTCACCCCCCGCTTCAATTGCACCGCATAGAGCGCTGCCAATCGACTTCTCACGACAACGCCGTGTGCTGACAACGCCGTGTGCATGTGTCGTGTGCAAGCGTAATGTGACGACAGTACGGCGATACTCACACGCAGCCCTAATGGAGTACCAATCCAATATTTCTGGAAACCCTTTGAAGATATATTTCTTTAGTCCTCGGCATAGGTTAAAGACGAAATTGATTTCCTCATGATAATCTCAATGACGATGCTCGTGGCGTTGGAATATCCGGCAATATGAGAGGCCGAAAATTTCTCTTGCATCATGCGCGAGTGGCGAATTTCTATTGTCGACATTTGAGTGCGATGAGCCAGGCGGCATGCGAACGCCGCTGGCGCGCGCATCCTCTCCCGCATGTGGCGGATCGAGATTCTCCGGCTGCGGCTGGCCATCGGTATTGATCCACCGGCACATGTCGTTGTGGATTGAGTGGAGCCACAAGATTAAACGCGACCGTAGTTGATTCTCTTACTCATTTCGCGCTTTGCGAGTTCCGAAAACGCAGAAATCAGCGTGTTATCGAGAAAAATCAGCGGGCAACGAGAAAGCGCCGTTGTGTGTTGTTCATCACATCGTTGCGATGGCCCACTGCGTAAGGTGGGGGCGGATCAAGGCAATCTGCCTTGGAACAGTTCTAGCCAATGAGGAGAGTGCAATGAAATCCGCCCTGTGCATCGCCATGCTGTCCTTGTCCGTTTGCCTGCCCGCACACGCATATGAGGTCCAGACAGGCGCCGTCATGATCTGCGACACGCAAAAACAGGTCGAGCGGTTCGTGGAAATCTTCGACGGCAACCAGCAGATCGCGATACGTGCCGTCAACACCGAAGAGAACAAACCGAATGCCTGCGCCATGGTCGATGTCTCTTACGTGCAGGGTCCCAAGCTGGACACGGCCAGGAACAGATCGCACGCGTTCCAGATCATCCCGATTGTCGTGGTCGGCATCAACACAGCAGACGGATACGCGCCGGTGAAGCCCGCTCTTTTCTTCACGCCCGTTGAGGTCAAGGAGTTTGCAGTGTGACGATGAATTCTGCGAGAGATTGCGGCAATCAGCGCGCAGGGCACAATCGCTTTATTGCGCCGCTTGTCGCCAACACCAACAAAACCGTTGGGCCTTGGCGCAATAAAGCGATTGCGCCCTACACACTTTCGGCAATAGACCTGAAGCTGCCTCAGATCTTCTCCATTTAGAAATCCGGCTTGTCGGCGGTCGGAATCCTGGCGTCGTTGTCGGAGTAGTAGTGCGCTCCGGTATAGTAGTGCTGCACATTTTCGGCACAAACACGTTCCTGCCAGTCAGTGTGCCCAGCACGCAAATAAGTGATGGTTGCCTTCCATGGCGTCGTGAAGGCGCCTGCATCCTCCACAGTGAATTCGAGCTGCAAGCCCTTGTCTTTGGCGGTGGGATCGCCGCCACCGCCGGCGCGCGGCCACTCTTTATGGCCGCGATCCTGCGCTTCCTTGGCGGCTTCGTAGTCAAGCAGCCGGTAACGCTCAACCACATGCAGGGCCTCCGTGTACGGGGTCCCGAAACGGTCGAGCATGGAGTACTTCCCGACCTTGATCCCCACGGTATCGATGACCAGCGTGTCACCTTCGTAATGACCGACGGAATCCCCGTGGGCGGTCGGATTAACTTTTGCGGGATGAGGCTGGTTCAAGCGCACTTGGCGGAAATCTTGATCGTGGGGATATAGGATGATGACCCTGTCCGGCAGTTGCAACATTTGGATTTCAAAGTTCCAAAAAACATATGGCACAGGCTGGAGAAGACACTGGTTGTCCGGGTCCGGAAAAGCCTTGCCGGATAACGAGATTTCGCCGAACTTCTTGACGACCTCGGCCGCCCAGGGCTGCAAGATCGGATTGTTGTAATCGCCGACCAGCGAATTGAAGTTGCTCGCGCCGCCCCGTGTGCGTGACAGATTCCGCACCGGGCCCGGGCCCGATACCGGGGGCTCAAATCCGAGCATCGGGTGCGCCCAAAGGCCGGAAAAATCCGGAATCGACGTGGCGCCTTGCACGGCTGGTCGGTCTATTGCGGGTGAGTGCGTTTGCCCCAGGGCCGTCGCCGAAGCCGCTGTGGCCAATGCCACCACAAAGAGAAACTCCCGTCGCTGCAAATTCATGCTCTTCTCCCTTGCGTCGCGTCAACTGCAGCTCTGAGGCAAGGCTACACCCATTTTGCGAGCCAGTGGAAGGGGCTTGACCAAAGCGCCGCTCGACGGGGCCTGGATGCAGTTTGCGGGCGTCGAACTTCAACGTCCCGCGGGCCGCTTCGACAATCGTTGACGGGTCAGTTCTCTGCCGGTGGCGCCACGATGGCGTCCGGCTGATTGCTTCGCGCAAGCGACTTGGCGACGAAACCCGTGGCCTTCATTTCCTCGACGAAAGCCTTCAGGTAGCGTGCGCCGACATCGCGACCGAGAGGGGTGCCCACCGCCTCACTGATCACCTGGAAACGGCCGTCCATCACCCGCACATTTGGATTGGTTTTGGCGAACAGCGCCAGCGGCTGTCGCACGCCGGCCACCGCTTCGAGCTTGTCCGCAATGAAACCCGGGACGGCGAGGCTCGCGGTCGAATAGCGCACCAGCGTCGCGTTCTTCACCGTCCGCGTCAGATAGAGGTCGTAGGCGGACCCTCTGGCGACACCGATGCGCACGCCGGCACGATCGACGTCCGCGATCGTCTTCAGAGGCGAATCCACCGGAACCATATAGGTGCCCTCGATGAGGACGTAGGGGGCCGTGAACGCAATCTGGGCGGCACGCACCGGCTCGATCGCAAGAAACGAGACATCCCACGCGCTCGTCTTAAGTGCTTCGGTCACTCGGCCGGCAGATTCGAAGATGACCAGTTCGATGGGTATATCGAGCCGCCGGGCAAGTTCGCGCGCCAGATCGACAGTGATGCCGTGCGGGTCTCCGCCTGCGGAATCCCTCTGCGCCAGGACAATATTGCTGACGTTGATGGCCGCGCGCAGCTTGCCGGTAGGGGCGAGGTCTCTGACGACATCGAGCGGAATGCGACTCACGCTGCCGCTTCGCGGAGATTGATCGCCTTCGGCCTGCGCGAAGGCCGCGAAGGTCCCGACCACGAAGATCATCGCCGCGCACAGCGTCTTGTACACGCAAATCCTCCCGCTGCGAGGCCGGTTCGACGGTATCAAAAGTCCGCCCTCGTCCCCGATTGCTTGGCAAGCTACGGGCCACCCTCGGTGCCTGCAAGCCCAATGACAGAGCCGAGACGACATCAAGAGGTCGTTCGACATGCTGGGGCTTGGTTCGCGACTGCGGTTGCTCGAGTCCGGCGTCGCGACCGTCATCAGGTGAGATCCAGACTTGCCAGCCATACCGCGATTGGGAACCTGGCGATGAGCAAGTGAATTAACCCGTTGAGCGACTGACGATAACGCTCCGATCGCTCCCTAACTTCCGCGCGACTCTCACTGAATTGGATGACCCTGAACACGAAGGAAAGCATGTCATGACCCAACGACTGAATCCGTTCACGACGATCCCAGAGGGGGTCGCGGCTTTGCTTGGCGTTGAGAAGTACCTGCAGACTTGCGGGCTCGATCAGCGGCTTGTCGCCCTGGTGAAGATCCGAGTCTCTCAGATCAACGGCTGTGCCTATTGTCTCCACATGCACACTGAAGAGGCGCGCAAACACGGTGAATCCGACCTGCGCATGCATCTGCTCGATGCCTGGCGAGAGTCTCATCTCTATTCGGAGCACGAGCGTGCGGCCCTGGTCTGGGCGGAAACACTCACAAATATCGCCACGACGCATGCGCCCGATGAGGTCTACGAAGCAGTACGGCGTCAGTTCTCCGAAAAGGAGCTGGCGAACCTCTCGATCGTGGTCGCTGTGATCAATGCCTGGAACCGCCTGGCGATCGGATCGCGATCGGTTCATCCGTCCGACGTCGCAAAAGCCGCATAGTCAGGGGCACCAGGAGCAAAGCGATTGCACCCTACACATCGTGACTTGACAGGTGACCATTTAGTCACCTGTATGCCCGATAACGATGGATGACGACAACATCTTCAAGGCACTGGCTGATCCCGCGCGACGGTCGCTGTTGGATCACCTGTTTCAGCGCGATGGCCAGACGCTGAAGGAGTTGGTGACCGGAGCGGCGATGACGCGGTTCGGCGTCATGAAGCATCTGAAGATTTTGGAGGATGCCGACCTCGTCGTCACCCGCCGGTCGGGCCGCGAGAAGCTGCATTTCCTGAATGCGGTTCCAATCCGGATGATCCACGACCGCTGGATCGACAAGTACAGAGAACGGAGGGTCTCGGTGCTGCTGGGGCTCAAGACCAAACTGGAAAAAAAGGACTGACGATCATGACGGACAGCAATGCGACAACACAGGTTTACCGGATTGTCATCAAGGCATCTGCCCAGGCGATCTGGGACGCGATTACCAAGCCCGAATGGACCGAGCGGTACGGCTACGGCGGCCGTGTTGCGTATGAGTTGAAGGTCGATGGTCAATTCAGCCACAAGGCCAGCGCCGAAATGAAGTCATTCGGACTGCCCGAGGAAATCATCATCGGCAAGGTCATCGAGAGCGATGCACCTCACAAGTTGGTGCAGACGTGGCACCCACTCTTTGATGCGGCCTCGACTGCGGAACCGCACACACGCCTCACCTATGAAATCAAGGAGAACAGCGGCGGCGTCTGCACTGTGACCATCACCCATGACGTCACAGGCGCGCCGATCGTGGCCGGCATGGTTCCCGGCGGCGGCGATCCGGCTCAGGGCGGCGGGGGCTGGCCGTGGATTCTCAGCGACCTCAAGTCGCTGCTCGAAACAGGCAAACGGATGTCGGCATAGATTCTGACTCAAGGGTCGGGATGATGTACTATCCCCGCCAAGCTCAAACTGGGAGGAACTCCATGAGGCATGTCATTTCAGCATCGTTATTCGTGCTCTCCTGCGCGCTGGCGCAGCCGGCGTCCGCCCAGCTTGAGGACAAGCCGGTGCCCATGGACAAGGCTCCGTTCCACATCCCGGTCTTTTCCAACGACTACCTCATCTTGCTGAACGTCAATATTCCACCCGGGCGCAACACCGGCTATCACATCCATTATGCCGACTCGGTGTCGGTGAACCTGACGCCGGCCTCGCAGACGAACCAGAATTACGGCTCGTCCGAAGTGAGCGCGCCGGGTACGGGCGGCGAAGGTGCACCGGGCCGAACGACGTTTACGAATGTGACCAAGGACGGCCCGCGTACGCATAAGGCGACCAATGTCGGGCCGACACCGTTCCACAACATATCCTTCATTCTGAAAAATCGCGGGCAGGCCGAAACCACGGTGTCGAACCGCTCGGGTGTCGCCGGCTACACCCAGATCATGGATAACGCGCGCATACGAGCTTGGCGCGTCGTCCTGAAACCGGGAGAGGCAACCGGGCAGATCACGCAAACGGCAGCGGGACTCAGGGTCTACGTCCACGGCGGCGTACTGGCCGAATTGGTGCCCGGATCGGCCGATCGTGGCATGGCTCCGTACGACGGCGATTTCATCTGGCAGGATGCCGGCCAGACGCGGGCGGTGAAGAACACC
This sequence comes from Xanthobacteraceae bacterium, assembly GCA_035300505.1. Taxonomy (GTDB): domain Bacteria; phylum Pseudomonadota; class Alphaproteobacteria; order Rhizobiales; family Xanthobacteraceae; genus VAZQ01. The sequence continues at coordinate 14,653 of DATGVJ010000477.1, forward strand.
GGTACGACACTCATCGAATTCGTCGAATTCGAGTTGAAATAGAGCCTCGGGTTGCGGACAAGTCCCCTCGCTGTTCGTCCACGGCCCGATTGGTTGCGCGACCGCGGCAGAAAGGCGAAGAGTCCGCTTGTAAAACCAAATCCTGTAGAAAACAAATAGGGCGTCCCTCAGCCATGCGCACGCTC
>DATGVJ010000478.1:0-10459 GCA_035300505.1 Xanthobacteraceae bacterium
GCGGCGCCTGAAGCTTGCGATAGTTCTCCCCATACTTCCGACAATTGGCCAAGCCCGCTTGCCGCAAACACGGCGTAGAGCACGAACTGGGACAGGCGTCCGGGTGAGATTTCATTGTTGATCACACCCTGGGCACCAACCCAGAGCACCACGACGACGCTGGAGAAGACGAGGAAAATCGCAATCGCGGTGAGCACGGCGCGCGCGCGGATCGAATGGTTGGCGGCTTCGAAGGCGCGTTCGACCGCTCCCGCAAAGCGAGCGGTCGCGAGCTTCTCGTTCGTGAAGGCCTGGAGCGTACGTACCGCGCCCAGCAATTCCGACGCATAGGCAGATGCGTCCGCCAGCGTATCCTGGGCGGTGCGCGACCGGCGGCGCACGGCGCGGCCAAACCCGTAGAGCGGCAGTACGATCACCGGGATGGCGCCGAGCACAAAGGCAGAAAGCCGCGGACTCGTGATCACCATCATTGTGGCGGCGCCGAGGAACAAGACGATGTTGCGCAAGGCGACTGACACTGAAGAGCCCACGGCCGCCTTGATCTGCGTTGTGTCGGCGGTCAGTCGCGACAGCAATTCCCCGGTCTTGGCCTGGTCGAAATAGGGCACCGAGAGGCTGGTGAGATGGCCAAAGACCGCGCCGCGCAGGTCTGCCACGATACGTTCGCCAAGCGTGGTGACAAGGTAATATCGCGCGGCGCTGGCCATGGCGAGCGCGGCGGCGACCACGATCATCACGGCGAAATAGCTGCCGATGAGGCTCATCCCCTCGGCTGAGAAGCCGAAGTCGATCATGCGGCGCACCGCCACCGGCACCGCCAGCGTTGCCAGGGCCGCTGCCAGCAGCGCCACGAACGCCGCGATGACACGCTGTCGATAGCGCCGCACAAACGGCAGGAGCCCAAGCAGGGGGCGCAGCCTGCCCTTTTGCGGCGGCGCTGGTTGCGCGGGGCTTGATGGAGCTGGCATTTCGGTGGCTTTGACCAAGCTCGGGGGTGTTCGTTCGACGACGTTCACGGGACGTTATACCTCAGGGGCCGAATGCGGGGGATTATGGCCGATCGCTGAAAAACACAATGCCCTGCCCGTGGACGGGTGACAATCGGTCTGGCGTCCTGTATAGCACCCGCGAATTGAGCCAATCGGACCGCTCTTGCGGCCATGTGAGCTCGTCAGTTGGATTAACCATCAAGCGGACAAGCGTGGATCAGCAATGAAACCCGAAATTCATCCCGAATATCATACGATCAAAGTCGTCATGACTGATGGCAGCGAGTTCTCCACGCGTACCACCTGGGGCAAGCCGGGCGATACGCTGCATCTCGACATTGACCCGAAGTCCCATCCGGCCTGGACCGGCGGCCAGCAGCAGTTGCTCGACCGTGGTGGCCGGCTGTCGCGCTTCCAAAAGAAGTTCGCGGGCATCGGCGCCAAGAAATAGCGGTTTGACCATCAGCGCATTTACGCGCGTCGTCAGCGAACCGTCAGCGCGTTTACGCGCGTCTTTGGTGAACAACGCGCGTCTTTCGTGAACAGATCCAAATTTGGTCAAAACCCCCGCATTCCGGCGGGGGTTTTGATTCCTGACTTAGCGCGAACCGTTGGCGGCACCGAACCGGTGGTCACCCACCGGCGACGAGCCTTGGTTGCGGTATGTTACCGAGTTGCCATCGGATGATGGGTTGATGGTTACGGTTGTCGAACCATTGCCGATCCGCAGATCATAGGCTTGGGCACCGGTTGCGAGTGCCAGCACGCTCACGCAGGCAATGATAGCAATCTTCAATTTGGTCATGGGGTAACTCCTTGGGTTGGAACCGCCCGATCGGCGGCGTGGCCCAAAGATGCACGCCTGCTGCGCACTATCCCAATATCGAGTCGGTATCGTCTCGATAGCTTCGAGCTAACCTCGTCAATGGTCCGGAGCCCACTTGGTCTCAAATGCCGCTTTGAGCATGCCGAGCTGCCGTTCCACCGGATTTGCGGTCTGCGTTCGCGCCGGGTCGTGCGTGGCATGCATGCTGACATCGAGCCGGCGCACGGCGGTTTGTAACGCCTTCGATCGTACGATCAGGATGCGCAGGCGATCAGGGAGCACCTTGATATTGTCGTCATCGGTGAAATCGTTGCCGGTCAGTTTTACCTTGGACTTTTGCGTATTGGCCTGGGCGAGCGACATCTCGCCTTCCTTCACGGCCCGGTGCAGGAGAAGCCAGGACGCGAGCTGCATGAGGCGCGTGGTCAGCCGCATGCTTTCCGTCGCATAGGCAAGCGACGCCGACCGTTCGAGTTTCCTGGATTCCTGGCGCCCTGTGCCGTCGAGGTACGTCGCGGTCTCCTCGATCAGCGCCATGCCGTCGCGAAACAGGTCGGTAAAACTCTGCGAATTGGCGAGCCTCTCGCCGAATGAAACCGCCCCGATTTCGTTAGCCAAATGCTCAGACATGACATACGCCCCAACGCAACAATCAACATTTAGAATTTATTATCTTATTCTTGCGCCAATTTGTCGGCGAGACGGTAAGTTTTGCCCCGCCGCGAGCGTCCTGTCCAGCACTTCGAGGGAGGAGGCTTTTTGCGGCGAAGGAGCGCTCGGGCCTCGCGCCAATTGCCGTTATGCAAGACAATGCAGAGGTTTAACACTGGTTAACGATTTTGAATGACGTCTTAATTCCGTTATCGGCCGGGAATAATTGGGACGATAAAATCTGCACTGTGGTTAACAGAGCATGGTTTACAACCAATCGTTAATGGCGTCGTTAAGATTAAAAGAAACAACACCGCATTCGCGAACAAAAAAAGAGCCGCCGTTGCCGGCGGCTCAAAGGTAAACAGGGAGGCGTCAAACAGAGTGGACAGGAGCCACTCGCAGTCCAGAGTTGGACAATCGCAGTAATAAACGAGAAAGCTTAACAACGATTTAATGGAATGAATATTGTTGTATTTTTTACGGTCGGACCTGCCTTACTCCGGGTTTATTTTTTGAAAAATTGGTCAGCCACGTTGCGTGATGCCTGCTTGCTGGCAATCGAACTTTCCAGCCGGACAATTTCCTCGCGCAGCAGCGCAATACGCTCCTGCAATTCCTTGACCGAAAGCAAAGCAAGCTCTTGCCCGATCTCGTGGGCGATTTTCTTTTTGGGGCGATCTTCTTCGTCGTCTTTCATGGCGTTCCCCTGTCGAACGATGTGAGTGTCGTGCGTATTGGTTCGCGGACGCCAAGCCGTTCCAGCCGCGGCAGCACTTCGTCACGGAAGAACGGAAGTTCATCGAGGTAGTTGATGAACGAGATGCCGATACCGGTCAGGCCGGCATTGCTCAAATCGGCAAGCGATTTTGCCACATGATCCGCATCGCCGATAATGGGGAGTCCACCCATGCCATTGGCGTAGAAGCGCCGCTGCCGATTGAATTCTTCCGGGCCTTTCGATTCGGGCGTGATGTCCTTCATCGCCAGGATGCGATCAATCGCTGAGAAATCGGCATTCTCGATGATGACATAATTGTAATAGTCCTCGGCTTCCTTCTGCGTGCGCCGGCATGTCACGACGCCAACCGAATAGACGCCGATATCCTGGCCGTGCTGTCGGCCAAGATCCTTTGCCCTCTGGATGTTATCGGCCGTCTCCTGGATCGAGACCCTGGAGGCTTGCGTGAAAAAGGCATCGCAGTTTTTCACCGCGAAGGCCCGACCGGTTGGTGACGCACCTGCATTCATGATGAGCGGCCGCGTGCCGCCCACAGGCTTTGGCTTTCCACGGATGCCTTTAAGCTTGAAATGGTGCCCTTCGAAATCGAAATCTTCACTTGCCCCTTCTATTCTTGGCGACCAGATCATCTTGATGACGTCGAGCCACTCCTGGGCGAACTCGTAGCGTTGCTCGTGTTCGCGCTGCTGGACGCCGAACATTTCGAATTCGCCTTCGTTCCAGCCAACCACGAGATTGAGCCCAAAGCGTCCGCTGCCGATGTGGTCGGCGGTGACGATTTCCTTGGCGGCAATGACGGGATTGAACAGCGGCGCGTGTACGGTCCCGAACACAGTGATGCGCCGGGTCGATGCCAGGAGGCCGCAAGCCCACGTCAGGGTTTCGAGCGTCGCGCCCTGGTAGTCGGTGTCGCCGCCGTAGCCTTTCCAGCGGGCTATCGGGAGAAGGAAGTCGAGGCCTGCCTCGTCGGCCATATGAGCGAGCTTCAGGTTGTCCTGCCAATTGCCCGACCAGCGTTCCGGAACCGTTGTAACGGCGCGCCCAGACGAGCAATTGGGGCCGAACAGACCGATCTTCAACCGGCTTGCGCTGTACATGGAAGCGCGATCGCGCATTGAGGCTTCAATAGTCATTGTTGCTTATCCGATTGCAAATTCCGATAAAATCCAACATGGGTCGGACCTTGGTTGTACCTCCTTAACCGGAACAATGCCGAAGGACCAGAACGATGTCACTTCCCTCCCGCATGACTGCAATCGCCATACGAGCGCCCGGTGGACCGGAGATGCTGGTGCCGGAAGATCGCCCCGTTGCCACACTTGGGCTGGGCGAGGTGATGGTGCGTGTCCTCGCGGCGGGGGTGAACCGGCCGGATGTGGTGCAACGGATGGGGCATTACCCACCGCCCAAGGGGGCAACCGATATTCCGGGGCTCGAGATCGCGGGCGAGGTGGTGGCGCTTGGGCCAGATGCCCGGCGCTGGAAGGTGCGCGACAAGGTGATGGCGCTGGTGGTTGGCGGTGGCTACGCCGAATATTGTCCGGCCCACGAAAGCCATTGCCTGCCGATGCCGCCAAATCTCACAATGGCGGAAGCGTCGGCCATTCCGGAAACCTTTTTTACCGTATGGCACAACGTGTTTGAGCGCGGGAAGCTGAAAGCTGGCGAAACGCTGCTGGTGCATGGCGGTTCTTCCGGCATCGGCACCGCCGCCATCCAACTCGCCAAGGCCTTTGGGGCCCGCGTATTGGTCACGGCGGGTTCCGAGGAGAAATGCAATGCGTGCCGCACGCTCGGCGCCGATCTTGCCATCAACTACAAGTCCGAGGACTTCGTTGCCGCCGTGAAAGGCGCGACGGGCGGCCAGGGCTGCGAATTGATTCTGGATATGGTCGGCGGCGATTATATCGAGCGCAACTACGAGGCCGCGGCTGTCGAAGGGCGGGTCGTGCAGATTGCCTTCCAGGGATCGCCCAAGGCGACGGTCGACTTCCGTCGCATCATGCTCAAGCGCTTGACCCACACAGGCTCGACGTTGCGTGCCCGCTCGGTTGCCGACAAAGGCGCGATCGCACGCGCGGTCGAGACTCAGGTGTTGCCACTGATCGCCCGGGCCCAAGTCAAGCCCGTCATGGACCTGCGCTTTCCGATTCGGGACGCGGCTGGCGCACACCGGCGCATGGAGACGAGCCAGCACATCGGCAAGATCGTGCTTGATGTTGCCTGACATAATACGGCCATTGATCCCGTGGCCTGTCCGGTTGCATGTGGAAGATTCTTGATGTTGGCTTTGCATGCATCCGCTTGGCGGCTGCTGTCGTGATTATTTGGTGGGCTCTCGATTGGCGTTCGCCTTTTATGGCGAGCATACGCATTTGGGCGTTGGCGGGATTCGTTCTCATTCCTTTGGGGGTGGTCGCCGTTGAAATAGTGAATTTGCGGCGTGTCCGGGTGCCGTACGGCATTCGTGCGTTCAATGTGATTTCGTTGGTGCTCTCGGTCCTCAGTTTGCTCTGTGTGCTTTCGCTGGAGGCGCGGTTTCAATGGATACGCTATGAAGTGCTCCACGCCGGCGCGGCGCAGCTGGAAAAACTCGGCCGGCATATTGTCGTCGGCTACCGAAATCGTTCCGAACTTGAGGCCCTGATTGATCGCCGCGCCATTGCGGGCTTCTTTCTCACAGCGCGCAATGTGCAGCTGCGCGACGAGGCCTCGATCAGGCGCGACGTCGCAGAATTGCAGGACATGCGGCGGCGGCATCGGCTTCCAGCCCTCATTGTCGCGACCGACCAGGAGGGTGGCGGCGTGTCACGCCTGTCGCCGCCGCTCAAGCGGTTGCCGCCATTGTCGATGGTCGTCGGACCGCATGCGGACCCCGCAGGCCGTCGCAAGGCCGTCGAGGATTACGCCGCTGCTCAGGCCCGCGGATTGTCTGATCTCGGCGTCAACGTCAACTTCGCCCCGGTCGTGGATGTGGACCAAGGCCTTGACAATCCGGACGACCGCATGACCCGCATCCACATGCGCGCGATTTCGAAGGATCCGCAAGTTATTGCCGATGTGGCAGCCACCTATTGTTCGCAGATGTTGAACCATGGCGTGCACTGTACGCTCAAGCATTTTCCAGGGCTTGGCCGTGTGTTCGAGGACACCCATCTGCATACCGCCGACCTCACCGCTCCATTGGATCAATTGGCCAAAACGGATTGGCTGCCGTTCCGATCGCTTATGTGCTGTTCCGGCAACTTGGTGATGTTGAGCCACGCTCGGTTGGTGGCGCTTGATCCCGACCGCCCGGTGTCCTTCTCACGAGCGGTCGTGGGCGATCTGTTGCGAAAAGATTGGGGGCACGAAGGTGTCTTAATCACCGACGATTTTAGTATGGGCGCGGTCGTCTGGAGCCCCTATGGGATCTCGGGCGCGAGCGTGGCGGCGCTCAACGCCGGCGTCGACCTCATTCTGGTCAGCTATGACCCCGACCAATTCTTTTTCGTGATGTATTCGCTCATCGAGGCGGATCGCGCCGGATTGCTTGAGAATGAACAGCTCGTCCGCAGCCGTGAACGACTGAAAAGGACATTTGGCCAGTGATCGGTGGAGCAGTTGGCGCCTCATTGTGGATTAGTGCCGCCAGGGTTCCGCTATGTGGCTCATAATGCTCAGATATTTAGTTGACGTCAGGGTGCTTGCCGATACCCCGTAGCCCCGGTACTGATCAGGGACTGGCGGAGTTGGACTGGGAAGCCGGGAGGGTCTCACCTTTGCGCTTCTTGCGCGCGTTTTTAGCTGCAGCATGCCTGCAGGCGGTCTTGTTTGGGGTGTTACCGGCGCGCGCGGTCGAGCCGGTGAACGTGCGCACCGATGCGGCTGCCATCGACCTGACGGCCGCGGTCGACCGCCAGCGCACGGAATCCGACCGCATTCTGGTTTCGACTGCACCGGGGACTGACGGCATCGTGCAGCGCATGGACGTGCGCGCGCGCGAAGGCAACACCTCATGGGCGGTCTTTGCGCTCGCCAATTCCGGCAACGAACAGATTGATCGCCTGATCGTCATTCCCCATTACCGCCTGGTTGGTTCGGGCCTGTTGTGGCCCGACCTCGGCCTTTCGCGGGTGGTCACGGTGACGTCGAGCGGCGAGCGGCCCGAGCGTCAGGAAAACGCCCACGCCGATATTTTCCGCATTACGCTCGATCCGGGCGCCGTCATGACCTATGTGGCGGAGTTGCGCACCAACAATCTGACGCAAATCTACTTGTGGGAACCGGACGCCTACAAGGACAAGGTCAACAGCATCACGCTCTACTATGGCATCGTCATCGGCATTTCGGGCCTGCTTGCCCTCTTCCTGACCATTCTGTTCGTGGTGAAGGGCAGCGTGATGTTTCCCGCGGCCGCCGCTTTGGGCTGGGCCGTGCTCGTTTATATCGGGATCGACTTCGGCTTCTGGGGCAGGGTGTTCGACATGTCGGCCGGCGCCGAACGGGTGTGGCGCGCTTCCGGCGAGGCGATCCTGGCCGCGACGCTGCTTGTGTTTCTGTTCGCCTATCTCAATCTCAATCGGTGGCACGTGCGCTACGTGCACATCACGTTCGGATGGCTTGCATTTCTCGGGTGTCTGGTCGCGTTGGCCTTGTTCGACCCGTCAATTGCCTCAGGCATTGCCCGCCTTTCGCTTTTTGCCGTTGCGGTGCTGGGTCTGGTCCTTGTCATCTATCTCTCGACGCACGGTTTCGACCGTGCCGTCCTGCTCATTCCGACCTGGCTCTTGCTTGTCGTCTGGGTGTTTGCGGCCGGACTTGCGATCATGGGCAGCGTCACCAACGATATTGTGGGGCCGGCATTGTTGGGGGGGCTGGTTCTGATCGTCATGCTGATCGGGTTCACGGTCATGCAGCATGCCTTCGCGGGCGGCGTCACCCATGGCATTGTCACCGATGTGGAGCGGCGCGCGCTGGCGCTGACCGGTGCCGGCGACATGATCTGGGATTGGGATGTCTCCTCCGACAAGGTTTTTACCAGCCCGGAAACCGAGGCTCTCCTGGGCCTCAAACGCGGCGCGCTCGAAGGGCCTGCCGCGCGCTGGCTCGACGTCCTGCATCCGCTCGATCGCGATCGTTTTCGGACGGCGCTCGACAGCGTGCTGGAGCAGCGTCGCGGTCGACTGACGCAGGATTTTCGGCTGCGTACGCCTGACGGTCACTATCTTTGGTTCACCCTCAAGGCGCGGCCCGTGGTCGGTTCCGATGGCGAAGTCGTGCGGTTGGTCGGTACGCTCGCCGACGTCACGGAATACAAGAACGCCGAAGAGCGCCTGTTGCACGACGCGGTCCATGACAACCTGACGGGACTGCCCAATCGCGAACTGTTTCTTGACCGCCTCGAGTCCGTGTTGGCGCTCGCCAAAATCGATCAGGCCATCCGGCCGACGGCGATCGTCGTCGATCTTGATCGATTCAAGCAGGTCAATGATTCGGTCGGGATTGCGGTCGGCGACTCGATCCTGTTGACGTTGGCGCGCCGGCTGGCGCGGCTGTTGAAGCCACAGGATACGCTGGCGCGGCTATCCGGCGATCAATTCGCTCTCATACTGATGTCGGAGCGCGAAATGGACCGCATCACTACCTTTGCGGAAACATTGCGCCGCGCGTTGCGGGCTCCGATTACTTTCAACGACCGCGAGATTTTCCTGACAGCCTCCATGGGGATCGCACTGGGCGATGGCCAGCCGCAACGTACCGAGGAATTGCTCAAGGACGCGGAACTCGCGATGTATCACGCCAAGCGGATCGGCGGAGATCGTATCGAAGTGTTCAAGCCGTCGATGCGCGCTCGCAAAGCAGACCGGCTGACGCTTGAGTCCGAATTGCGCCGCGCGCTTGAGCGCGAGGAGATCACTATTCTCTACCAGCCCATCGTGCGCCTGGAAGACCGGGCGGTTGCGGGTTTCGAAGCGCTGGCGCGCTGGGATCATCCCAAGATGGGCCGGATGTCGCCGACCGACTTCATCTCCATTGCGGAGGAGATCGGTCTTATCGTCGATCTTGGATTGTTCGTATTGGAGCGCACGTCGCGCCAGCTCGCCCTGTGGCAGCGTGCAGCACGCAATCGCGAACCCGTTTTCGCCAGCGTCAATGTGTCGTCGCGCCAGCTCTTGCGACAGGACCTGATCCACGATCTGCGTACCGTGATTTCGCGTTCGGGGATTGCGCGCGGCACGCTCAAGCTCGAACTCACTGAATCGCTCGTCATGGAAAATCCGGAACATGCCGCTCAGATGCTCACGCGCATCAAGGAACTTGGCGCCGGCCTTGCGCTCGATGATTTCGGCACCGGTCACTCGTCGCTCTCCTACCTGCAGCGCTTTCCATTCGATACGATCAAGATTGACCAATCCTTTGTGCGTACGTCGAGCAAAGGAGCACGTCCCGTGATCCTGCGTTCGATCATCGGGCTTGCGCACGATCTCGGCATGGATGTCGTGGCGGAAGGCGCGGAAACCGATTCCGACGCTGTTGAACTCTATCAGCTTGGCTGCGAATACGCTCAGGGCTACGCCTTCGGCGAGCCGGTCAGTGCGGAGGTTGCGCGCAGCCTGTTGACGTCGAACCGGCTGGAAACGGTGCGCTGATGAAGGCTGTCTACATCGAACGATTTGGCGGGCCGGAAGTCTTGATTTATGGCGACCTGGCCGATCCCGTGGCCGCGCCAGGCGAAGTGGTCGTCAACGTGTTCGCCACGAGCTTCAATGCCGCCGACTGGAAGGTACGCCTCGGGCAGTACAAGCAAACGAAGTTCCCGTTGGGCCTGGGGCGGGATTTTTCCGGCATCGTCAGTGCCGTTGGTGACGGTGTTGTGGATCTTGCGCTCGGCGACCCAGTCTTCGGAGTTTTGGAGGCTGGCCGGGAGGGCGCGCATGCGGAGAGGGTCGCGATCAAAGCGGCGATTGTCGCGAAGAAGCCGGATGATTTATCGCATGTCGATGCCGCGGCGTTGGCATTGATCGGAATTACGGCCATCAGTGCGATCGAGGATACGCTGAAACTTCGGCACGGCGAGACGATCCTGATTCAGGGCGGTGCCGGCGGGGTCGCAGGTTTCGCCATTCAACTCGCCAAGCATATCGGCGCCCGCGTGATCACGACCACGAGCGCGGCCAACTCCGCTTATGTGCGAGATCTCGGGGCCGATGAAATTATCGATTACAACACCCAGGATTTCACGCGTGCCGTTTCCAATTGCGACGCCGT
>DATGVJ010000479.1:0-7553 GCA_035300505.1 Xanthobacteraceae bacterium
GCGCTCACCTGACACCATACCGTCGCAACGCGCACCATTGCGCCCGCTGCTCGTCAAGGAACTGCGCGGCGTTGCAACGGGGCGCGCGCTGTGGACGATGCTGCTGCTGGTGTGTCCGCTGATCGGCTATAGCTACTTCCAGGCTCTGTCGCTCTACGCGGAAGCGAGCATCGCCGGCCAGCAATCGCCGGTGCTTGCGGCGAGCCTGTCGCCGCTCGACGGCGTTCTTGTTCCGACGTTCGGGGCATCCTATGTCGCCATTACGCTGCTGTTTCCCTTCGTCGCTATCCGCGTTCTCGGGCGCGAAAAGGAAACGGGCGTGCTGCGGCTGCTGATTCAACTGCCTTATCGATCCTCTACGCTCATTGCCGCAAAGCTGGCGGCAATCCTTGCAGCTTGGTGCATTGTCAGCATTCCGGTGTTGTGTTCGCTCGTGCTTTGGACCGCATCGGGAGGCCATCTGGCGTTGCCCGAGACCGCCAACCTCGTGGCTGGACACCTTATCTATGGCCTGTTGATCGGCGCCATCGGGTTGTTCGCGGCCTCGATTTCCGACAGTGCCGCAACCGCTGCGATCGTCACGCTCGCATTTACGATCGGATCGTGGGTCCTGGATTTTACCGTCGCTGGCCAGCCGGGCTGGATGGAATGGCTTGCCCGACTGTCGCTGACGCTAGTCCTGCGACCCTTCGAGCACGGTTTGCTGCCGATCGGCCTGATCGCTGGCGCTGCTGCCGTGATCGGTGCCTTCGTGGTACTTGCCGGCCTGTGGATGCCGCCCGGCGTGTCGACCCGCATCAAGTTCATGCGCTCCGCCGGAATCATAATCGCGGCTGTCGCGCTCGTTTCTCTTGCGTCGCAGATCACGACGTCGATCGACGTCACGGAAGATCGACGCAATTCCTTCGCAACAGCCGACCAGCGCACCCTTGCGAAGCTTGGAGACCCGCTCTCGGTGACGGTACATCTCGCTCCCGAAGATCCCCGATATCTCGATCTCAATCGCGACGTCCTGGCCAAGCTGAAGCGCGTCATGCCGAATGTCGCCATCCGTCTCGCAGCCCGCCGCCAGAGCTTTACCGACACTACCTCCGACGAATCCTATGGTGCCATGGAATTCGCGTATGGCGGACGAACCGAGACCACTCGCTCCACCAGTCCAAGCGAAATCCTGCCGCTCCTCTATGGGCTTGCAGGGGTCGACCTGCCAGTCCCGATGCTGGACGGCGAGTATCCCGGCTACCCCTTGATTGCCGACAGCGACATCACGCTGGCCTGGTACTTTGGGGGACTTCCGCTCCTGATCGTCATCGCCTGGTGGTGGAGCCGTCGTCCACCACCCATCATCCACCATCAATCCTTGAAGGAGATCAAACCATGACGACGAAATGTACGATGCTCATCGCGCTCATCTCACCTGTTATCCTTGCCGCACTGGCCCTGCCGCTCTCGGCGCAGCAGCAGATCAAGATCGATTTTTCGGGAGAGACCGTCGGCGGTGAGCCGAAGGCTTTGCTTCCCGTTGTCGGCGTCTGGCGCATCGAGAATGAACGCGGCAAGAACGTGTTGGCGGTCGACGGCCGGCAATGGAAGGAAGGGCAATCATCGGCCGGCATCGCCGACAAGGCTAAAGCCCTTTACGGCGAGCGCTATGCCGAATTCCTCGATCGGGTGCAGGCCTTCGCCTATTACCCCTATGCCGTCGTGAAGGACGTCGACGATTTCAAAGGCGGAGAAATCAGCATGCGCTTCGAAGGGATTTCCGGCCGCATCGACCAGGGCGCCGGCATCCTGTTCAATCTCAAGACCAACGGCGACTATCTGGCTCTCCGCGCCAACCCGCTCGAAAACAATCTCGTACTCTGGAAATTCGAAAATGGGCGGCGCTCGCAGGTCAAATGGATTCGCAACACGCCAACTCCGACGCGCACCTGGCATGACCTCAAGGTCAAGGTCGAGGGCAAGAAGGTCGAGGGTTATCTCAACGGCAAGCTCTATCTGGAGCATGAATGGACGGCGCCCATCGGCGGCCGCATTGGCCTCTGGTCCAAGGCGGATAGCCACGTCTATTTTGACGACTACACCGTTACGCCGGCCGATTGATTCATGGACTGTGACCTAGTGTTCCGACTCTAGCACTTGGTTCCCGGTTTTGACGGCTTCCGTGCGTGAGTCACTGAACGATCAACGAACTCGGTCGACTCCCTCTCCCCTTGGGGAGAGGGTTGGGGTGAGGGGGAACGGAACTCTCAGGACGGTTCACCCCCTCACCCTACCCCTCTCCCCAAAGTGGAGAGGGAACAGACCGAGCCAGCATCGGCGCCATCGACTCACAACTCTCGGCCGCCAGGTTCGTTATCCGATGGCCTTCATGACTGGTCGGCGCATCGCACAGAATCGCACAAGATCGCACAGCGAATTCGTTTGACTACGCCTTCCCGATTTGATTATTGGCGAAATGGTTCCGTCGAATTGCGCCCGCAGCTTGGCCGGGCGCTTTTTTGTTTCGATCAAACAGTTCCAAAGTTTCGTGCTAAGAAACCTTCATCAAATGACCGCACCAAACGCGACAAAACATAAAAGTAGAATAAGCACATCGCGTTCAACCATGAAACTGCGTCGGGTGGCTTCGTTCAGAACGAAACCACCAGTTTTGGCCAAAACGAAGCCAACTTCTTGTTCGGTTACCCGCACCACAGGCCTGAGACGCCCTAAATTCCAGCCTTCACGGCCCTGATCTGGCGGACTGCGGCTTGCACCTTGAGATCGAGCAGCACCTTGCCCCGATCCACTGACGCACGGCGCGGATCGCCGCTGACGCCGGTTTCGGCAAGCCCGAATGCGGGATGGCGTGAAAGATCGACACCGGTCGGGTGGACCGCCATGAGTTCGGACGTGTCCGCGATCCCGGCATGTTGTCCGATGGCTGCACGTGTTTCGCCCTGAGACTCCAGGAACTTGTTCTGCAGGTCGCCCGCCGCGGCGTAATAGTCGTCGACGTCGACGACGCGGATGCCTTCCTGCGACCATTCCCGAGTGAGCCGCGCCGCCACTTCGGCCTGCACCTTCATGCTGCCGCCGTGATCGGCGATGAAACAGATCGTCTTGAAACCGCCGGCCTTGAGGCTGCGCGCGATATCTTCAAGCACGCCGGCATAAACCGGCTCGGAGACCCCGATCGTGCCCGGAAACCGCATATGCCCGGACGGTGGAGAAAACTCTCCTTCTGGTACGAACGACACGACCGGCGCCACAAGGGTGCGCCCCAACTCGGTGGCGATGCGCCCAGCCGTCCAGCTCACGATGTGGTCGTGCTTGCCAAGGATCATATGCGGACCGTTCTGCTCGATGCCGCCGCTCGGCACCAGCACCCGGTCGTAGCCGTGTTCGATGGCGCTGCGCACTTCCACCCATGTCATGTCCGAAATTCGAACCGTCGCGGGCAGCGGCGCCGTGAGCGGCCGGCTCACGATGACGAGTGCAAGCACTACGCCGGCAAGCGCAGTGATGGCGAGTTTTGCCTTTGACGGACTATGCACGCGCTATGCCTCAACCCGGGCCACGGCCAAATACGTGATCCCATTGTCCGGCCGCGATGCTTTCAACACCCTTAATGCGTCACTCCGAGCCCGCAATTCCGGCCTGCGCAACCACCCTGCCCCAGCGCAAAATCTCCGCCTTCACGAAGTTCTGCATGTCCGGGATCGAGGGGCTGTCCAGCGGCAGCAGGCTGAGCCGGGCTAGCTGCTCCTTCGCATCGGGTGTGGCGAATACGCGCTTGAGTTCATTATGCAACTTCTCAACGATTGGTCCCGGAGTCTTCGCGGGCGCAACCAGCATCAGCCAGGCCGCCGCATCGAAGCCCGGAACGCCAGCTTGGGCGATTGGCGGAATATCCGGGAAAGCCGGCAGCCGACCGGCAGTGGAAACGCCGATCGCACGCACGCGGCCGGCCTGGATCATGCCGGCCGACGGCGGCACATCAGAAAACATGAACTGGATGTGGCCGCCGACAACATCGTTCAACGCCGGCAAAGTCCCCCGATAGGGCACGTGGGTCATCTGCGTGCCCGTCATGCTCTTGAACAATTCGCCGAACAAATGGTGCGGCGCGCCGGCGCCCCCGGAACCAAAGGAAAGCTTGCCGGGATTGGCCTTGGCATAGGCCACGAGGTCCGCGACCGATTTCACCGGCAGGTCGGGATTGACCAGCAGCACGAAGGGGCTTTGCGCCACCAAGGCGAGCGGAACGAAATCGGTGGCCGGATCGTAGGGAAGGTTCTTGTGCAGCGTGACGTTGATGGCCATCGGGGTCGATGTCGCCATCAGCAGCGTATAGCCATCGGGTGTCGATTTCGCGACCGCGTTCGAACCAATGGCGGTGCCGGCCCCGGGTTTCGTCTCCACCAGGAACGGTTTGCCAAGCCGCTCCTCGAGTTTTTGTCCGACGATGCGTGCAAGGATTTCGGTCGTGCCGCCGGCCGTGAACGGCACCACGATGGTGACGGGTCGCGTCGGGTAGTCCTGTGCGGAGGCGACGGCAGAAAGGATGGTGGCGAATAAAACGGTAGAGATGAGTTTGATCATGGTCCCTCGAACGGCCCTGTAGGATGGGTAGAGCGAAAAAAGAGCGCGTCTTGAACGCGCTTTTTTTTCGCGAAACCCATCATTCGGAGGCGTTGGTCGATGATGGGTTTCGCGATAACGCGTGAAGAACGCGTTATCGCTCTACCCATCCTACAATTTTCTTTTACGCCCCCATGGCGCCGCGCACGCGCTCGGGAGCAAACGGCAGTTCGCGCAGCCGCACGCCGGTGAGCGCCGCGATCGCGTTGCCGACCGCGCAAGCCAAGACGGGCAGACCGTCTTCGCCGGCGCCCGTCGGCGGATTGTCGGTCGAGACCACCTTGACCTGGATGTTCGGCACATCCGACATGCGCGTCACTTCGTAGTCGGTGTAGTTCGACTGCAGCACGCGGCCGTCCTTGATGACGATCTTTTCGCGCAACACGTGGCCAAGCCCGTAGACAATGCTGCCTTCGGTTTGCGCCGCGATGTTTCCCGGCTGCACCGCAATGCCGGCATCCATGGCGACCCACACATTGTGCACCTTGATCTTGCCGCTCGTGCGATCGACCGAAACCTCGGCAACGCCGGCGGCGAGCGTGTCGTCCTTCACCATGGTGGCGACGCCAAGCGCCGTATCGGTGCGCTTGCGTTTCCAATCCGACATCTGGGCGACTTCGCGCAGCAGGTGCTGCATGCGCGGCGCGCCTTCGGCAATGGTGAGCCGGAACTCGATCGGGTCCTTGCCGAGATCCTTTGCGATTTCGTCGAGGAAGCATTCGATCGCAAAAGAGTTGTGGCCATTGCCGACGCCACGCCACGGCGCCAGCCGCGCACGGCCCGGCATGACGACGTGTTCGGCAAGCTTATTGGCGATCGGATATTGCGGAATGGGTGATCCCTTCATCACAACCCGGTCGACGGGTGCGGGCCTATTACCGGCCATCATGGCCGTATAGGCAGCGACCGATTCAGATACGACGCGGTGGTGCCAGGCCACGAGCTTGCCGTTGGCATCGAAACCCGCCTCGATATGATGCGCCGTCATCGGACGAAACTTGCCGAACATCAGATCGTCTTCGCGGCTCCACACCAGCTTGACCGGCTTGCCGACCGCCTTGGAGAGGCGGAGCGCGTCCATCACGACTTCCTGCTGGCCGCGGCGCCCGAAACCGCCACCCAGCAGATGCTGGTGCAGCGTGAGCTTCGACCGATCGGTCTGCAGCAGATTGGCGGCCTGGTTGAGCAGGCCGGTGGCGCCTTGCGTGCCGGCCCAGATCTCGGCCGACTTGCCATCGGGACTTACCGAAGCGGTTGCGTTCAGTGGTTCCATCTGGGCGTGATAGACATAGCGCGTGCGATATTCGCCGCGGTACACGCGTGCCGCGCCTGCCATCGCGGCCTTGGCATCGCCGACCGCTTCGTAGGGCACGCCGGCGCGGCTCTTGTCGCGGCCGACTTCGGCGAATTCAGCAAGCGCTTTTTCGCTGTCGTGGTTCTGGCCAGGAGCCGGACCCCAGGTGACCTTGAGCATGCCCTTGGCGGCTTGCGTGCCTTCAACCGAATTGCCGATCACGGCAACCCCGTCGGGGAGCTTCACCACATCCGTGATGCCCGCAACTTTGCGCGCCGCGCTGTCGTCGACGGTCTGCGGCGCACCGCCAAAGTAGGGCGACTGCAAGACGGCGGCGTAGACCATGCCGGGGACCTGCGCATCCATGGCGTATTTGGCCTGGCCCGTGACCTTGGTGGGCACTTCGACGCGAGGCACATCCTTGCCGATGAGACGGAATTGGGACGTGGGTTTGAGGTCCTTGTCTTCTATCTTGGGCATCGCGGCCGGCGACTTGGCGAAGCCCGCGATCTCGCCATAGCTGATGCGCCGGTTGGACGCCTTGTGCACGACCACGCTCGGCTCCGTCGCAAGTTCTGCGGCCGGCACGTTCCATTTCGCCGCCACCGCATCGATGAGCACGCGGCGCGCCTGCGCGCCCGCCAACCGCAAGGGCTTGAAATAGCCGTTGACGGACGCACTCGCAGACGTCTGGAAGGCGCCGTTGAGCGGATTACCGTACATCTTCTCGTCCCATTGGGTCGGCAGGACGGGCTTCACCTTCGACCAGTCGGCGTCGAGTTCTTCGGCGATGATCAGCGGCAGCGTCGTGAACGAGCCCTGCCCCATCTCGGCGGCCGGCGACACGATCGAGATGGTGCCGTCAGTCGCGATCGATATCCAGACGCTCGCCGGCATAACTGCATCGGCGGCGCCCGCCTCGCTCATCATGGCTTCGCCAACCAGCACGCGCGGGTCTGCCGCAACGGTGAGCGCAAAGGTGAGGCCTGCAGCGGTTTCCTTAAGGAATGAACGACGATCAAGATGATTCATGGATCAGCCCTCCCGCGATGCGCGCTGAACAGCGGCGATGATGCGCAGATAAGTGCCGCAGCGGCAGATATTGCCGTCCATATGTTCCACGATCTGCTCCCGGGTCGGGTTCTTGTTCGTCGCCAGCAATTCGGCGGCTTGCATGATCTGGCCGGACTGGCAGTAGCCGCATTGCGGCACCTGTTCGGCGACCCAGGCTTTCTGCAGCGGATGGCTGCCATCGGGCGAGAGGCCCTCGATGGTGGTGATCGACTTGCCTTCGACCAGCCCGACCGGCATCGCGCAGGAACGCACCGCTTTGCCATCGACATGCACCGTGCAGGCCCCGCACGACGCGATACCGCAGCCGAACTTGGTGCCTGTCATCTTCAAGTGTTCACGCAAGACCCACAGCAACGGCGTATTGCCGTCGACCGTGACGTCCTTGCGCTGGCCATTGACCGTTAAAGCAACCATGAGCGCCTCCATTGATTTCAATGTTTTCTTGCCGTGTCCTCAATTTCGCATAGATTAACTCATAAAGCCTCAGTCATCTACCTGTGTGTTGCGCGGGTTTGGCGTTCCGGAGAGGGAGGAGACCGATGGGTCAGGTCAACGTCAA
>DATGVJ010000480.1:0-11333 GCA_035300505.1 Xanthobacteraceae bacterium
CACGGGAGCTGATGCCGGCATGGAGCCGATCGGCCAACGCATCATCACAGTGCCGCAGGATGAGGACGCGGCCGAAGCCCGCAATCCGCGCGTCGGATTCAATCACTACGTTCCGCCGGGTTCCATCAAGAAGGGCGAAGACCTGGTCAAGACCGGAGGCAACGGCAAGACAGTGGCTTGCGCCATCTGTCATGGCCCGAATCTCAAGGGTATCGGCGAGGTGCCGCCGCTTGCAAACCGTGACCTGCTATATGTGGTGCGCCAGCTCAACGATATGCAGAACGGCGTACGTAGCGGAACCTGGGTCAACCTCATGAAGCCGGTTGTCGAGAAACTGACCCTCGACGACATGATCGCGCTCGCGGCCTATATCGGAACGCTTGATCCCTGACCGAGAATCTGGCGTTCGCGGCTTTGTCCATCGTCTGCGTAATCGCCGTGGTCCTGCTGACCGGCAATCTCGCCGCGGAGGAATATCTCCGCGGCGCTTCAACGGCAAAAGCTCATCCTGCGCTGTAGCAGACTACGAGATAAGCAAGCGTCCCCATCGGGACCAGGAATGCAATCATGTTGAATAGAGCCTGCTTGACCTCGCCGTGCTCGAACAGGAAATAAACATCAGCAACCGGGTAGAAACAGAATAGCAACATTGCCCCGGTCCAACCGCCGAACATGTTGTGGGCGTGATGTGGTTCCCATGGCTTCATGTCGATGATTGTGTAAAGCAATGCGATGCACAGGTAGCCGGCCAGGATACCGCCCCCGATTACGAGCATCCGTTTCATCGCAGGCCTCATCCGGTGATCGTCACTGTGGCGGCACATTCGCCTGCCTGATGACCTTGCCCCAAAGTTCGGTCTCTTCGGCAAAAAAACTGGCGGCTTCCGCGCGCGTGACGGTCACCGGCTCCATCTGGATCGCGCGCACGCGCTCGATGTTGTCGGGGCGGACGAGAATCTCATTCACATCCTTGTTGATCCGCTCGGCGAGCGCTGGTGCCATCTGCGGGGGGCCGACCAGGGCATACCAGGTGACGCTGCGGTAACCCGGCAGCGTTTCTGCGATGGTCGGAATTTCCGGGAACTCGCGCACGCGCTCGGGCGTGCCGGTGGCGATCATCTTAACCTTGCCGTCGCGATGCAGCGCCAGCGACGTCGTCGGCGTGTCGAACAGGAGGTCGACATGGCCCGCGATGAGGTCGTTCACGGCCGGTGCTAGGCCCCGATAGGGAATGATCAGTGTCTTGATCCCCGCCAGCATTTCGAATTGGACCGTTGCGAGATGGCCGATGCCACCCGCGCCTGGTGTCGCCGCAGTGACTTTGCCGGGATTGGCCTTGGCGTAGTCGACCAGGTCCTTGACGGTCGAGCCCTCGAAGTTCTTGCGCAGGACGAGCACATAGGGGCCCGTGGTCAGCAAGGCAATCGGTGTCAATCGGGTCGGATCGTAGTTCAGTTCCTTGTAGAGAAAATGGTTGGTCGCGATCGGTCCGGGCGCCGCCACCATCAAGGTGTAGCCGTCGGGCGCCGCGCGTGCGAGTGCGGCAGCGCCGATGTTTCCCCCGCCGCCGCCGACATTCTCGATGACGACGGATTGCCCCCATTTCCGGCGAAGCTGGTCAGCCACGAAGCGGCCGAGGATGTCCGTGCCGCCGCCGGCCGGATAAGGCACGACGATGCGAACGGCGCGTGACGGGAAGGCATCCTGTGCGCGGCCTGTGCCGGTAGCCATTAGGCCGAGTGCGACAGTGATTGTAACAAGGTAGCGCGTGCGCATCGCTGATGCCCGTTTCGACACGTGAAACTCGAAGCATAACAGAATGCGTTGAATACGACATCCGCTTTTGGTGCCGTGTCTACCTGTGCTCCTCGGAGAGCCTATGTGTGCTTCTTGGGAAAGAGCCACATGTGGATTGACGTCAGAATGCCGGGCTGGCGGTAGGGAACCACAATCCCTATTTTTGCATTGATCAGCAATCGCCCCACGGAGGTTGGCATGCAAAACGGGTTGATCCGCTTCGCCCTGTTGGGCGCTCTTGTCGTGCTCGGCTTCATGGCGGCCCAGCCATATATCGAGCACCGGCTTTACGCCAACACGACGCCACGGCCGGTCGAAGCGCGCGGCAACCTGGCGGAGTTCGAGCGCCTGACCATCGATATTTTCGAGCATGTTTCGCCCTCCGTGGTTCAGGTCGTGGGCCGGGCAGGCGGTAACGATTTTGGGATGGGGGGCAGCGAAGGCAGCGGCGCGCAGAGCGGAACCGGATTCGTCTGGGACGGCGCCGGCCACATCGTGACCAATGACCACGTGGTGGAGGGGACGACGACGCTGGCGGTGCGGCTCGCGTCCGGCGAGGTCGGCACCGCAACCATTGTCGGCACGGCGCCGAATTACGATCTGGCGGTCATCCGGGTAAGCGGCGTGCGGCTGCCGCCGCCCATTTCGGTCGGCGGTTCATCCGATCTCAAGGTCGGGCAGGCTGCGTTTGCGATCGGCAATCCGTTTGGGCTCGACCAGTCGCTCACGACCGGCATCATCAGTGCGCTGAAACGCCGATTGCCGACTTCGGGCGGCCGCGAAATTTCCAACGTCATCCAGACTGACGCGGCCATCAATCCGGGCAATTCGGGCGGACCATTGCTCGATTCCGCCGGCCGGCTGATCGGCGTCAACACCGCGATCTACTCGCCCTCGGGCTCGAATGCCGGGATCGGATTTGCGATACCGGTCGATATCGTGAACCGCGTTGTGCCGGATTTGATCCGCAATGGCCGCGTGCCGACGCCCGGCATCGGCTTCGTGGCGGCGGACGAGTCGGTTGCCACGCGCCTCGGCGTGCAAGGCGTGATCGTGGTGCGCACCGTGCCGGGGTCGCCGGCCGAGCGCGCCGGCATGCGCGGTGTAAATGAGGGTTCCCGGAACCTCGGCGACGTGATCGTCGGCGTCAACGGCAAGCCGGTTCGACGGCTCTCCGATTTGACCGACGAACTCGAACTGGTCGGTGTCGGCAAAAGTGTTGACATCGCGCTCAACCGTGGCGGCACGAAGAGTTCGCTGACCGTCAATGTGACGGACGTGTCGCCTCCTCGATAGCGCGAGCCGCGTTGCTTATTGAAGTTCCTGAGCGCCGTCGCTGCGATATGTCAGGAACTTCTCTGCACTAGTGAACAAGGCGTGTGGAGTTGCGTAGGGGCGGACCGTTCTTGTGTCCGCCCGGCGACCAGCAAGCTCCGAACGCTAGGATTATGCGCGCACTTCCCAGCTTGTCCTAGATATGGTTCGGTGCCCTGATCGCTCGACCCCACCCGTCGCGCGCCGGGCGGACACAAGAAGGTCCGCCCCTACGCAACACCTAATGCCCTTTAAATCACGTGACGCGCGCCACTAGACGCCCCCTGGTACGATGTAGCAGTATACGTCCAGCGTCGTGTTCACGAAGATGACGCCATGGCCGGTCGGATTGCCGCGGTCGTATTTGAGCTTGTGATTAGGAACCACCACCTTGGTTCCCGGCGGAATGTGCGGACGTCCGGTTTGCTTGTCGTCCCGGGTATCGGTGATAATCGCCACATACTTGCCGTCGAGCACCTCGAAACTGTCGGCGTAATACGCATCCGCCTCTCCACAGCATGACACCATGGGATTGTCAGGTTGCATCAATTCCCGAAACCAAGCACGAACCGTTGCATCGGTTGTATCCCATTGGCCATTGTCGCGCGCATTCCCCGGTGGCGCGAATAGGCAAGCAGCACCCAGCGCAAGGCAACGTAGCTCAGCAATCATAGCTTTCTCCTTTCGGCGTCCGCCAACCTGGGCTGCGGACACTCGCCCCCCGGCGATTTGCTGCAATGCAATAACCGTGCCGAGTTGGATTGGGCAGCGATTGCGCCCACAGACTTTCAAGGGCCTCTGCCGTGCGGAATCTGAGTCTTTGCACGAGGCATTGTGGATATCTGGATCCTCGCGATTTAGGATATGAGTCAAATCAATGGCTTGTCGTCTCCAAATCCTGCGAAGCGAATTGGTTAATTTTTTCTGAAGGTGCCGGTGGAGGCTCCCAATGACGATCTGCCATGACGAAATTGCAGGCGGCTACGGGAAATTGCAGACTTCCAATGTTGAATTAATACCATCAACGCCGGAAGTTTCTGCCTGCTCAGGAAGCTGCTGCATAATTTCTCTACACGGATTGCGAATCTTTCAGGCGCAGGTATCGGATGTAATAGTTTTACGGAGAAGCGCGGTGAATTTGGTGTTCGCACCTGCCGATGATCTAATCAAGCGCAGCAGCAATCCTGCCGTCGGGCGATATCATGGAACAGGCAGATGTCGCGAGCGCCTTAGCGGCTCCTTATTGGTGCATCTCTAAATTTCGTTGTCCGAAACGCCAGACCGAGGGCCCGTGGCGAAAGGGTTTGTCCTGAACCGGTCGACCATGCGCCCTCGACGACGTTACTTCCGCGTTTCCTGGAAATGGCGCAAATCGGGCGCCGGCTGGCCTTTGCGCATCGGCATCAGCAAACCGTCGGCACTGAGGAAATACATTTCCTTACCGACGGTCACATAAGGGTTGTTCTCCTGACAGTTGAATTCGCGCCAGGCCGGCCGCGAGTTCGGGTTGCGGCGGAGGTCCCTGGTCATTGTCCATGGCCGCGTCAGGGCATGGTCGATCACCGTGATCTCGTTATGCAGGATGTTCTTATCGTTCTTGTCGAGATAGATGCGTTCCTTGAAGATCGACTCGTTGTCGTGGTGCAGCGGCAGGCCGCCTGCGTCGTAATGGCGGGGGCCCTTGAAGCCGCGAGTCTCCACTTCCAGCATGTCGTAGCGGCCGTCGTTATCTTCGTCGATCCACCGACCGATGGAATAGCCGGTCATTGTCGGCTCGATCTCGGTGGGCCAATCGCGCCCGTCGGTATAGATGCGGCGATTGTGCTCGATCCAATTGATGAGCACGTAGGTGGTCTCGGGCGTGACGATGAACTCCATCGGCTCGAACCCGTAGGCGATGAGGGGCATGCCCATGCCGAGGCAGGATGCGCCGAGCCAGTCGCCGACGCCGCCCTGTGCCTGCGATTTGATATTTGACTCAAGGACTGCCTGATATTCGGGGGTCAACGGCGCCTCCTGTCCCTTGCCCCAGGGCTTGCCGGGATCGAAGGAAGGCTGTCCTGGAAGCCCCGGCCGGGTGCGAAGGACGCCGTTCCACTGGCCGCGCAGGTCGGGATATTTGGCCTCGTCGGCCGCCATAGCGGTCGTCATGATCGGGACAAGCGCCGCGACCAGCAGTGCCGCTGCCGAAGCGATGGCGCAGATCGTTCTTTGCGTGAGCATGGCAGTCCTCCATTTGATTTTCATCATGGTCCGCCCTCAAAAGGTGTGGGATCACCGCACGTGCGCAGCCTACCTCAGTTACGCGGTGATGCGGAAGGTGGCTATTCGGCATCGAGTGCGGGGGACAGACCCCAATTCATTCCGATGCCACGTAAATGCGGAACTCCAAACTTCGGTGGTGTAAGACAGGGTTCCCCTGAGAGACCTAAGATCGCGATTTCCAATGATGCGGATTACAATTCTGTTCCGTGCTATAGTCCCACCCAAACAGGATTGCCGTCATCAATCATTGCAATATCGCCTGATACACCGAGGGACGAGCCATGGAAAAATCCGAACGCCGCACCTTCTTGCGCAATTCCGGTCTGGCGATCACTGCGGCTGCTCTTGGCGATGCGGTGACACCTGTTTCGGCATCCGCGCAATCCCCCACTGCGGCGCCTGCGAAGGCTCAGGAGATGCCGAAAGGTCTGACCCGCAATCTGGCGCGGTTCATCGTTACGACGCGCTTTGAGGATCTCCCCGAAAACGTACGGCACGAAGCCAGGCGCACGCTGCTCAATTGGGTTGGATGCGCGATCGGCGCTTGCCGCCAAGATACCGTCACCAATGTCATCGCGGCTTTGGCGCCATTTGCGGGGCCGGGGCAGGCGACGCTATTGGGACGGCGTGAGCGAATGGATATCCTCAATGCGGCGCTGGTGAACGGCATCAGTTCCCACGTTCTTGATTTCGACGACACCCATCCGCTGACGACGATCCATCCGGCGGCGCCGGTTGCGCCCGCGCTTTTGGCGCTCGCCGAACATCGGCCGGTGAACGGACGGGACTTTGTCCTGGCGCTGGTCTTGGGTGTCGAAACCGCATGCCGGATCGGCAAGGCTGTAGTTCCGGCGCACTATGAGGCGGGCTGGCACATCACCGGAACGGCCGGCGTGTTCGGCAGTGCCGCTGCAACCGGGAGACTACTGGGATTGAACGAGCAGCAAATGTGCTGGGCGCTCGGCCTCGCCGCGGCGCAGCCGGTCGGCCTTGTTGAAATGTTCGGTTCCATGACCAAGAGCTATCACCCCGGAAGGTCGGCGCAGAATGGCCTCACGGCGGCGCTGCTGGCGGCACGAGGCTTCACGGCATCCGAACAGGCGCTCGAAGCCAAATCGGGATGGCTCAACGTGCTCGCCGGCGAGCGCAGATTTTCTGCGCTGACCGACAACAGCTGGGAAATCTTGAACAACACCTACAAGCCTTTCCCTTGTGGGCTTGTGCTGCATCCGGCGGTCGACGGCTGCCTGCAACTGTGCGTGCGAGAGCGCCTCTTGCCGGAATTGATCCTTCACGTTGACGTAGCGGTGCATCCGCGCGTGATGCAGGTTGCGGGGATCGAGGAACCCAAGACGGGCCTTGAGGGCAAATTCAGCATCTATCACGCCGCCGCCGTTGCGCTGGTGGAAGGCGTCGCCGGCGAAAGGCAATTCAGCGATGAAGTTGTGCTGGCCCCGACAGTGGTCGGCCTGCGCCGGCGGGTTTCTGTTACTGTTGATCCAAAGCTCGCCAAGGATCAGGCACGCGTGACCATCTTGAAGTCCACTGGCGAAAGTTCGAGCGTATTTGTCGAGCATGCGGTCGGAAGCCTGGAAAATCCGATGAGCGACCCGATGATTGAGGACAAGTTCTTGGGCCTCGTCGACGGAATTCTGGCTCCCGCAAAGGCGCGCGCGATCATCGATGCGTGCTGGCGCGTCGACACGCTGGCCGATGCCGGGGAGATCGCCCGCCATGCGGCGGGATCGTGACGTAGAACCTCACAAAGAACTGAATCGACGATCGCGGCCCGGCGATCCTCTACCCGCAGCGGCGTCGCCAGGCGGTCGGGGGCATACCCATTATCCTTTTGAATGCACGGCTGAATGCCTCCTCTGACTCATAGCCAACTTCGGACGCGATGTAGGCAACCTTGGCTGTGCTATCGCGCAATAGTCCCAAAGCAATCTGCATACGCATTTTGCCAAATAAAGCATCGGAGGCACGCCGACGAGGTCGGTGAAGCGCTCGGCCAAAGTCCAGCGTGATATTCCTACCTTCTTGGCCAATCGCTCAATCGCGATAATAAGCTTTCACTACCTGTTCGCTTATTGGCTGACTCGATCGTCGCCAGACGAATGATCGGTTCAAGCCAACCCGTGTCTCTGACCTTAATGACGGGCGGTAGGTGTCGACAAGATGATTGATCAGGTGAGCCTCGCAAGCGAGCAATCCGCAAACAAACTTGGCAGCAGCCGGTCCGATCCCAAGAGAGTCGGTTGCGACCGGCACTCGCTTTCCCGTCATCGCATCGAGCCCGCTGGGCGTGGCGGGGTTCGGTCGCATCCCGGGTCTGCTTGACAAAACATGCGGATCTCCTCTCAGAAAGACGACAACCTCACCGGTTTCCATCCGGATCGGCGTTCGGCCCGCGAGATTGACGAAACATCGACCGTTGGTGATCATGTGGCACGCGATCAGATGATCCGCACCAGGCACGAGCCTCGGCATTATCTCCTCTCGCGGCCGTAGCTCGGTAGCCCATGCGCCGGCGGCCTCCACATCGAAGAAGGTTGCACCTGTGATGCGGATGGCCCGCAATACGTTTGACAGTGTGTCCGATGCCATTTGAATTGACCGATTGATAGAGAATCCCATTCAAAATTTTCATTGAAGGGAAAGACAGGCGGTGCCCGGCGTTTGGAGTGGCGCGAGGCGGCGGGACAGACTCGATTGAGCGAAGCAGACGGTCCCGAAATCTACTACTTCAACACCATAACCAGTCCGGAGACCATGAGCCCAATTGTGACGAGGCGCTGGAATTGGGTGTCGGTAAGCTGCTTGAAGATGCGCAGCCCGACCCATGCGCCAGCGATACCGGGAAGCATATAGAGCGTGAGACCGAGGTCGACAGGGTTAGGACCGCCGGCCCAGTACATGGCGGCAAGGGTGAGCAACTGCATGATCAAGATGTAGGGCTGATAGATCGCCCGGCTCTCGACTTTGTCGAGACCCTGGAGAGCGCACCAGATCGTCACGAAGGCGCCCGGAAAGGCCGCGAGCGGGCCCGTCAATCCGCCAAGGCTACCGACCAGGAAATCGCCGAGGGCGCCGCGCCGCGCGATCGTGACGGGGCGCCGCAGCAGCATGTAGGCGCCGTAGGCGACCAGCGCCGCTCCGAACGCGCCGATGTAGATATCCGGCTGGGCCGCAAACAGAATGGCGAGGCCAACCGGGATCGTGAGCGCGCCGCCTGCGACGAACGGCAGACAGCGGCGCCAGCTGATCTGCCGAAAGAGCGCAAGCACGCTGTAGGTCTGCAAGCCGATCGAGGCAATGATCATGATCTGGATCGCCTTGATCGGGTTCGGCTCGATATAAAAGATGATGGCTCCCGCGATCGCCGAGAATGCAAAACCGACGGTGCCGGACGCGCTCGCGCAAAGGAAGATGACGCTGAGCAAAGTCAGCGTATAGAGATCGAGCCCTTTCATCACTCCCGCCAGGCTGACGAGAATCGGCGATAGCGCGCTTGCCGTCACGACCGCGATTGCGGCGGAAGCAAAGACCAGACTGACCAGCGCAACTGCGACTGCGGGGCGTTCGTCGCGGACATTAGCGGGGTTTGCCATTATGTGCTCCTGTGCAATGATGTTATGGTGCAGATGAAGTTCCCGGGAAGGGACGATGAAACCTTCCGCAAAGAGATCCACCTTGGTGATGATCGAGCGTTGAGGAGCGCGACTGCGGGACTGCGGTCGGAACTCCCGTCTTCCGCCGTAAAGCTAAATTTGAACGCTGCTGCCGGTCTTGGACTTGCGGGACATTCGCTAAGACTCGGGGGACGGCGGGCGAAATCGGAGTCGGGAGCATAGGGCACGAAGTGGTGCCCCTCTGCCTAACTAAAGCGAATCGGGTGCGAGCCCAGCCTCGCGCACGGCTCCCACTCGAAAATCGTGGCGGTAGTAGACGTGTCAGGAGACCGTGCAATCGAAGCGGCAGTCGGATGGTGTCATGCCGAAACGCGACCGAAAAGTTCGATTGAAGTAAGCGAGATCAGAAAAGCCAACGTCGTAGGCGATCTCGCTGATTTTCTTTGAACCGCCGATTGGAGATGATAATAGCCGTCGCGCTTTTTGAAGCCGCTGCTCGAGGACGAACTCCGTGAACGTGGAACCCGTACCCGCAAACAATCTCTGAACCTGTTTCGGATGGCACCCCTGCCTCATTGCCACAGCCGCAATCGTCAAGCGCGGGTCAGAAAGGTTCTTGATAATGTCATTCTGGATGAGTTCCAGGCGGGCAGCCGAGTAACCCCTTTGTTGTGCTAGCTCTGATTGATCTGGTCCCGTCTTCAGCAGAAGTGCAACCATGTCGATTGTGTGTTGCGCCAGCAGGTGCCGACCCATGGGGCCGAGCAGCGGCCCCGTATTCACAGTTAAGTCGGAATAGGCCGCGATGGCTTGTCGGATGGCGGGGTCGTTGGCCAGGGCTACCCCCATGCCGTCTTCAGCCCGCGGACAGATGCTGAGCAACTCCTGCCTGGGAATGCGCGTCGCCGTTATCGCACCCTCGCCACTGAAACTGCATGAGCATCGGGCGCTCATTTCGGTCAACCACATTTCCGAAGGCCGCAATGTAGCTGAAGCGCCGGAGAGCGTGACCTCGACCGGCCCGAACGAAGCCGCTATCAGCGTGAAGTCGTCGCATTGATCCGATAGCAGGCGGCGGCTCCGCTCGAAGCGAGCGGACAAACCGAATCCGTTGGCCAGCGTGAGATTGGAGATCTGGGCCAGGCGAAGTCGGCATTGTATCCGCTCGCCGGTTGCCGGCTCTACCTCCACCCGTCCAAAGCCACGCCACAGCCCCTCGCGCCATGCCTCATACCCGTCGCCGCGAGGCTCGCCAATATAACCGGCCGTGACCGAAATTGGTGTGCCCGTATTAGAGGCTATTTCAACTGCCTGGGTACCATCGAACATGTCCGGGTGCTCCGCTTGCCTGTCATTGATTTGGTGGAGTTCAAGAATCCGGCGGAATTTATATCGTCAATGTTACTGTTCGATTTCAATTCTCAGTGGTTTGTTTCGTGACCCCTCGTGCGAAGAAACATTTCGCCAAAATTTCGATGGTCAACTGAATTAGCCGCGACATTTTCTCCTACTGCGGCCCAACGTGCGCAGGAATTCCAATGTGGCTGTCGCCTCCGGGGTTCCCAGATCGGACCGTCCCGCCCACTTCAGGTGCACCTGGGTCGGGTCATTCAAAATGTGGGTGTTCGTTGGACGCCTCTACGCTCCGGCACACTTATCTCTTCAATTTGAATGACATGACGCACTAGCCGGGTGAGATGCGCCTCACCCGGCCAGAGTTCACGGATCAATAATCGGACCGAATTGCGCCTCGCTCTGTTTGCTCACCCGCCGCCGCTGAGCGCCGTGCTGGCCAATCCGCTGACCTGGATTTCATAGCCGAACGGATCGCTCGCCATTACGCTTCGGTGCCGCTGTCGCGCACTTTGGTGGCTCCGAGGGCGGTGAGCTCGCTCTTCACTTCTCGCGTTCGAAATCCGCGATCGTGTAGCAGACGTGATCAATCGATTCGGTTGCGCGCGGCCGCGGCACGGCCGGAGGCGGCGCATTGGGGTTGCGCGCGCCGTTGCGCTTGTGGAAGGTTTCGCCGGCGAAAGGCAATTCAGCGATGAAGTTGTGCTGGCCCCGACAGTGGTCGGCCTGCGCCGGCGGGTTTCTGTTACTGTTGATCCAAAGCTCGCCAAGGATCAGGCGCGCGTGACCATTTTGAAGTCCACTGGCGAACGGTCGAGCGTGTTCGTCGAGCATGCGATCGGCAGCCTGGAGAATCCGATGAGCGACCGGATGATTGAGGACAAGTTCTTGGGCCTCGTCGACGGTATCCTGGCTCCCGCAAAGGCGCGCGCGATCATCGATGCGTGCTGGCGCGTCGACGCGCTGGCCGAT
>DATGVJ010000481.1:0-2198 GCA_035300505.1 Xanthobacteraceae bacterium
CCGGGCCGATAGTGCGCGTGATCATGTCCATTGCATGAGGCCTCTGTGGGCTACAACAGTCGCGCGTCTTGGAGGTTCCAACAACGGAAGGCGGGACGCGGTCGGTGCGCGATGAGTTGGCGTAATCTACGACCGGGGACGCCTCTCATGCGTTAAATCAAAAGGCTAGAGCCGCTTGCCGATTCAACTGAGGCGGTTGCGCCTGGCATTAGCGTCAAGGTGTCCAAGTCCGCTTTGGGTCGGATACTGTTGCAAAACTCCCAAAAAGCCGTGCGACCAATTTCCCGCAAATAGACCAAACGAGCCGCAACCGATGTCCCATCCAGTCCGTTACCGAAGTCGCCTGTGAGTTCATCACAGGATAACGTAATCCCTCAAATCATCATTCGTTCGCCGCACGTACGGCCCGGAAAATTTGTGTTGGTCGATGCCAAAGGAGTTTTGCAACAGTATCGGTCGCGAAGCGGACATTTGCCAAACGTCGACGGCAGCTAAGTGCCGCCATTCCAGACATTCGGGGGTCCGTTTATGCGGCTCAACCAATCTGCACCACCCGCAGGTTATTGGTCGTGCCGGCCTCGCCGAACGGAATGCCGGCGACAACTACGATCGAGTCTGCCGGCCGGGCAAATGCCTCAGCGAGCGCGGTCTCAGTCGCACGATCGACCATCTCCTCGTAGGTGTGAATATCATCGGATAGGACACTGTGAGCGCCCCATAGCAGGCAAAGCTGCCGTGACACTCGTTGATCCGGTGTGATGGCGAGGATAGCGACCTTCGGTCGTTTACGGGCGATGCGGGCGGCCGTCGTGCCACTCGACGTGAAGGCGACGATGGCGGAGGCATGGAGGACAGCCGCGAGATCGGCGGCGGCAGCGGCGACGGCGTGCGGCGCGGTTTCTTCCTCACTTGGTTGCGAGGCATTGATGATGGAGTGATACATCTTGTGCTGTTCAGTGCTCTCGATGATGCGGTTCATCATGGCCACCGCCTCGCGTGGATATTGGCCGGTCGCCGATTCCGCAGACAGCATGACCGCGTCGGCGCCATCATAGATCGCCGTGGCGACATCGGACGCCTCGGCGCGCGTGGGAGTGGGTGCCGCGACCATCGAGTCGAGCATCTGGGTTGCCACGATCACCGGCTTCCCGACCAGGCGGCAGGACTTAATCAACTCCTTCTGTCGGCCGGGCACATCCTCGTGTGGGATCTCGACACCTAGATCGCCACGGGCGACCATGACCGCGTCAGAGAGGCGGACAATGTCATCGATGTGTTCGAGGGCGGCGGGTTTTTCGATCTTCGCCATAATCCCAGCGCGATTACCGATGAGCCCGCGAGCCTCAATGACATCTCCGGGTTTTTGAACAAACGAAAGGGCCACCCAATCGACCCCCAGTTCCAGGCCGAATGCAAGATCGGCCCGGTCCTTCGCGGTTAGCGGGGACAAATTCAAAACGGCGCCGGGGACATTCACGCCCTTGCGGTTCGATATGACGCCGCCGATGACGATTGCAGCATCGATAATATCGGCACCCAGCCCCGTCACGCGAACGCGGACCCGTCCATCGTCAATCAGGAGATCATCGCCAGGCGCGACTGCGTCGAAAATCTCAGGATGGGGCAGCGGGATCGACATTTTGTCGCCGTCGGATCCTGACAAGACAAAACGCACTTGCTCTCCGGCGACGACAGCAATCTTTCCATCCTTGATTGTTCCGACCCGGATTTTTGGTCCTTGCAAGTCCTGCAAGATACCGATCGGGCGCGCGACCTTCAGTTCCAATTCGCGTATCGCATCGTGAACTTTGGCGTGATCACTATGCGTGCCATGACTGAAGTTCAGCCGAAACGTGTCAACGCCCGCGAGGAAGAGCGCTTCCAGCATTTCGGGCGATCCACTCGCCGGACCGACTGTAGCAACGATTTTGGCTCTGCGATTGCGGCGCATTGTTCATTCGGCCTGTCGGCCGCCTCTGGTAATCAGAACGGCTCTGATATCGTTGACATTGGTGCCGGTCGGGACGCGGCCGGACTGGCATCGAACGTTCTTCGCTATTCCGACTGCGGCCTCTTTTTAGCTGCCTTTTCGATCGTCAGTTCGGCAAATTTGATCGCGGAAGCCCGCTCTCGCAACATTTCTAGAACACTTCTAGCAGGTTTTTCTGATTCCGTAGACGCCAATGAGATTCCAGCTT
>DATGVJ010000482.1:0-3967 GCA_035300505.1 Xanthobacteraceae bacterium
GCAACTGGCGGTTGGGGTTTCGCTCACTTCCAGGACGGCAAACCTGCCGACGAGGCGTTCATGAAGCCCTGCTTCCCCTGCCACAATGAGATCAAATCGCGCGACCTCGTCTTCACACGTTACGCACAATAAGAACCACCGCTCGCCAAGCAAAAGACTTCCGCGTCGGGTCAGACCCGGAAAACCTCAAACCGAGGAAATCGAGTCTGCTTCACCCCCAAGAGCAAACGTGACAGCGGACATGGCGGGAGGTCCGAGAAGGGCCACAAGCGGAAGCACACAAGGAGAATGGCCCCGCAGCAGCTCGTCTCTCGGCGGACGAGGCCGCAGTTCCGACACCCGCGTCGTCTCCCACCTGTCGGTTCCACTGCCCGGCCCGGTTGGGTTGCGTAACCCAACCGGCCGTGACTTCTGAAGAAACCCCAGCGGACGGAACCTAGGCGGCCTTTCCGGTCGCACTGAGCAGCGGTTGCACCAGCGCGAACACGAAGCTGGCTTCACCAGACAGCGGAATGAACTGGTACGTTTCGTGAACTCCAGTTATGGGAACCGAATTCGGACCGGTGTGGTGGGTAATGATCGCCTCCGTTGCAATCGTTTTGTGATCAGAGGTGGACGTCAGTGTAACGGCCGGGATGAGCACGCTGAACGAAGTCGAGCCAGTATCCACCGTCATCTGAGTCGTCACCGAAACCCAGGTTCCGAACTCAGTGTTGCGCGTCCGGATCTGCGATCCCGCGAAATGCCGGATCGGGCCCAGGCCGGGGCCCTGTTTCAGATTCAAGACCGGCTGGCCCAGGAAGCTGGTGGTTTCGTAGTCAACCTGCGTGTTCCCGTCACTGCTGTGGAGAACGAACCTGTTCGGTGCAAAATTCGCCATGGTGGGAGTCCTTTCTGTTGTTGCGGCACATCGGTCACGAAGTGAGTCAAGTGCCGAGGACAGCACACATAAAACTAATTTGATCTGCCCTGTGTGATCGACCTCACATTCAAACGTAATTTTTCGTCGACGAGACGCGGTCGGTCGAGGACTACACCGGGCTACCCAGCGCTGGGCAACAGTCTGTGACGAGGACTGATTCATGACCACGGCCAACATCAAGCCACAGTAATCCGACCAGAAATTCCTTGCTCCCGATGGGCGATCACCAGTCGGGCGGATGACCGCTTCGGGTCAATCTGAGAAAACCTCAAGCCGAGCATATGTTGTCCGAGTTGCCCTCGATAGCGGACGTTGTTGAGCGGCGGCGGCATTTCCGAGATGGGCCAGGTCCTGACTCATGCACTGCAACAAACCGCTCCGGTCGCTTTTGGCGGGAGCGGTTGTGATGAGGACTTAGGCTGGGAGGAACGGCCTTCAATCCTAAAACAGCAAGTCGACCTAAACGAATGGGCCCATTCCACGAGCAGCGCCGGACATTGTTTTCCCGTCGGCAGGCCTGGCGGCTGGCAATAGCACGTTAAACACCGCCCCCTGATCGGTGCCAGATGTGGCCCAAAGCCGGCCTTGATGGCCTCGGATGATCGACCGAGAGATGGACAACCCCATCCCCGTGCCTTGCGGTTTTGTCGTGAAAAACGAGTCGAAGATGCGCGCGGTATCTTTTGGATTGAGGCCCGTTCCGGAGTCTTCTACCGAGACCAGAACACCATCGCGCTCGTGAATTGCGGATCCTATCCGTAGCACCCGTGCGCGATTCGTTACCGAGTGCATCGCTTCAATGGCGTTCCTGATCAAGTTGAGGATGACCTGCTGCAATTGGACCCGATTGGCTCTCACATCCGGCAGATTGTCATCTAGTTTGGTTTCGACCGACACGTGGCTCGCCCGCAACTCCCCAAGCATGAGCCCGAGCATATCGCGAACGAGCTTGTTGATATCGATCGGCGTCTTTTCCTGGTCGACGTTCTTGAACATCGCCCGTATGCTTTCGATCACCTCGGCGGCACGAAGACCGTCGTCGACGATGCACGTAAAGGCGTCCCGTGCCTGAGCGACATCGGGTGTCGCGCGCTTGAGCAAAGACAAGCCCGCATTGCCATTTGCGACCATCGCTGCCAAAGGTTGGTTGATTTCGTGAGCGATCGAAGCGGTCAACTCGCCCAAGGTTGTCACGCGCGCGGCACGCGCGAGCTCTGCGTGAGCTCTGATCAGCTCCTCCTCGGCTCGCTTGGCTGCGGTGACGTCCATCAGCGCCCCATTGAATTCCAGCTGACCTGCTGCGTCCCGGACCGCACGAGCGACGACGCGGATATTTTTGACGGTTCCATCCGGCAGCAGCAATCGATATTCAAGATCGATGTCCTTCCCGTCGCTGGACGCCCGGTCGATCGTCCGCTGCACGAGAGCAAGATCATCCGGATGGACGCGTTGAAGAGCCATGTCGACAGTGGGCGAAAGCGCCTTGTCGTATCCAAAAATTCTGAAGCTTTCGTCTGACCAGAAAAGGTCTCCGCTTTTGACATTCCAGCCGAAGCTGCCGGTGCGGCTCAATTTCTGCGCTTCGGTCAGATAGACCTCGCTTCTCCTCAATTCTGCTGTTCGCTCCAGAACCTTGAGTTCGAGTTCGTTCCTCGCTTGCAATGACGTCAGATCAGCCTGCAGCACGTCACGGCATTGGAGCAGCAATTTCTTGTAAAGCTCGTTGTACTCATTTCGCCTGCTGTCCAGAACGCAGATGGTCCCAAAGATGTCACCATTGGGCCAAGCCACCGGAAAGCCCATATACGAGATCATTCCCAATTTGATGTCGGGATTGACCTTCCATTCCTGATCCACCAGAGCGTTGGGCACCAGCAGAAGGTCGCGGGTTCTCATCACCGTCTCGCAATAGAGACCTGTGTTTAGGCAGGCGACTTCGTCCTCCTCGTATGGATTTCCCTCCGACTCGCTGGAAACAAAAACCTTTATGTTCGGAGGCTCCACCTTCATGACCAAGGCAGAGGGGACGCGCAATATTTCAGCAAGCAGATCAACAATATCTTGCCATTTCTGAACGATCTGAGATGGTATCTGGATCATCTCAGGGGTACTCATGCTTCGATCCGTCCTCCTTGAGAAGGAGACAAGTCTGGATAAAGCGGTTCTGCCACGCAAGCCGCGCGGCCTTCCCGCACCGTAAGATACGCTACCAGAATGAGCCCGCGCGGCCTATGCAAATTCGGCGAACGCGGCGACATCTAATGTCTCCGTGAATGTGCGCCGGCGGGTAGTCGAGTGCGCGGTCGGTCGCCTGAGGGGTCACTGATTGACAACCCCACCGACGTCGGGATCGGGTCAAAACCGGTAATGCTCTGACCGAGCAGAACATTTCCGCTTAGCCCCCAAAACCCGACATCTGCACGTTAATGAGTACGCGCCCTACTAGTGTCCCGATTCCGAAGTTCGCAAGCATTTGCCGCGGCCTCTGAGCGAACTTCGGAATCGAAAGGACACTAGCAACTTTATGATTCTAGTGCCGCTTTTGAACCCGAAGTTCGCAACCGTGCCCGCCGCGAAATCGTGCGAACTTCGGGTTCGCGGCACTAGGAGGCAATAGCTGGAAATATTTTCGCCATGGGTTTTTCCGCGTTTGGCTGTTCCTGCGACAATCGAGTCTTGTGGCTGAACCCTCGCTCCGTCTGAGCTGCAGCGGGACCACGGTCACGTCGGTGATATCGGACTTCTTTCGATTCCTGGATGCATGCATCGCGACCGTATGACCGAAAAGCCAAAATGAAAATCGTGTATCTATTGCATTCTCTGATGAATGAAATTCTTGAATGGGCCTTGCGAAGTGCAAGCGTCTATGGCGGCATGGCGAAAGACCGAACCAAGCACAGGAGAACCGCGATGACCATCCAACGCATCGACGCCGGGCCGCGCATGAGCAAGGTCGTGATCCACGGCGACACGGTTTATCTGGCGGGGCTCACCGCCAACAAGACCGTCGGGCAGAGCCTCGCCGAGCAGAGCACGGAAATCCTC
>DATGVJ010000483.1:0-14915 GCA_035300505.1 Xanthobacteraceae bacterium
AAGCGATACCGCATGAGATTGCTCCGGTGACAGCCATGATCCCCGGTCGGCGACTTCCGCAGGTTGACCCGACAATCTCCAACACACCTCCACGGTCTCTACAACATACAACCAAGCAGTTGAAGTCAGATCACCGATAGAAAGCCGGTCAAGCAGCCTCCGGGCACGCCTTATTTTGACAGGAGAATTTGATGACAGAAACTTCAATCATGACCCGCGTAAGCAAAGATAGCCTGCTCAAGATCGCACTGACCGCGTTCGGTGTGATCTTCATGCTGATCTATCCAATGGGACTGATCTGGCCCTCGGGATGGGTCTGGCACAACGGGCACGGGGAATACTACCTGCAGATGATCTGCGGGGTCTACGCGGTGCTTGGCGTGTTTCTCATTGCGGCGGCGCGGGATCCGTCCGAGCATCGCAGCCTGATCTCGTTCACAATATGGTCGAGCGTTGCGCACGCGGCAATCATGGCAGCTCAAGCCATCCACGATGGCCACGAGTTCGGCCATCTCGTCGGCGACGTGCCGGCACTGCTGCTGGTCGCCGCGGTCCTTTGGAGCCTCATGCCCAACAGTCGTCTGGTGGTTTCGGCGGCATGACTTTTCGCCGGCGAGCGGCATGGGAGCCACGGTAAAATTGTGGCTCCCATGCGGCCAACTGCGATTCATCCCTGGACAAATTCCCGATCCACACAAGCGTCGTGCAACGCCGGCAACATCGGCAAATTGTTGTTGGCTTCACTTGTTCCAGTGAAGCCTTTATGAGACACCCTGACGGGACACTGAGAGAGCCCGCATGCGCCATATCGAACGGATCGTTGTCGACGAATGCGTTGGTCTCGATTCCCGCCTTGTGGACCAGCTCCGCCAGCGCTTGGGGCAAAGCCTGGGCGAGCGGAAAGCAGAGATTTTGTTGCTGGGTGCCGCGCATCCGGGCATTCCAGACATCGAGATCCTCGATAAATTGTTGGACGCCAAGTCGGTGCTGCTGACGGTAGATCGGGTGCTGCACAACCGCGCGCTCACACGTGGTTTCCGGTCGTTCGTTCACACGCCGGAATCCGGGCTGACCGACCGCCGCCTTGCGCACGTATCGGTGCCGGAGAAACATGCTCCTGTCGCCAATGGCGGCTTGCGCGACAACTATCATCATGTGTCGAGCCCTGATGCGCAAAGCATCAGGAGATGCACGTATGAATTTCTTTCGGAAAAGCAAATAAAGCAGTTTCGCACCAAGCGTCGCCGCATCCGCGCTCATTTCGGCTCACCCGACAATATCCTGGCAAGTGCGCTCACGATCGGGCAGCGGCGCACCGCACAAGGACTGATCGGTGGTTATGTCCTCAAAGTGGACGCGCGCGATGGCGTCAAAGCGCTCTTTCCCGCGAGCGAGAGCTATTTTTTCGATCCGTCCGGCAAGGAGCTACTGCAGGCAACGTGTTGGGCCCTGCTCCATCTGTTCGAGCTTCTGCTGCAGGATTATCCGGTGTCGCTCTACATTACCGACGGTGCCGCGCTAGCGCGCTGCCGGGCCTTGATTGAGGAACCAGCAGCAGCCACCACGGATATCGAGCGGACGGCCGCCCGTCTTCTCGCGGCCGTCGCGCGTCCCACTCCTATAGAGTGCACGAAGGGCCGTTTCTTCGACCGCTTGAACGACAGACTGGACCAGTTGACGCGGTTCACCAGCAACGAGCTGGTGCCGTTCGATATGCAGGACTTCGCGGCCGCATCGGCGGCGGACGAGCTTAGCGAGAGGAACCCTGTAGAAATCCCGTTCTGAAGAAATTGGGGTCTGTTCCCAGGAGACACACGTGGAGTTGCGTAGGGGCAGACCTTTCTTGTGTCCGCCCGCACTTTCGCGGCCTCCGAACGATCGGTTTCGTAGGGGCGGGTTTGAAACCCGCCCCTACAATGTGTCGCAGCAGACAAATCTGGCCTGTAGGGGCGGGTTTGAAACCCGCCCCTACGAAATCTGCACGTACGCGTTCTGTGGAAGCTCGTCGATGTGGCGGCGAATTCGGACGACGTCTTTTTCACCGCGAATGACATGGTCCACCCTATTGCTCCACGCCTACTTCTTCGTCTGGTCGAAATGCTTCAAGTCCGGCGGCGGCTGCCCTTTGCGGATCGGCATGATGGTGTCGTCGCCACTGAGGAAATAGACCTCTTTGCCGATGGTGACCCAGGTTTGTCCCTCGATGCAATTGTTCTCGCCCCACCAGACCGGCTGCTGCGAGCGCTGGTAGTTCTTCATGACGGTCCATGGCCGCGTCAGCGAGTTGTCGATCGTGGTCATTTCGTTGTGCAGGATGTTCGGCTTGTCCCTGTCGAGGAACAGGCGTTCCGTGATCACGCCGGTGTCGTCGTCCGCCATCGGCATGCCGCTCTGATCCCAGGTGCGTGGACCGCGCACATGCCGGGTTTCGATTTGCAATTCGTCGTAGCGGCCGTCGCCGTCCTTATCGATCCACTTGCCGATCGAGTAGCCCGGAAAGGTCGTGTCATCCTCCCCGATCTTGGGCC
Source organism: Xanthobacteraceae bacterium (assembly GCA_035300505.1). GTDB lineage: Bacteria > Pseudomonadota > Alphaproteobacteria > Rhizobiales > Xanthobacteraceae > VAZQ01. Next base: position 2,529 of record DATGVJ010000483.1, read on the forward strand.
AGTTGCGCCCATCGGTGTAGATGCGGCGCGGCGCATAGTCGTTGCGGTCGAACAGAATGTGAGTGACGCCTGGCGAGATCAGAAACTCCATGAGGGCTATGCCTGACATCATCCGCGGCATCCCCGGCGGCCGGCAGGTATAGGCCAGGTCGAGGCCATGTCCGCCGATATCCTGATCCCTGATGCTGGCCTCGAAGCGAACCTGGTACTCGGGCTTGAGTGGAGCTTCCTGCTTGCGGATGGGCTTGGTCGGGTCATAGCGCGGCACGCCGCCGTCGGGCACCCTGGTCCATTGGCCCGACCACACAGGATACTTCGATTCGCCTTGCGCCTGCGCGCCTGAGACTGCGGCCATCAGCATCGCGGCGGCGGTAATCGCCGCGGCGGCGGCGATCGGAGCGATGGCGTTACGATCCAGCATGGCGTCCTCCCACAAGAATTGCGCGGTCTGTCACAGCCACTTTTTCCATTTAAACAGGTAATAAGGCAATGCGGCAAAAAAGATCATCAGGCCGATTGCGAACGGATATCCAAATACCCATTCGAGTTCCGGCATATGTTTGAAATTCATGCCGTAGATCGAGGCCACAAGCGTCGGTGGCATCAGCACCACGGCGGCGATCGAGAATATCTTGATGATGTTGTTCTGCTCGATCGAAACGACGCCCAGCAGGGCGTCGAGGACAAAGGTGATCTTGCTGGAGAGATAGGTGGCGTGGTCGGACAAGGATTGCACGTCCCGCTGCATGCCGCGCAACTGGGAGCGTATTTCTTTGGCCCAGCGCATGGCATCCGCCTCATTGGCAAGGTAGAGCAGCACGCGCCCGATCGACACCAGGCTCTCGCGTACCTTGGAGGTGAGATCGCCTTTGCGGCCGATGGCCTTGAGAATGTCCTGATTGCTGGCCCGCTTGTCGGCGTCGGGTTCAAATATGTCATGGGAGACTTGGTCCACCTCGGAGCCGATCCGCTCCAAAATGTCGGCGGCACGGTCGACGACGGCGTCGAGCAGGTCCATCAAGACGGTTTCGCCGGTCGCCCCCGCCGGGCAGGTCCGGCCCAGTTTGGCACCCACGATCAGGAACGGGCGCGGCTCGTCATAACGCACGGTGACCAGCCGATGGCCCGAGAGGATGAATGTCACCGGCGTGGTCTTCGGCGTCTGGGTGTCCGACTGGCACATCAGGGTTGCGGTCATATAACGCGCGCCGTTCTCGACATAGAGACGGCTCGTGACCTCGATCTCCTGCATTTCCTCGCGCGTCGGAACCGCGATCCCGAGGTGGCGCTCGAGCAATTTGTCTTCCGTCAATGTCGGGGTGACGAGATCGAACCAGATGGCGCTCTCCGGCACGGGTTTGCCTTCGCCAACCTCGACGCGTTCAAGTGAAGCACCCTGAGGAACATAGACTGACAGCATGAGTCCTCCTGGAGTCTTCCAGGCCCCGCGCACGTTCGCAATATATGAAGCTTAGGCTAAATGTGCATCGCCCGGTCAGGCCTTGATGGCCCAACCCAGGCGATTGTTGCAAGCAATTTGCGATGTTACCCGACAAAGACAAAGAAAAAACGACAGGCGTCTCGTGCGACGCCCGTGTGATGCGAATTGTAGCAATTAAATGAGCAATTCAGCTGGAGCAATTCGATTGGAGCGCCCAACCCGTAGCGCAGTCGATTGGCAGATACCGGGCTCAGCCCCGCAAGGTAACGCGCCCATGCTCATCGCTAGCTGCGACGCGCGCGCGTGCATGGTTCTTCGTCTCTGGCCGGTAGCGCAAAGCCGCCGCCACTGCCGAGATCCCGATCTTGCCGTAGCGGCGATCGAGGCTTTGTTCCGCACGATCCCGGTCGGGATTGGCACTATTAAGGGTGGTCATGGCAGCCTCCGTTGAACTGGCGAGCATGGCGGCTTATGGTAAAATAATAGTTAACGAGCGCCGTTTGGGTCTATCGGAGGGTTCGCGGGAGCGAGCGAATGGGTTACAATTCAGCGCAATGGGGAACTTTTTCCAGGTTTGAGCGTCGGGTGTGCGGCATTCTTGCCACAGTCTGGGGACACAATTTGTGGGTCCGCCAGTAATTGCTGGAATTGTTTGCGAGATGTGCGCTATCAAGGTGCCGGGATGAATCAGGGTGGCGAGTCGGACGACTAGCGGAATACTGGTGAAATGTTAATGAGGCCGCGCCGAAGGCGGGCGAGAGGGTCGGTTATGGCGAGAGTTGGAAGTGTGATTTTTGGCTGCGCGATGATGCTGCTGTCGGGGCTGGGAGGCTGCATGCAAGCCACTCTTGAGCCGGCGACCCAGGCGTCGTTTACGTCGCGCGACAAGAAACTCCTGGCGGATCCGCCTTATGCCCAGGCCCAGATTCCTCAAGACTACCAGCGTCACATTGTACAATATCACCGCTCCGAAGCCCCGGGTTCGATCGTGGTCGATACGGATGCGCGCTATCTCTATTACGTATTGCCCGACCAAAAGGCCATCCGCTATGGCGTGACGGTGGGTGAAGAAGCTTTGTCCTTCTACGGCATTGCCAAGGTTGGCCGCAAAGAAGAATGGCCTTCCTGGACCCCTACAGCCGATATCAAGAGGCGCTTGGAGAACATTCCCAATTTCGTCGAGGGCGGGCCGCATAATCCGCTCGGTGCCCGCGGCATTTATCTCTTCCAGGGCTCAAGGGACACTTTGTTCCGCATTCACGGCACCAACCAGCCGGAATATATCGGACAGGCCATATCTTCAGGCTGCATCCGCATGACCAACGAAGACGTGATCGACCTGTACGGCCGCGTAAAGATGGGCGCGTTCGTGATCGTGCTCGCGCCAAATTCAGGATTCCCACGTCTTGCCTCCAGCAGCAGGTAGCTTGCGAGCTGTCGATTCGATCAAGAAAAGCGCCGGGCATTTGCCCGGCGTTTTTTGTTTGTGGGAGACTTTTGGAAATCGGCCGTAGGGCGCAATAGCTGCAAGGGCGCGTCACTGCCCTATCAACTTGCTCAAGTATCCGGTCGCGCCCTTGGGGCGTATTGCGCCAAATTCGAGTTCGCGGCGCAATACGCATCGCCGCTTGCGCCAAGAAGGCGCGCGGCATCGCTAATTGCGCCCTACTGGGGTGCCACATGCCGTTCGCGTCGCGCCCAATCGAGGGTACGGTCAAGGGCACGTGTCAGGCAGTCAAAAAGTTCGTCGATTTCCGATGGCGAAATGATCAGCGGCGGGCAGATCGAAACGACATCTCCCGCCAGAAACCGCACGATCAGCCCTTCCTCCTCGGCGAAAGCGACCGCGCGTGGCGCCACGCCAGCCTTGGCAACGAAGGACCGCTTACTGGATTTGTCGGCCACGAGTTCGAGGCCGCCCACGAGCCCAAGACCGCGCGCTTCCCCGACCAGCGGATGCTCACCGAGCGCCGCCAGGCGCCTTTGAAAATGTGGGGCCTTGCCGGCAACCGCGGCGGCTATGCGATCACGCCGATAGATTTCGATGACCTTGAGCGCCACGGCGGCTGCCACCGGATGGCCCGAATAGGTAAAACCGTGGCCGAAGGTTCCAATCTTGCGGCTCTGCGTGAGCAGTGCCTCATACATCACTTCCGGTACCGTTACGGCCGCCATCGGCACATAGGCGGAGGTGAGCGCCTTGGCGAGCGAGACCGAATGCGGCGCAAAGCCCAATGCCTCGCAACCGAAATCGGTTCCCAACCGCCCGAAACCGCAAATCACCTCGTCAGAGATCATATAGACATCGTAACGGCGGCAGACCTCGTTGATTTTTCCGAAATAGGTTTTTGGCGGAACGATCACGCCGCCCGCCCCCATCACGGGTTCGGCAATAAAGGCTGCGACCGTTTCGGGGCCTTCGCGCAGGATGAGTGATTCGAGATCACTCGCGAGCCGCGTAGCAAAATCCTCCTCTGTCTCGCCCGCGTGCGCGAAGCGGTAGTGGTGCGGGCACCCCGTGTGCAGGATGCCGGCGATCGGGACATCGAAATCGATCTGATTGCCCGGCAGGCCGGTGAGCGAAGCCGCCGCGATGGTGACACCGTGGTAGGCCTTCTGCCGGCTGATGATCTTCTTCTTCCGCGGCCGCCCAAGCCCGTTGTTCATGTACCAGACCAGCTTGACCTGGCTGTCATTGGCCTCGGAGCCGGAATTGCAGAAGAACACTTTGGAGGTCGCAACCGGCGCCATTTCCTTGAGCTTCTCGGCCAGTTCGATGGCCCCATCGTGGCTCTTGCCGGAAAACAGATGCGCAAACGAAAGCCGGCGCATCTGCCGCGTCGCTGCCTCGATGAGTTCCTCGTTGCCGTGACCGAGCGCCGTGCACCAGAGCCCCGCCATGCCGTCGATATAGGCCTTGCCCTTGGTGTCGTAGATGAACACCCCTTGCGCGCGATCGATGACAAGCGGTCCGTTCTCGCGAAAGGCCGCAAGATTTGTGTAGGGATGGACGAGCGTCTCGATATCGCGCGTCGCGACGTTGCTGAGCGGGGGCATGGTACTTTCCTAATGCGGCAGCCAGCGTGCGTCGAATGATTCGACTTCGGTCTCTTTGGGTCGCGGCCGGGGCAAGGGCACTCCGCCTCCCGACACGGAGGCTGTCGTTGCTGGCGAAGAGGTTACAGCAGCGGCCACTGGCGCTGCGGGTTCTGCGTCTTTGATAGCCCAATTGCAAATCCGAGGCCCCAAGCGCCGCATCATGTCCACATGCACATGGTCTTCGTGGTAACCGTCGGAACCGGGACCGAGCACCGTCGTAAAACGCGCGCACGCGCTTTTTTTCATACCCTCGCGAAAGCTGCGTAGCACCTGGGAATCAAAAAGCTTCACGCTCCTGCCGTCTGCGAGCTTCACCGATCTGACATCGAGCGCATTGGCGTGGCCGTGCTCGGAAACCGGGGCACCCGCCACATTGTTGCGTGGACGACAATTGAACGACGCATAATTGTCGATGCTGCGCAGCGGTGAACCCATTTCGCGCACAATACTCGTCACGTCATCTCGCACCCAGCGCGCAAGCGATTCTGCCATGGTGCATCCCATTGTGGCCGGCGGCGTGACCGCAACAAGGCTCTTGTCCTTCAGCACGATCGCCTCGATCCGCACGACATCCGGGACTTCACATCCATCGCTCTCGATCGGGGGCAGCGTGGATGCGATGGCGATCTCCTTGGTCAGGCGGCCGAGGCATGCAGCAGCCGGCGCAGTGGGAGCAGCCTCCTTGACGGCAGTTGCCGGCGCAGCCTCCTTGACAGCAGCTGCCGGCGGAAGGCCTGAGAGCATCGGCGCCGGCCGCGGGCGCGGCAATGGAATGGGCTCGGCAGCCGCGACCGTCGGCACCGCGATCATGAGCAGGGCTAGGATGAGTCTCACGTATCGTTGTGCCTGTTAGTCGCTTTGAACTGGGCCGGCCGGAAGGCGACGTGATTCTTCTACCACCAATGCGGGGTTGGCCAAAGTACGATGGGGGCCGGACCTTGTAGCGTGGGTAAAAGCGCCTGGCACAATGTGCGATTATGAAACGGCCCTTCGTGGCGCTTTTGCCCACGCGGCAGCGGACAGGCGCGCGCCCAAACGCGTGGGCAAAACCGCCGATGCGCCGTGCCCACTACCGACCTCGCGGCATGCGATTTTGCCCACCCTACAATCCGAGTGCACATCGTGTTACAGGGTATCCGACGGAGGATGACATGGCCGCACCAGCTCACGCCCAATCAGGAGACCTGACGGCCGGCGAGTTCCTGAAGTTTCTGAAATTCCGGCCAAACGAGGAACGCTGGCAGCTTGTCGAGGGTGTCGCCATGATGATGAGCCCGCCCACCTATGTACACCAGGTCATTGCGTTCAACCTGAACTATCTCCTTTTGGGGGCGTTTGAGCGCAAAGATCTCGACCTGCTCGCCGTCAGCGATGCTGGCGTGCGCATGCGAAGCATGCCGGATTACCTGCCGCGACCGGATGTCGTCGTCGTCCCAGGGATTGCCGAATACCGAAGCTACGCCGAGCGTTTCCTCCTCGTTGCTGAAGTACTTTCTCCTTCAAACACGAAAAGCCTGATCGCCCGAAAGCTGCGTTTCTATAAGAGTCACGTCCATAACCTCTACTGCCTTATCATCGATAGTCGACGGACAAGGATTGAAGTTCACGCTCGCGCCAATGACTGGAAGCCCCTTCTCCTCGAAAGTCCTTCGGATGCTCTCGAATTGCCGGAATTCGGATTGCGCTGCGCCGTTGGCGATCTCTATCGCCGCACTCCGCTTGATCCAGCAGGATCGACGAGAAAGGGCCGGCCGCGGTCGCCTTGACGGGGGGTGTCGAGAGCAGGATTTTGCACCGTGGCACACGAGAATAAGTCAGAATACGAGATGCAAATCATGCTGAGTACCGCTCTCATCAACGCGACCTGGATCCTGGCCACGTCATAACGTGCGGGTCACTTTGCTCAAGTACGGTGGATTGTCCGGATCGATGCCGCGCCGGCGCGCAATGAGTTCGATGGCACGATACGTCGGCACCAGCATGAGAACCGGATCGCAAACCGGGTGACCGTCGCCGATCCAAGGCAGCGTTCCCGCCGTCCCCCCAGCCGTGAACACCCCAGCGTCGCCCAAGTCACGGACGAGTTCATCGACGGCGGCGGCGGCCTGGTCGTTCTGTCGCAGCACCAGGACGGGCGTTGCTTGCGAGACTGATGCGCGTGGTCCGTGCCTAAGCTCAGCGGCGCTGTAACCGAGCGCCGGAACCTGCAGGATTTCACTCACTTTGAGCGCGATCTCGCGGGCGCACCCGAGGCCGTATCCGCGTCCCACCACAAAGGCTGCCGGCGCGCCCGCTACACTGTCGGCCCAGTTCGACCAGTCGCACGTAAGCACGGCAGACAGGCGGACCGGCATGTTGTTGAGACAGCTGTTGAGATCTTCGTCGCCGGCCAGCCCGGCCACCAGCCGCGCCCCGGCGATCATCGACAGCACCACCGACTTGGTCGCCGCGACGGATTGTTCTATTCCCGCGCCGATCGGCAGGACCAATTCGGATGCGGCGGCTGCGGGCGAGTTTTCATCATTGACGATGGCAAGCGTCAGCGCACCAGACTCGCGCGCGACTTGCGTGGCGGTGACGATATCGGGACTGCGCCCGGACTGCGATATGACGACGAACAGGGCACCACGCATGTCCGGAGGCCGCTGGTAGGCCGTGACGACCGAAGGTGCGGAGGCCGATGCCAGCAGGCCAAGCCGCACTTCGAACAGGTAGCGCAGATAAACGCCGGCATGACCGGAACTGCCTCGCCCGCAAAAGACAACGATGCGCGGCTTGGCCTCGCCGATCCGTTCGGCGATAGCGGTAAACACATCGTGTCGCGCAAGAAGCCGCGCGGCCGCCGTCGGGATTTCGGCGATCTCGCGGGCCATGGCGCTTGCGCTTTGGGGTTCAGCCATCGTCGCGCTTGGACGCATTGATGGCGGATCGCAGATTGCCGCCGTGGCGCTTGAGAAGTTGCGTGGCTTCGCCGTGGGCCAGGCCAAGACCCAGCAGCACGGCCGTCTTCACGTCCCCATCGGCCTGTTCGATGTAGCGCGCCGCGCCGCTTTCAGGACAGCGAGCGATTTCGCTGACCATCGCTTTTGCGCGCCGGCGCAATTTCTCATTCCGCGCGCGCATGTCCACCATCAGTCCGCGATAGACGCGACCCATCCTGACCATGACCGCGGTCGAGAGCAGGTTGAGCACAATCTTTTGCGCGGTGCCCGCCTTCATGCGGGTGGAACCGGCGATCACCTCGCTTCCAGTGTCAGCCAGGATGCGGTGACGCGCGACATCAAACAGCGGGGCGTCCGGATTGTTGGCGACGGCGATTGTCACCGCACCCGCCGCATCGGCTGCGCGCAAGGCGCCGATTGTGAAGGGAGTTGTGCCGCTTGCCGCCAATCCGATCACCACATCATGGGCAGCGATGTTCGCATCCGCCATGGCGCGCGCGCCGGCGGCCTCGTCGTCCTCGGCTTGTTCGGCACTCTTGAGGAGAGCGCCAAGTCCACCCGCGATGGCAAACACAAGTCGGTCGGCAGGCCAGTTATATGTCGGCGGCAGTTCGGTTCCGTCCTGCACTCCGATGCGCCCAGACGTGCCGGCGCCGGTGTAAACGATCCGCCCGCCTTGCTGCAGCGCCGGGACGGCGTCCTCGACGGCCGCAGCGATCGCGGGCAGCGCGCCGCGAACCGCGGCGGCTGCTGCAAGCTGGCCCTCGTACATGGCCGCGATCATCTCGGCTACGGACCAAGAATCGAGTTCGACGTAGCGTGGACTGATTTGCTCTGTGCGCATGAGGCTACCTTCCTTTCAACACAGCACGCCGGGCGAGATGCAAGGCGCCATCCACGGCGTCGCCCTCGACCGCAACCAGCCGCCGCTGCACATCTGGCGCCAGCCACTGCCGCATCGAAGATGCGAGCCCGCCCAGCAGGGCGATGCGCGGGGCGCCGCATTCCGACAGTCGGCGGATGAGTTCGTCGATCTGCTCTGCGGCGTCCCGAACAATGCGCCGCGCGATCTGATCTCCATCATCCGCATGACGCATGACCAAGGGGGCGAAGGTCGCGTAATCCGTTGCTGTTGCGCGATCCGTCCAGGCAACGGCCTCAAATGGATCGCCGCGAAAGCGTGTCATCACGTCGCGCGTGAAACCTGTGTTGATGACGCGCTCGTCATGGGCCCGCAGCGCCAGGCGGATTGCATGAAGTCCGAGATCCGCCCCGCTGCCTTCATCCGATATCGGAAAGCCATAGCCGCCGACCCTTATCTCGCGCCCCCCGACCACCGCAAAACCGATGCTGCCGGTTCCGACGATGATGATACCGCCGTCGCGGGCTCCATGTGCGCCGATGCAGGCGATCGTTGCGTCATGGGCGTAAACAACGGAATGGAAAGGATGCGAATGCCGCGCGAGTGCCTCGCGTGAACCTTTGCGGCCCATCCCGGCAAGTCCGACGGCAGCATGCACGGAGCTAAGCGCGCCGGAGTCAAACCCGCTTTCTTCGAGGGCGCCGCGGCAGGCCTTTTCTACCTCGGCAAGCGCGCACTCGACCCCTATGCGAAGCGTCGCCGGGCCAGCAATGCCGGTCCCGAGCAAGCGTCCCTCTGCGTTTTCGAGGCGTGCACGGCAGCCCGTGCCGCCGCCATCGACGCCGACGAACAGCGGGCCAGATGGTAAAGCCGCATTCATTCTGCGACCCGCCGGATATCCGCCCCGCACTGCACCAGTTTACGGTCGAGCGCCTCGTACCCGCGATCGAGATGGTAGACGCGGTTGACGGTTGTTTCGCCTTCGGCAACCAGAGCAGCAAGAACCAGGCTTACCGACGCACGCAAGTCGGTGGCCATGACTTGCGCGCCATGCAGCTGCTTGACGCCGCGCACGAGTGCCCGCGAGCCTTGCAGCGAGATGTTGGCGCCGAGCCGTCCAAGCTCGGGAACGTGCATGAATCGGCTCTCGAATACCGTCTCGCGGATAGTCGATCCGCCTGATGCGACGGTCATCAAGGCCATGAACTGCGCCTGCAGGTCCGTGGGAAATCCAGGATACGGTTCCGTCGCGATGTCGATGGCCTCCAAGGGTCCGGAGCGGACAACCATCAGGCCCCTATCGGTTGGCCAGATTCGGGCGCCGGCGCTTTCCAAGACTGCACCGACCGAAGCCAGATGCTCCAGATGGGCTCCGAGAATCTCGAGATGCCCGCCAGTGATCGCGGCGGCGATGGCGTAGGTCCCGGCCTCGATGCGGTCGGTGATCAGTTCGTGACGTGCATGGCGGAGGGCATCGACTCCCTGCACCAGAATCCGATGCGTCCCGACACCCTGGATGCGCGCGCCCATCTCGGTCAGGCACAGCGCGAGGTCGCAGACTTCCGGCTCGCGTGACCCGTTGAGAATCTCGGTTTCACCGCGTGCGAGAACCGACGCCATCAAGGCCGTCTCGGTCGCGCCCACGGATGGCGAGGACAGCACGACGCGGCCGCCGCGCAGTCCGTCGCCATTGGTCCGCGCATGAACGTAACCGGACTCCATGCCGACGTCCGCGCCAAGCGCTTCCAGTGCCTTGAGATGAAGGTCGATCGGCCGCGCGCCGATCGCGCAGCCGCCCGGCATGGATACGCGGGCAGAACCGAAGCGGACCAACAGCGGCGCAAGGACCAGAATGCTGGCTCGCATGCGGCGCACCATGTCGTAGGGTGCGAGCGCGGTGCGGGCTCCGGAGGCGTCCAACACGAGCAAGCGGCCAGGACCGCGCGACGCAACCACGCCGATCTCCCGCATCAGGGCGAGCATGGTGTCGACGTCGGTCACATCGGGAACATTCGTGAGTTCCAGCCGTTCGGCGCTCAGCAACGCAGCGGCAATTTGAGGCAGGGCCGCGTTCTTGGCCCCGCAAACCTGAACCGAGCCTTCAATGCGTTTGCCGCCACGAATGACCAACCTGTCCATGCTGCTTCTCTGTGGCCCGTTCTCTGCGGCCTGGAATGTGATGCGCAAAAGCGGACAAAAGCTTCGCGTCCGGTCAAAATGGGGCCAGCCGGGACGCGCTCGCTGATGCCCTGGGTTTTCGGCATCCATTAACTTAGATTGGATGTGTTGCACGACTAATCCAGCCCCACGGACACCTAATGAGCCCGGGTCGAAACAATCCTCTGATGGCCAACGGGCACGCGGTCCTGGCGGACCGTATTTTTGACGGTCATCGCTGGCACGCCGAAGCCGCCGTGCTGATCCGAGAGGGGCGCATCGTGGGACTTCGGCCCTGGGGTGAGGTTCCACCCGATTGGTCGCAGGTGCGGATTTTGGCCGGCGCCTTCCTGGCTCCGGGTTTCATCGATCTGCAGGTCAACGGGGGCGGCGGTGTCCTGCTCAATGATCAACCGACCCCCGATGGCATGCGCGCCATTGCGCGCGCGCACCGTCGCTACGGCACCACGGGATGCCTGCCCACCCTGATCACAGATACGCGCGCGCAGGTGCGGGCCGCCGTGGCGGCGGCTCGTGCGATCGCCGGCCAGGATGGGGTCCTCGGCCTGCACCTGGAGGGGCCCTTCATCAGCCCGCGACGTCCGGGTGTCCATCGGCCTGACAGGGTCGTGCAACCGGGTGCCGGCGACCTGGAGGAATTGTCTGAACTGGCCGGTGCCGGCAGGTCATTGGTCACACTGGCACCGGAGTGTGTCCCAGCGGGTTTCGTCCGCGCGTTGGCGTCTTGCGGAGTGCGGATTTCGATCGGGCACAGCGAGGCGTCCGCGGCGATTGTGAAGCAGGCGGTCGACGATGGTGCTACCGGCGTGACCCACCTGTTCAACGCCATGCCGCCGCTGAGTGCCCGTGCTCCAGGTATCATCGGCGCGGCGCTGACGGATGAGCGGCTGACGGCGGGCCTTATCGTCGACGGAATCCATGTCGATCCGGTTTCAATCCGGATCGCGTTTGCAGCAAAAGGCGCCGAGCGAATTGCCCTTGTCACCGATGCCATGCCGACCGTCGGGTCGTCGCTGGATCGCTTCGAATTGGTAGGACGGACAATCAATCTGGCCGACGGACGGCTCACCACACAGGAGGGCGTCCTGGCAGGTGCCCATTTGGACATGGCCTCGGCGGTGCGCAATGCGGTCACGCTGGCCGAACTCCCCCTGGAAGACGCGCTCCGTGCCGCGTCGCTAACGCCTGCGCGATTTCTCGGGCTCGACGCAGAACGGGGCGCGCTGGTTGCAGGCGCGCGCGCCGATATGGTTGCACTGACCAAGGAGCTGAGCGTTATCGAGACCTGGATCGGCGGCAGTACCGATGCGGACCAAGAATCTGGACGCTGAGGTCACGTCTTGGCCAAAACGAATCCAACCCTTTTGAATACTGCGATGCGGCATTTGGCCAAGGTAGAGTATTGTAGTGATCCGTCTGCCGGCATACTGAAGCCCGATATTCAAGGCGGCGAATGCCAATACGAGCGACTTTGGATTCCTGATGATTCGAAACGCAACGCCCGATGACCTCGGGGCCATTACGGACATCTATAACGAGGCAATCCTGGAAGGCGGATTTTCCGGCTATCTGGAGCCCTTGGCCGTTGAGAACCGACGCGCCTGGCTCTTGGCCCATCTGGACCCATTTGCCGTGTTGGTAACAACCGTCGACGGAGCGGTGGTCGGTTACGTCGCTCTCTCTCCGTATCGAGGAGGTCGCGGCGCATTCCGCGAAACATGCGAAATCAGCTATTATTTTGCCAGCCAGCATCGAGGTCGCGGCCTCGGAAAGGAAGCGATCCGCTACGCCATTGAACAAGCCAGACATTCGGGGTTTCGTATAATGGTCGCCATGATCCTTGCCAGCAACCAGCGGAGCGTCGA
>DATGVJ010000484.1:0-2684 GCA_035300505.1 Xanthobacteraceae bacterium
CGGGCGTGAAGTTCGCGCCGCAAAATCGATTTGCAGAAGATCGAATGGGCTCGCTGGGCATCTCCGCCGTTACCAGTAATCCGCGCTGCCTCGTTCGTCTTCCACGAAGTTGAATCCCTATCGCCACTCCGGCTCGGACTAACTCTGCGCCGTGAAGAAAAGAATAGGGGTCAGTCAACAAATCTTGACACGACAGCAGCTTGCATTCTGACACGGTCGAAGTGACCAGGGGGAACTCGGCTTCACGATCATGGCTGTCAAGATTTTTTGACTGACCCTATTGTCCGTCTAAAGAAAGAGTTCTATGGCGAAATACCTAATCTCATTTCCAAGCGCAGCGATGGTCGTACCCGATGGCGAATGGGAGGCGGTTGGTCGCGACGCACACGCGGTAATCGACGAAGCAAAAGCCGCCGGCGTATATGTCTTCGGCGGCGGTATCGACGAAGCGGTCCCGCCGGTGCTCGTCTCGGCCGATGGCACGTTCTCCGCAGGCGGATACTCGTGGGCGCCTCCGCTCAATGGCGGCTTCACGGTGCTCGAACTACCCTCTCGCGAAGAGGCTATCGCGTGGGCCGCGCGCATCGCGAAGGCCTGCCGCTGCCACCAAGAGCTACGAGTGTTCGGGTTCGATCCCGCTTCTTAAGGTCGATGGTACCTCTATCTCTAGTTCCCGCGGAACAGCCGAACAATGCGCTGGAGCCAACGCCGGTTAGCGCTTTCAGTTCCGCTTTCGCGGTTGACATCACTAGTCCGGCGTGGCTCAGCTTGAGTCGTTAGATCTTATGAATGTATCTTTGATATTTTGAGGTACCCAGTAACAGTGATCATTGGCAAAATGACGTTTGAATTTCCCATACGCGCCGGCGCGAGCTTGCTGGTCGGTGTGGCTCTCCTGATCGCAGCGTGCTCACGGCCTAGCTCCCCAGCTGACTCGTCGGCGCTCAAGCCGATCGACCAGGCTGCGTTGCAGAACATGGTGGACACGACCGCCAAGGAACTCCTGGTGCCCGGCGCCGTGCTGCTCCTGCGCGCACCCCAGGGCGAGTTCAAGGTCACCTATGGCACCACGCAACTGGGCACGACGAGTCCGCCCCACGCCGACACCCACTTCCGGATCGCTTCGAACACGAAGTCGATGACGGCCGCGGTGATCGTGCAACTGGCCCAGGAAGGCAAGCTCAGTCTCGATGATCCGGTCTCGAAGTACGTCCCGGGCGTGCCCAATGGCGACAACATCACGATCGACGAACTGCTGAAGATGCGCAGCGGGCTCTACAACTACACTAATGCTCCCGAGCTCGCGGCCACCGTAGACCGTGACCCGACCAAGGTCTGGAACACAGAGGAATTGCTAGCCATCGCGTTCGCGCGCCCGCCCAACTTTCCGCCTGGTACCGCCTACGAATACAACAACACCAACTACACGCTTCTCGGCCTCATTGCCGAGAAGGTCGATGGTAAACCAATGGCTCGGGCGATGCAGGACCGGCTGTTCGGGCCGCTGGGGATGCACGACACGCTCCTCCCTCCTCGCACTTCGAACACCATCCCCGATCCCTACTCCCACGGCTACTTGTACGGCAGTTCCTTATTTGTCCTGACTGACACGCCGTACCCGCCCGACATCCAAGCCGCGGCACGGGCCGGGACGCTCCTGCCCACCGACTACACGAACTTGAACCCCTCTGTTGCTTATTTTCCTGGGGGCGTCATCTCCACCGCTAACGATCTCGCCATCTGGATCGAGGCACTGGTAACCGGGCGCGTCTTCGACGCCGCATATCAGCGCCGCTGGCTCGACAGCCTGCAGGCCAAGGACCCGAGCATGCCCAACGGCCAGCAGTACGGGTACGGCATCGAGAGACTGCGCTGGGGGCCGAACGCGGTATATTTTCACGGCGGCGAGACTCCCGGTTACAATTCGCACATGGGTTACGACCCCAACAGCCGGGTGACGTTTGTGACGTGGACCAACCTGCCCATATCGGTCGAAGGCAAGTGGACGTCTTTGACCCTGGTGCTAAAAATATGGGACCAGATCTACGTGGTATCACCACTGACGGCTTTTCCATCGCCGCCGAGCGCCACGCCTTAGCGACGGCAAGCCGACGCCGATGTTGTTCGAGCCGTACGCCAACGATGTGGAGGCGCGTTTAGTTCGACATTAAGCTCCTCCGTCGATTTCGGGGTCTCACGATGGGGTCAGTCAACATATCTTGACAGCGACGGCCTGAGAGGCTGAGGAATGCCCGTCGTTGGAATCCCCGGCGTCCTACCATCACGACACTTGACGGGACCAATCTTCCCCGACAGCAGCAGACAAAACGGCGGGATGTTCGCGTCCGGGCGAGGGCGACGCCACGTCCGGCCTCCACTTCCCTGATCAGCGAACTAGTGCTGTCAATTCCACCGCGATTGGCGCGGCAACGACTGTTCGGATGAATTGAACTTTGCTCACACCTCGCATTCGGATTACTGAAAAGTAACCCGCCTTCGCACGAGCTTCCGTCTTCGTCGAGACTAGGACGTGACAAGCCGGCACGGCAGGCAACTGACAACTGAGAACTATAACCGACCTCTGACCATGCCCGGCCTGTTTGATCCGCTCGCGATTCGAGATCTGACGTTTGCCAATCGGGTGTTCGTCTCGCCGATGTGTCAGTATTCGAGCCGCGACGGAT
>DATGVJ010000485.1:0-14649 GCA_035300505.1 Xanthobacteraceae bacterium
TGGTGATGATGACGAGCACGGCGCCAATGAGCAGCAGCCCGGCGATGACAGCTTCCCAAAATGCTGGAAAGCCGGGACCTTGGCGCGTGCGCCAGCCCTGAGCGGTTTGCGGGGATGGCGGGCTATCCCTCCAAATACTTGAAGCTGCGGCGCGTGCGAGTGTCCATTGCATAGACATGGCTGCAAGCACAGAACCAATCATCTGCCGAGGCGTCATCGAACCCCGCAACCGATTGAGTACGACGATATGCGTCAGAGACACCACAAAGGCTACGAGGATCGGAACAGTCAGAATCCTGTCTGGAATGGCATTGCCAGCGAAGACCACCGCTGACACCCACATGAGGCTTAGGAGCACGACCGCTACATTGATCGCTGCGGCGCCCGGCCAATTGAACCAACCGAGTACAAGCTCGCACTTCTGGTCGCGCGTAAGCGTGCGCGAACCAGTTAAGTTTGAATCGATCCGCCATTGTGGCGCTTGGCCAAACAGCCAAAGAAGAACGAATAGACGTAGAATTCACGATCTGTCTGTCGTCCATAGGCGTTAACTGGAAGTGGTATGAGGCGTTGGAGGCTTAGAAGTGACGCGCGTAATCCATGCTCTGGTGTAAGACGCGCATGATTTCGATGCCATCACGGGTGACACAAAAAAAAGATCATGTGGGAGTTCGCGGGATATTTCCAATAACCCAGACGGATGTCGTCGCAGGCACGACGCTTGCGCGGGTCATCCGCAACCATCTCGATGATGTGCCTCAATTCAAGGACGTAACGATCAGCCTGCTCAACATCCCAACGTTTTGCAGTATAATCCCAAATCGCGCCAATATCCCGCTGAGCACGTGGCGCGAGGCTATAGCGGCTCATTTTTTCTCTGCGTGCTGCTGGTGCTTACGCTCAAGAAATTCGTCGAAATCAAAGGGAGTGCAAGGGCCGCTTTCTTCAGCTTCAATCAGCGCGGCGCGTAATGCTTCGAGCTTTGCTTCGCGCTCTTCCAAAAGACGTAAACCAGCCTGTACCACATCGCTGGCGGAGGCGTAGCGTCCCTGCGTCACCTGTCTTTCGATAAAGCCCGCATAATACTCAGCAACCGAAATAGCTTCAGTCTTTGCCATGACCCATGATCCCTAAGTCTCTTTTGTATTATATATAGGGACTGCAGCACCACAACCACAACCGCGTTAATTCCCCCTGCCGGCCGGATCCGAGGCATAAGACTGCGACCGGAATTCGAAGAATTTCCGCAGCAACCCCGGCGCAATCACCGAGACGGGATTGACCCGAAGGACCGGCGCTGCCGGCGTGCCGGCAACCTCGTAGGTAAGGCCAAGGAGCCCTTCGTTGCTGCCGCCGAGGATCAGGCCGAAAATTGGAATGTTGCCAAACATATTGTTGAGGCCGTAGAGCGGAACGAACGTGCCGCGCAGATGGACGTCGCTCTTCACGTAGTCGATGAAACCTTCCGTCGTGACGCCGATAATCGGGCCCTTCACGGTGCCCTCACGGACGTCAACCCGGCCATGAGTGCGTGTGAATTCAAACCGCAGATGCGAAAATTCAATACCAGGCTGCTGCCTTGCCGGCCCTCGTCCGGACGGCCCGTTCGAACCAGCCGCAACACTCTCCAGGGCCGCCTCGCCGCGAACTGTAAAATCACGAATGTTGAGGATACCTTCCTGAGCGGCAAGCGGATCCGGACCGGGCGGGTCCATCGAGAGCGACATATCGCCGCCAAATATCTTCTGATAAGTGTCGGTGAAACGAAAGAAGGCACCCGCATCTGCTGTGTCGAAATAGAGCACGTTGCGTCCACCACCGCGACCGCGCAAATCGCCATTGAGCGGCGTCTCGCGCCCAAGCTTGGCGGTCATCGTGAAGTTCTTGATGATGCCGGCCCGCTTCGACAAGCGAATATCGAGGCCGCGCAGGGTTTCGCCATTGAAGCCGGCAACCGTCCCGACACGAATATCAAGATCCATGTCCTTGAGCGTTTGCTTCGATGCCCGGTTCGGTGGCGTACCCGACATCGACGATTTGATGAATCCGCGGCCGTCATAGACGTCGCCGCGCACCATCACGCGCAAGGCGCCATCCGGCCCCCGCTCGGCTTTGAGATTGGCCTTGTCACCGTCGGAAGTATGAAAGATCGGCAGATTGGCCGCGATAATGTCTCCAGCATCATTGAAGTCGATCGTGCCTTTCACCGACATGCCGGCCGACTCGATCACGATGTCCTCGATACGCGACATTTGCTGCTTGTGCGCAACCACGAATGAAGCGCGCGCCTGTCGTCCCGCCGGTTTGACCCAGCCCGGCAACAACTTGTCGACACGCGCCTGCGTGAGGTCAGCTTCAACGGCAAACCGGCCCTCGCCATCCGCCGACGATATGCGGCCATTGACCTTCAGTGGCACCTGTCCGGCGAGGAACCCGCCAAGGTCGACACCCAACCGCGCACGCGCCACATCATCGACCGTCGCCTGCACGCGGACCTCGGCGTCCCCGTCGCCGCGGGGCTTGCGATAATCGAGCGCGGCCGCGACACCATTGATCTTGACGTCCCCTTTGATCTGATAGCCCTGGTTGTTGGCGGTTACCCGAAGATTGTTGGCCTCGACCTTCTGCCCCATGACCAATTTTTCGGCCGCAAAGTTGGCGACGTCCATATTGATCGTATATTGGGCCGACCCTGGCGGCAGGTCGGGTCGCAGCGGCATTCCAAGCGAAACCTGGGCGCTGACCGTGCCGCGGCTCGTTGACGGATCAACCGGTGCGCCGGAATATTCCCGCAACCGATTGGATACGAGCAATTCAGCCGCCGCCGTCACCGGCCCGTCAAGACGGAAACGCACCCGCGCAGGCGGCGCATCTCCGTTCGTGTCAGGCACCTCAAACACCCCATTGGTAATCGAGAGCTTGCGGTTGGGCGCCAATTCGATATTGCCGCGCCCCACATTCACCGTAGCGGTGCGTCCGGAGACCCTTATGGTCACGTCGGCGTCGCGGATCGGCGGCAGGCCCTCGATAGGACTAATCTCGGCGCCGTGGCCCGCAATTTCGATCCGCAAGCCCTCGTCGGGAAGAGGCGGCCCGCTGGTCCGGAACGTGGACATCGGCGCATTGGTCCCGATCTCGACACGTTCGACCGTCCCGCTGACAATATGCTTGTCGACCCAATTGCGTACTTTTGGATTCATGAATCCCGGCCACAAGCGCATCATGGCGCCGACCGGCATTCGGGTTCCCGCCAACCCTATCATGAGACGCGGGTCGCTATCCGAGACGTCAAGGCCACCCGAAACAGCGACCCTGATCTCCATATTTCCGATTTCACCTTGTTCCACGTCGATCCGTTGATTTTCCGGATCGATACGCAGGCGCAGCAGAAAATGGTTGAGAACAAGTGGGCTCGAATCGCTTGGACCGTTGACGAGCACCACCGTGCCGCCCGTGACTTTCATGCTCCACACGCCATTGGCAACGCGAGGCGCATCAAGTTGGGCAACAAGAGTTATGCGATTGCCGCCCGACAAAATCTGGAACGGAACAACGAGGGCTTGCCGCGATGAATCCCATTCAAGGGTGAACTCTGCGCGATCAATTACAATCCGGCTCAGCGGCTCATCGGTATCGACGATGGTTCCTTTTTCAACCAGGATACGCCCTTCGACCATCTGAGGAATGCCGTCGGAACCGATTTCCGCTCGAATGGTCGCTGAAACCGGAAGATCCGGCTCGTATTGACCGTCGCCGAGCCGCAACGCCAGCATGAGTTCCTTGGCCGGCAACCGCTTGGTTTCAAGCTCGACAATGCGACGACCGTGTTCGCCTTGCGTCGTGGCCGCCCGCAAAAGCCACGGACGATCGGGATCGTCCGAACTCAACGTCAAAGCCACGCTGCCGGGTTTCGGTCGCGTGAGGCTCAGGTTGATGTTTTGGAACGTCCACTGCTTGCCGTTGCGCTGATCGTCGACAACCAGATTGCCATTCTTGAGACCGAGTTCGCTTAGATCGCGTCCGTCCAGTCCCGTACTCCCGAGACTGCCTATCCAGGTAACCAGGGCCGCAAATTCCGGAACTGCATTGCGCCCCGTCGGCGCTGCTGCCGGAAGCGTCGGAACCACGCGATCCAGGCTTGGTCCGAACGGCATGCCGGCCCGGATCGGTACCGAGGATGCCGAGGCGGTTACGAAAGGCCGCTTGTTCGCTCCCGCAAAAACCGTGACCTTGCTGTCCGGCTCAATCCGGACCTGCATTTCTGCGCCAACCAGGCTCAAGCGTTCGGCGCGCACGCGTCCCGAGATCAAACCGGCGCTTGAAACGCCCACCTCCGCCTTCGGGGCACTTGCGACAATCGTGCCATCCGAATCGCGCACCACTATGTCGCGGATGCGCAGCGCAGTCCGTCCGTTGGCGTCACGTTCAATTTGCGTGCCCCCGACTTCAATACTGTGATTGCTTCCGAAGTTCTCCCCAATGGCCGCCGTGAGCCAAGGTGTCGCGACATCGAGTTCGATGGGCCCGCTGCCAAGGCGCCACCAGAGCGCCGACATGGCGAACAGCACGACCCCGGCCATCGCGCCACATACATAAATCGCGACACGGAATCTAAACCACCAATGCAGGCGGCGAACGAGCCCGTAATCGTTGCCCAGCAATTCCTCTACCGTGAGTTGTCGGGACGAGAGTTCACGGACAGCAATTGCACGGGACGCGTTGCTTCGTGCCGGGAGGTTTCGAGATACCACAGCCGGCAGACACGTGTTCGACCGCTCCGCCATATCAAATTGGAGGCTCGCCTCCAATTTGCGGAGTGCCGCTAAGTCCGGCTGCGTGAAATAATCCGCCATGCCCCCGACTGGGCGCCCCCCGACCATAGACTCGACCGACAGGCCCTCCCGCCCGATTGGCGGAGAACCTCGTCGAACCCTATCCCCTTAAAGCCAGCAGCCGATTCGTTGTCAAAAAGATCGACACGTTTTCAAAAAGATCGACCTGCCCACTTTTTCCCGCGTATTCTGAACCCGTTAATGCCACCAGAAAAGGACGAAAGGAAGGCACATGGGTATCGAACTCGATATTGGAACCAAGGCCCCCGCCTTCACCCTGACAAACGACAGCGGAAAAAAGGTTTCACTCCGCGACTTCAAAGGCCGCAACCTCGTGATCTACTTCTATCCGCGGGCAGATACCCCCGGCTGCACCCGCGAATCGATCGATTTTTCGCGTTTGCGCAGCCAATTCGACAAGATTGACACGGACATCATAGGTGTTTCAGCCGACCCCGTGAAGGCACAAGACGCATTCAAGAAGAAGCACAATCTCAACCTTGGATTATTGTCCGACGAATCCCATAAGATACTCGAAAGTTACGGAGTTTGGGACAAAAAAATAATGTACGGCAAGGAGTTCATGGGCATCGTGCGCACCACCTTCTTGATCGGCGCCGAAGGCCGAATCGCGAAAATCTGGCGCAAAGTGAAGGTTGATGGCCATGCCGATGAGGTGCTTGAGGCGGCGCGGACCCTGCCGGAGTAGAAAACCGGATCCGGAGCGATCTTTTAGAAGGGTTTTTTTAAGCTCGTCGCGCAATTCCCCGCAATTCGACACGGAAGGTTGGAGGAAAATTAACCATGATCGGTTCGAATTGTACCGATAATATGCCGGTCGCTAAGGACCAGACCGGCGGGGGTATAGTCGATGCCAGACCGGCCGGGAATGCAGTATTTGGATTTTCAAACTATCGCGGGTGATGCTCACCCTGGCGATGCTCACGCACAGAATATCGATTTATGGGCTGAGCCAGCCGCGGGAAGTTATGCGCTGGTACACGCAGGTCGCCAGTTCCGGCTCGGGCCGATCGCTTTCTGGCTCGTGATCGGAATCTTGGTGGTGATGGCGGGCTGGACCATCTTGACGGCCACCTATTTTGCCTTCCGAGACGACGTATTGACCCGGCTGCTCGCACGTCAGGCGGAAATGCAGTTCGGATATGAGGATCGCGTCGCCGAACTCCGCGCGCAGCTCGACCGGATGTCGAGCCGCCAGCTCTTGGACCAAGAACTGTTCGAGCAAAAGCTTGATCAACTGGTGCGCCGGCAAGCAACCCTGGAACAACGCGCCACGACGCTCAGCAACCTCCCGGACCCGACAGTCACGGGATCAACCAAGGCCGCCCCCCGCAGCGAACCCGCACGCGCTGCCGTTCCCAAGCCCACCCCGTTGAACGATACGCCGCCACCGTCCGCGACCGGGCGTGACCGCAAAGCGGAAATCGGCATCGAAACAACGCTTGCGCGGCTTGACGCATCCCTCGACCGCACCGAGGCGCGCCAAGCCGTGACCTTGGCCAGTATCGAGGAAAGCTATGACGCCAAGTTCAAGCGTATCCGAGGCATACTTATCGAGCTTGGCGTTGATACGGCCAAAGTTGCACCCGGATCCGATTCGCACGCGATGGGCGGCCCATTCGTACCGGCTCGCCTGCGCCCCGATTCCACAAATTTCGACCGCCAGATCAATCGCGTCAGCGTCGCGCGCAATCATATCGAGCGCCTCAGCCGTACGCTCGGCAGCATACCGTTCCGCAAACCGCTTGCCGGCAGCATCGATCTTGCCTCCACCTTCGGTGTGCGTATGGACCCCTTCGTCCGTGCGCCGGCCATGCATACCGGGCTGGACATGCAGGCGCAGACCGGTGACCCCGTTCGGGCTACGGCGAACGGCACGGTGACCGTCGCCGGCTGGCAAGGCGGATATGGCAAAATGGTCGAGATCGACCACGGCAACGGCCTCATCACGCGTTACGGGCATCTCTCGTCGATCGAGGTGAACGTCGGACAAAGCGTCAAGAACGGCCACACCGTCGGCAAAGTGGGCTCGACCGGACGTTCGACAGGACCGCATCTGCATTACGAGACGCGCGTCGACGGCGACGCCATCGATCCGCAGAAATTCCTGCGCGCCGGAGCCAAGATCACGGCGATCCAATGAGCACGACGATTGGCCCGCGATCCAACGATTTGGGCGATTAATCAACGAATTAGGCGACGAATCAACGAATTGGCAGGCATCAAAAACAGAGAGCGCACGTCAATGCGCTCCTGAGGCCTTCATGGTAAACGCCAACTTCGGTCCGTTGGTCTCGTATGTCGCCGCCGCGCTTTCAACCAACCTTGAGATTTTCTGCCGATTCCTTGCCACGGTTGGCGACGATTTCATATTGTATGGTCTGGCCTTCATTGAGAGTGCTCAGGCCCGCACGCTCGACGGCAGAGATGTGCACGAACACGTCCTTGCCGCCGCCTTGCGGCTGAATAAAGCCATAGCCTTTAGTTGGATTGAACCACTTCACGGTTCCTGTAGCCATTGTCGTCTCCTTGCGTAGTCCGCTCAAGTGCACCATCGCGCGTTGCCGGAAGGACCATGCGCGATATACGGTATCCGAGTTTTGGCAGATGACTTGAGAGCCGCCGAATAACGGGAGCACGGCAAGGCAAACCAAAAACTTGGGCGCCCATACTACGATTGGCTTGCGAGCATGGTCAATGATACCCGCGTCCTTCTGCATATCATTTTATCGTCCGGGCGTTGTCTGGATACCGAAAGGTTCCAGGATCGGCTCCGTCGCAACACCCGACGCCCCCGTCAAGTAGAACCGGAAAGCAGCACCCTTCCTCCATTTCACCAGATACCTGCCTACGAATCAGCAATCCGACGTTGCCACCGCACCCTATGTGGGGGATTTCCTGACAATCATAAAAATACGATCCAACTTGAGGAACCAGGGCTCCAAAAGCCAGCCGGACCGCGCGAGACCACCATCCTGGCATCGTTGCCAACCGCCCGATCGCCGAACGATCTACTCAAAGCTCCCTGCCGCCAACCAAGCATTTCTGTTGAAAGACCAGAGATTGGAATTTGCCCAAGGCGAATCATCTGCTCATCTCAGGGGCGCTGCGTTCAGTCGCACCGCCGATGGCGAAATTGGGGATCCGGGTTGGGAACCTTGGCGCAATTCTCGTCATTAGATGTGCGGACTGCAATCGAGATTGAACCTAGCTCCCGAGCAAGGTGACAAACCAACGTCTCCCAAACCAACGTCTCCATTCGTCCCTTGAACGGCGACGGTGACCGGGTCGAAGTCTGGACAACAACAAATCACAGGCCTGGAATTGGCACAGAATCGACCAAGCCGGACCACCAAAAGTGCCAAACCGCCACGGCTTTCTCCATAGGAGAGATTGATGACACTGCGCGATACGAAGTTGATGCCGCGAGAACCCCGGAAACTCGTGCGGACGCCCGCGGCCAGCGAACCGGCCGATGAACCGATCACACAGCGCAGGAAGGCAGAAACTGGTCAATTCCGATTGCAGGTAGACCGGCAGACGAAATCTTCATACGCGACATTCGAAGCCGCCAAAGCGGCGGCACTCGCAATAAAAAAGGGCCACCCGAACCTTCAAGTCGCCGTCCACGACGGCCTTGCGAGCGTCAACACGATGATCGAATTGCCAGGCGCTTGAGTGCGGCGCTTGCTTCCCGTTCGGAGTTCCGCCTTCACGGCGGCTTCGCCCCGGGCGGCCCTTTCTTCAACGTCTTACAGCTTACAGCCACAAAGAAAGTCCGCGTAAACGCGGAACCACTACTGTGTCAGAAAACCATCGTCGCCTCACTCGGACCTCGTCCTGAGGAGGCCGCGTTCTTCACGCGGCCGTCTCGCGCCGGCTAAGGCGCCGGAAGGACGGCGGCTGGCCCCGGCCCGCATGGTCCGAGACGCGCTGCGAAGAGCAGCGCTCCTCACCATGAGGCCGGGAGAGTTCCGTTAGCCTGTTTACACGCGACGCGCTTAAAATTATGCCCCGACGCGATCGAGTGCCGCCGCAAACATACCGCCCCGCATCAGGAGATCCGCTTCGGCATCCGAACGAACATCGGCCTCCACCACGAAGCGGACCGTCGCACCGTCTAGTTGCCGGGCCACGACCGTAATGGGTGCCCGTGCCTTGATGCCCTGCGCCACGTTATCAAACGCAAGCTCTTCGTTGCCAACGAGCGCAAGGGAATCAACGCTGTCGCCTGCCGCAAACAGGAGTGGCACGATGCCTACTCCAATCAAATTTGACCGATGGATTCGCTCGAACGAGCGGGCAATCACGGCCCGTACGCCGAGAAGTGCGGGGCCTTTAGCCGCCCAGTCACGGCTGCTGCCGGTCCCGAATTCGTGGCCAGCCAGGACGACCAGCGGAACTCCGCGCAGTTGGTAACGCGATGCCGCCTCGAAATACGACATCTCATCACCCTGGTAACACGTCCACCAGCCCTCGCGCCCGCCGACCATACGGTTGCGGCTTCGCAGGTTCGAATAGGTCGCGCGCGCCATGACGTGATGGTTGCCGCGGCGGCCCACATAGGAGTTGAACGCACGTGACGCGACCCCGAGCGACGCCAGGTATTGGCCGGCCGGACTGTCGGCCGGAATTTCGCCGCCCGGCGACGCATGGTCGGTCGTGTAATTGTCGCCGAAAATGCCGAGCACGCGCACGCCCGTAATGTTTTGCGCGGTCACAAAATCTGTTCGCGGCATCGAGAAAAATGGCGGTTCTACGATATAACTTGAGGCGCCATCCCAGGAAAACAATTCACCCTTTGGCGCCTCGACGCGTGCCCAATATTCCTCGACCAATTCGTTCGTGCCCACCGCGCCCGCGAAGACATCAGGCGTTACGGCATCACGAACGACGGCATCCACGCTTTCGTCCTGCGGCCAAAGATCGCGCAGAAATACCGGGGCGCCGCTCGAATCATGCGCCAATGGATCGCGGTCGATGTCGAGGTTCACCTGGCCTGCGATCGCATAAGCGACCACCAGCGCCGGCGAACAAAGATAGTTCGCACCGACGAGGCGATGTATCCGCCCATCGAAATTTCTATTGCCGGAGAGAACGGCAGCGACCATCCGGCCCCGCTGCTCCACCGCCTTGGCCGTGTCAGGTTTGAGCGAGCCGGATTTGCCGGCGCAGGTCGTGCATCCATAACCGACGACGTGAAAGCCCAGTTCCTCCAGAGGCGTCAAAAGTTCGGCGCGTTGCAGATAGGCCGTTACCGCGCGCGAGCCGGGCGCCAGCGATGTCTTGACCCAGGACGCGGATTTCAATCCGCGTTCCACAGCGGCTTTTGCCAATAGGCCGGCGCGGATCATGCCGTGGACATTGGACGTATTCGTGCACGATGTGATCGCCGCGATCCCAATGGCGCCAAACGGCAATTCGCCGCCGGCAAGGCTTGTCTCGGTCCTTGCCTCGGTCCTTGCCTTGGTTTCACTCTCCGCGGCGCGTGCGCGAAACGACGCCGCGACGGTCGCGGGCTCCTGTGCCACGTGCGGCATGCCGGGGCCGGCGATTGTCCGTCGCACGCCGGCAAGATCGAACGGAATGACGCGATGGTAGTTGGGATCGGGAAGCGCGGAGTAGCGGAACAGGCCGGCAGCGCGGGTATGCGCCTCGACCAACGCAACGTGTTGCGGGGTGCGGCCGGTCAGGCGCAGATAGTCAAGCGTCTGCTCGTCGACCGGCCAGAATCCGGTGGTGGCACCATATTCTGGCGCCATATTGGCAAGCGTCGCGCGATCCGGAACGGTGAGGGTTTGCGCGCCGCGCCCAAAAAATTCGACGCAGGCCCCGACCACACCCGCGCCACGCAGGACTTTTGTCAGCGTAAGCGCGATATCCGTGACGGTGATGCCGGGCGCGGCCTTGCCTTCCAGGCGAACCCCCACGCATTCGGGCTTCGGCAGGATATAGGGCTCGCCGAGAACGACCGTCTCGATTTCGATGCCACCGACGCCCCAGGCCATCACGCCGAGCGCGTTGATCATCGGGGTATGCGAATCCCCTCCGATCGCGAAGTCAGGAAAGGCGACTGGCAACGCATGCCCGCCCCCATCCTGCCCGCCCGCAAGCAGCGTCACAGCCGCGACCTGCTCCAAGTGGATCTGGTGGATGATGCCGGAACCGGGCGGGAACACTCTTAAGCCGTCGAAAGCCTGTTGGGCCCATTTCAAGAACGCATAGCGCTCGCCGTTGCGCTCGAATTCGCGACTGAGATTGTGGGCCTCGGCCGCATGTGAACCCGCCATGTCGACCTGCAGCGAATGGTCGACGATGAGCACCATCGGCACCGTCGCGTTGACGCGTTTGGGATCGCCGCCCCGCTTTGCTACGGCGGCACGCAGCGCCGCCAAGTCCATCAGAACCGGTATACCCGATGAGTCGGGCAAAACGACACGCGGTACATGCAACGGCAGCGCCACCTGGTCCGGAGCGACGGCAGGATCGGCAAGCGCGGCGAGGAGTTCCATCGACACGCCCGGCCGGCCGAGATGACGCAGCAGGTTTTCAGCAAAAACCCGCGTCACATAGGGCAGACGGTCATAGCGCTCCGACCCAAGCGTTTGCCGCACGTCATGAAACGCGTAGGTCTTGCCCGCTGCGGTGAAGGTTCCGTTGGTCAAACCGTGCCATCCTGCCGCACATCATCAAATTCGACGCCGTCGTACTGAGCATTCATCGGCGTCTCAATTGAACTTCATGCGAAATTCTCGGGTGAGCAAGTCCTTCAGCCATGCGAGTTCCGCCGGCGATGTGCGGCTGATGCCGGCGATGGTGGCCGCAAGGCTTTCCCCATGGTTGAGGCCATAGCCTTCGAGCACGGTTTCCGCCTTCTGCAAGAATTCGCGGTCCTTCGTCATGGCTTCGACCGCACGCCGCAATGCTTCGCGCGACGCCGGCGGTCCGTCGCTGTGGGTTATAAGAATTTTTCCACCATTGCCCGCCGCGCGCACCACCGCCTTATAGGCTTCCCAAGGCGGCCCCGACGGTTCGACCCCATACATTTCACGATAGGCCTCCGCCACAGTCGGCAGGTCCGGCGCGGCGGGATCACGCACCAGGCGGTCACCTTCCATCAGCCCTTGCGTGAACAGCGGCACGGCCTTGCCTTCCCGGATGAGCGGCCGCACGCCGCTATCGAAGACCGGCGTCGACTGGCTGTCCACGTTGACCTCGTTGCGCATCAGCGCAAGCCGCGTTTCAGCCTTGCCGGGATACCCCGTCACGGCGCGGAAGGTCGCTCGGACCAGCGACAGGCCATGCACCGCATCGATGGTCGAGATCGCCTCCGGCACGCCCAACATGAGCGGTTCGCGCGGGTTCAAGATGTCCTTCGCGGTCTTGATGCCGGTCGAGGGCGACGCATAGGTGATCCGGCCCATCGGGCTTGCCACCAGGGCTTCGAGTTCCGAGATTTTCGACTTCGATCCATCGAGGCCGAGCATTATGCGGATGAGCAGCTGGCCGGTCCCGACCAGCACGAAGGAGCCATCACGCGGCGCCTTCTGCACGAAATAGTTGGAGGCAACGACGCTGCCTGCGCCCGGCATGTTCTGCACGACGACCGACGGCTTGCCTTCGATCGAGCGCGCCAACCCCTCCGCCATGATTCGCCCGAACAGGTCCGTCCCGCCGCCCGGCGTGAAGCCGACCAGAACCCGAAGCTGCTTGCCTTGGTAGAAGGGCGTTTGTGCGGTAGCGGAACCAGCAGCCATTGCGGCGACTAGCGTCGCGGCGACTGCCGTCGCGGCGGCAGCAATCCCCAACCTTGCAAGAGATTTGCTCATCGTTCTATCTCCGGGCCGACAGGGCAATCTATCCGACCGCATGAGCCTACTCTATTCTGCCTGGCCACCCACCAAAAATCGGCCAACCCCCAGGAGAACCAAGTGACCCAAGTGACAAAGACCGGCCCTCAAAAGTTCCGTGACCTATTGGCCAAAGGCGGTCTCATCGTCTCTCCTGGCGTCTATGACGGCTATAGCGCCCGGCTGGTCGAAGCGGCCGGATATGCAACGGCGGCCACGACCGGCGCAGGCATATCGAATTCGGTCCTCGGCATTGACGACATCGGCGTGATGGGGTTGTCGGAAAACGTCGCCCATTGCCGCATGCTCGCGCGCACGATCTCGATCCCGCTGACCGCCGATGCCGACACCGGCTATGGCAACCCGATGAACGTGCACTACACCGTGCAAATGTTCGAAGAGGCAGGCCTCGCCGGGATCAACATCGAAGATCAGGTCCACCCCAAACGGTGCGGCCACATGCCCGGCAAGGAAGTCATCCCCCTGGTGGAGGGAGCAAAGAAGATCGAAGCCGCCTGCCTCGCACGCAAGAGCGATGCGTTTGCGATCATTGCGCGCACCGATGCACTCGCGGTCGAAGGCGTCGAAGGCATGTTGCGGCGCGCGCGCGCCTATGCGGAAGCCGGCGCCGATCTCATCTTTGCCGACGCGATCAAGACCGAAGACCAGATCAAGCAATTGGTCGATGCCGCTCGCGTGCCGGTCTCCGTCAATATGGGCTTCGGGATCCGCGCACGCCCGACGACCCCGCTGATGCCGCTCAAGCGCTTGGCCGCCATCGGGGTGCGCCGCGTGACCGTGCCGCGCATGCTGCCGGCCGCCGCCATCATGGGTATGACGCGCGCGCTTGAAGCGATGAAAGGCGTAATCGCGACCGGCGAACCCGTCGATCGTCCTGACCTTGCGGTCGGCATCGAGGACATCATGAAGTTGATGGACTACGACAATATGCGCGAGCTTGAGAAGAGGCTGCTCTCCACGGACGCGCTGGATGCGAAGTATGGTGCCGGCCAGTAACGTCGTCTGCCCTTTTGCGACATCCCCATGGGCCGGTCTTGTCCACGCCATCATTTTATTGGAACCGGATGGGCGCACAGCCGTTGACTAAGCCATGGAGCTGGTGGTCCCTTTGCAAAAATTGATGCTCGCCATCGTTGCCGCAACCTGCATTCTTGCGCCGGAACATTCGGCTGCGCGCGTTGTGGGGAGGATCGACAAGACCGCTGAAGGCGGCGGGCTCAATGCCGCTGAAGCCGACGGCCGAACGCAGATGGCAGCGATGAATCGGCCCCGGCGCAGCCCACCGGAATCGAAAAGCGCCCCCGTTAAAAGTGCTCCCGCTAACCGCACAAATCAACGTCCCGCGCCGCCGAGCGCGGCGGGGCAGGTGTCAAAAGCCGCCGCGCCGGCCGGCCCTACCCCACTTCCCCAGCCGCAGAACGCCACCACAGTACCATGGACGATCGAGGAGGTGGCCAATGCCCGGGGCCAATGCATTGCGCTCCTCGCACCAATCATTGCCGATGTGACACCGGCGCCGCCGCTCAAGGAAGGAGATTGCGGCACCGCGTCACCTGTCCTCGTCAAGAGCTTGGGACGGACCAACACGGTTGAACTGCGTCCCCCGATCACCGTCAATTGCTCCACTGTCGTTGCGTTGTACGACTGGCTTGAAAAGACAGTGCAACCGACTGCGCAGAACCTGCTGGGCACTTCGATCATCAGGTTGAACGGTACCGGCGGATACCAGTGCCGCAACCGCGTTGGAGCAGGTGAATTCAAAATAAGCGATCACGCATTGGCCAATGCGATCGACATCATGACATTTGAAACGCAGGAACATCGCATCATCAAAGTCGAGTCGGAATGGGTGTCCGCTGCTCCGGAAAGCCATGGCGGCATTGCCGGCGCACAGCCGACCGGCTCCACACAGCGAGAGGCAGCCA
>DATGVJ010000486.1:0-6770 GCA_035300505.1 Xanthobacteraceae bacterium
TTCCACCACCTCGTCAGCAGGCGCCACCTTCTCGGCATATTCCATGGTGTAGGCCATGCCCGCGCAGCCGCCGTTCTTGACGCCGACGCGCACACCCACCACCGGGTTGGCGGCATTTGCCATCACATATTTGATGCGATCAGCCGCCGCCTCGGTCAGCCGGATCACTTGGGGTCTTGGGCGAGTACTCGCCATTTTGGCTCCTCACGGTAGCGCTTTCCGGAAATCAGGCCCGGCACCATCATGCCCCTAAAGTAACAATGAATTCGCCTCTGTGAAGGGTTCTTTTGGGACTTGTCCGCCGGTATCAGAGGGCTTCGCGACGCTGCTGTTTCGTTGCGCCAGCGCGCGTTCCCCGATAGCATGCGGGGAACCGGATGGGGACGGGCCCATAGGCGCTAAATCACTTACACAAAAACGTGCACAAAACGGAGCAGCGACGTGACCACTTACAACATCCTCATTTTGGGCGCGTCCTACGGCTCGCTGCTCGCCACCAAGCTGTTGTTCGGTGGCCACCATGTGAAACTGGTCTGCCTGCCGGCGGAGGCAGACGCCATCAATTCGGACGGCGCCCGCATCCGCATGCCCATTCGGGGGCGCAAGGATCTGGTCGAAATCGACACGCGTAAGTTGCCGGGCAAACTGTCCGCCGCGGGGACGGCCGGCATCAAACCCGCCGACTATGACCTGGTGGGATTGGCAATGCAGGAGCCGCAATACCGTGCGCCGGGCGTGCGCGAACTGCTCGACGCCGTCGCCAAGGCCAAGGTGCCCTGCATGTCGATCATGAACATGCCGCCGCTCCCCTACCTCAAGCGCATCCCGGGCCTTGCGACCGATGCGCTCAAGGGTGCCTTTACGGATCCGAGCGTGTGGGACAGTTTCGATCCCGCCATGATGACATTGTGCAGCCCGGACCCGCAGGCGTTCCGTCCACCGGAGGAAAAGGTCAACGTGTTGCAGGTCACGCTGCCGACCAATTTCAAGGTGGCACGCTTTGACTCGGAAAAGGCCACCGCAATGTTGCGGCAGCTGGAGGCCGACATTGAGGCCGTTCGTTTTGACACGGGCGATGCCAAGATCGAACTGCCGGTGAAATTGAAGGTGCACGATTCGATATTCGTGCCGCTCGCCAAATGGGCAATGCTGCTCACCGGCAATTATCGCTGCGTCCAGAAGGACGCCGCTCGCGCCATCAAGGAAGCCGTCCACACCGATATCGAGGCCTCGCGCTCGGTCTATAATTGGGTGGTCGAACTCTGCGTCAAATTGGGCGCATCGCGCGATGATTTGGTGCCGTTCGAGAAATATGCCGCAGCCGCACAGGTCCTGGTGCGCCCATCGTCGGCGGCGCGTGCCTTGTTTGCTGGAGCGCCCAACATCGAGCGGGTCGATCGCCTGGTGCAAAGCATCGCGGCACAACAAGGAATGCACAACCCCGTGGTCGACGAGACCGTCGCCATGGTGGACGCACGTCTCGCGATGAACAGGAAAGCGGCCGCCTGATTATACGGGCCGCGCAACTTTAGGCGCAATTTCATCTCTTCATCTAACAAAAGTGAGGGAGGTACCGATGCGTAAAGTTTTACTTGCGACGGCGAGTTTTGCGGCCCTTGCGGTTCTGGCAGGCGCTGCTGCTATGCAGCCGGCTGCCACACAGCCCGCGGCGGCGCAGACCCGCACCACATTGGACGTTTATGTGGTGGACGTCGAGGGCGGCAATGCGACGCTGTTCGTCACGCCGTCCGGTGAATCCCTTCTCATCGATACCGGCAATTACGGACCGGACGCCTCGCTCCGCGATGCATCGCGCATCATGGAAGCCGCCCGCGACGCGCGGCTCACCCAGATCGACCATCTGATCACCACGCATTGGCACGGCGATCATTTCGGCGGCATGGGCGAACTCGCCAAGATGATCCCGATAAAGCATTTCATCGACCACGGACCGAACCAACAACCGGCTCCCGGCGCCGATGAATTCCTCTCGAAGATTTATCCGGGACTGATCGCGAACACCAAGCATACGGTGGCGAAGGTCGGCGACAAGATCGACATGAAGGGCCTCGACATCCAGGTGGTCACCTCGAACGGAAATACGCTCAAGACTCCGCTTGCGGGCGCCGGCAGTCCGAACCCCTATTGCGCGACATTCAAAAACGGCGAGACCAATATCGAAGACCCGCTGTCGGTCGGCGTGCACATTACCTTCGGCAAATTCCGCACCATGCATCTTGGCGACGTGCCCAAGGGCAAGGAATTCGAACTGATGTGCCCGGTCAACCGCATCGGCACAGTCGATGTGTTTCTTGGTCTCCATCACGCCGTGAATACGTCGACGTCGCCAGTAATCATGCACGCCACGCGCCCGCGCGTCGCGATCGTCAACAACGGCACGCGCAAGGGCGCGCAACCCGATGTGATGCAGGTCATCTTCTCGTCGCCCGGATTCGAAGATCTCTGGCAGATTCATTTTTCGCAATTGAGCGGACAGGAATACACCGTGCCGGGCATGTTCATCGCCAACCATACCGACGCCGCCATGGCCGCGGGGGCAGGCAATGCGATGCCGGTTGCTCCGATCGCGGCTCCGGCGCCCGGCCCCAATACGCCGCCGCCGCCCGCCCACAACGGCAAAGCCTATTGGATCAAGCTCTCCGCCAAGACCGACGGCAGCTTCAGCGTAACAAATGCCCGCAATGGGTTTACCAAGACCTATGCGGTGGGTGGAACGAATTGAGGGCGAATTGGTGATTGGGCTCATCGTTCAACGCTGCACCGCGATAAAGTAGGCCCGCACAAACGCGGACTCCGAACTCCGTTTGGAGTTCCGCGTTTCGTTTCAGGTGGCCCTTCGTTACAACGAGGCGCCCTTACCTTAAATCAAGCTCGGCGAGCGTTACGGCGAGAGCCGCCGAAACTTCCGGCACCAGGCGATCGTCCGGCTTAAATTCTACCCTGTCGCCATAGCCGTCCGGACCAGGTTTGCTGTGAATGTAGGTGATGAGATTGACCGCATCGATCACCCACAATTCCTTGATACCAAAGCCCGCATAGAGCCCGGCCTTGGTACCGAGATCATAACCAAGACTCGAGTCGGAGACTTCAACCACGAGCCGCGCCGTTTCTGCATTCAGCCCATCCCATCCACCAGCTTTGGGGTAGAACACGAAATCGGGTTCAAGATAAGTATCCTCCGTCAACCAAAACGTTGTCTCGGTTGTGAAAAGTAAGTCAGAGGGCAGGACGCGCGCCCAATATATACTCAGGGCCGTTTTGAGAATCTCATGGCGACGGCCTTTGGGTGACATTGGCACGATCTCCCCGCCAATCAGTTCGATACGCTCGTCTTCGCGGAGAATGCCTGCCTCGGTCATCTGGTAGATTTCGGCCACGGTGAAGCGACGCCGCGGCAAGCCCTCAGCGGCGGTTGTGGTCGACTGCAAGTTCGGCGTGTTGATATTCATGCGGATAGTATAACGCTGCATTCGCTCGGCAGGAACTGATTTTCGATGAAAAGGCCACACACAAAAATGCAAGGGACGGCATCGCGGTCACCGCCCTTTTGGCATCAGATGAACCTTCCGTACATGGTCACAGACTGCTACGATGTCCCTCTGACTGAAGGAGATGGCCTGATGAGAAGGCAAATCACAGCGGTCTTTGGGTTGGCGACCATTTGTGCGGCCGTGCTCTTATTGGCAGCTTGGTCCTCCCTCGCGGTCGCGCAGAAAAAACCCACCGCCACGAAGGACCGCCAAATCCAGACCAAAGTCCAGTCCACCGTCAAGGACATCATGGACGCCATCGTGGACCCTTCTGCGGACACGATCTGGGGCGCGGTCGGAACCGTCGTCGATGAAACCGGGGTGCATGAATCCTCACCCAAATCGGATGAGGATTGGGCCAACATGCACCGTGCCGCCATCCGCATTATCGAAGGGGGCAACCTGCTCACCGTACCGGGTCGCGACGTGGCTCCACCAGGGACCAAGTCGGAGACCCCGGGTGTCGAGTTGGAGCCCGCAGAAATTGCCGCGATCATCAGGAATAAGCGCAATAGTTTCGATGCATTCGCCAGGGCTTTGCGCGGTATGGGCTTCGAAGTGTTGACGGCCGCTGAGAAAAAGGATGCCGCTTCGCTCATCGAAATCGGCGGCCGATTGCAGGATGTCTGTGAAAACTGCCATCAGACATTCTGGTATCCGAATGCAGCGCAACCCGGAGCCAGCCGCCCGATTGGACGAAAGTGAATCAGGCAACTGGCGACGAATTCGGCAGGATGGCTAGAGCGGTCAACAGCGCACGGCCTTGCGGCAAACTCGCTATAGCGAAACCCATCAATACCACATGCGTGGATGGATGATGGGTTTCGGAAAAGCGCGTAAAGAAAGAACGCGCCATGGCGCGTCGCAAGACGCGCGTAAACGCGCTGGTGTCCTCTACCCATCCTACGACGTTCCTTTCAAATGCTCGGCGCGGCGCTTATAGAGAGCTTCGTCGGCGTAACCCATGGTGTCCGGCTTGCCGCGGCCTAGCATCACCTGGAAATAGACCGGTCCAAGGCTATCGTTTTGGTAGCCATGGATTACACCCGCCGGGCACGAGATGCACTCCCAGGGCCCGAGTCGTGTGGTAAGCCTATTGCCGTCCTCCTCCTCGACGAACACGTCGAGATAGCCTTGCAGCACGAAGAAACATTCCTCCACTTCATGCGTATGCGCGGCGTTGCCCTGGCCCGGCTCCACATACATGATCGAGAGCGTAAAATTGCCCGCCGGGATCACGGACGGATCGCCGTGTTTACCGGAGCCGCCCGCGCCGATGAAACGATGCTGGGCGCGCTTGTAGCCCTCGATCTTGGCATCTTCGAAAGCCGCCCAATCGGGTTTCTTCTCTTTGAAGCGGCCGACGTATTTTTTCATGATCTCGTCGATCGGCACACCTTCAAGCTCCTTCGGCCGCGGATGCCGTGCAACACTCATGGCGTACTCCTGCTGTTAATCAGTTCCCAGATGTAACTTGGGCTGAGCGGCAGCCTGCGCGGCTCGGCACCCTGCAAGGCATTCGCCACCGCGTTGGCGAGCGCGCCGCCGGCCGCGATGATGCCGCCTTCACCCGCACCTTTGGCGCCAAGCGGGTTGTTGGGCGAGGGATGATCTTCCGTGATCACACAACGCAGGTTGGGAAAGTCGGAGGCGGTGGGCAACAGATAGTCGGCAAGCGAACCGGTAAGGAACTGCCCCTCCCCGTCATATTGCAAATGTTCAAGGCAGGCGCCGCCCAGCCCCTGCACAACGGCGCCGATCACCTGGCCGCGCAAGGTCATCGGATTGATCACGCGGCCGACATCCTGCACCACGACGTAATCGACGATTTTGATCTGGCCGAGTTTCGGATCGACCGCAACATGCGCCGCATGCGTGCCGTAGCTGTAGGTGTGGTGGTGATTGTGGAATTGGCCTTCCGCGGTCAGACCCGCGAGCTCCCTCAGCGGAAACGATCGGCCGTCGGGCCCAAAGACCTCGTTCTCATCGATCGCGATCGCAGACGCATCACAACCCAGGCGCTTTGCCCCCGCTTCACGGATGGCTGTTTGCAAATTCTTCGTCGCCTCGAGGAGAGCCGATCCGCCCATGACGGTCGAGCGCGAATGATAGGCCCCGAAGCCGTCGCTCACATAATGGGTCGAGCCGTGATGAACGTGGCGGATGTGGTCGATCGGCACTTCGAGCGCATCGGCGGCGATCTGCGCGAAAATGGTCTCGACGCCCTGGCCGACCGACGTCGTGCCGAGATAAACCGAATACGATCCGTCGTCGTTGATTTCGAGCCGCGCCGTTTCCTTCGGGCCGGCGGCGCCGCCTTCGATGAAGCAGGCTACACCGAGCCCATGGTATCTGCCGTCGATCAATCGGCCGGAGAGCTTGCTCTTCGCATCCCAGCCGAATTCCTTGAGACATTGGTCGAAAGCAGCACCGTAATCACCGCTGTCATACTTGTCCTTGGCATCGGTCGGCTGCACATGCGCAATCGGATAGGGTTGCTCGGTGTGCGAGATAAGATTGCGCCGCCGGAATTCCACGCGGTCGATGCCGAGATCGGCGGCAACCATGTCGATCAGCCGCTCAAGGAAGAAATTCGATTCGAACCGGCCTGGCCCGCGGTAGGTGCCAACCGGCGTCTTGTTGGTCATCCACAAATGCGAGTCGACCTTGACGTACGGAACACGATAGGGCCCGGCCAGAAACTGGCACACATTGCGCGCGCCCACCGCACCATTCGTGCGCATATAGGCACCCATATCGACATGGATATCGCCGCGCAGCGCCAATATGGTGCCATCGCTCGCGCAGGCGATCTCGATATCGGCTTCCGCCTCGCGTGCGTGGTTCATCGCCATGAGGTTTTCGCGCCGGTCCTCGGTCCATTTGACCGGCCGGTTGACGTGGCGCGCCGCGAACGGAATGAGAAAATCCTCCGGATAGAACTCGCCGCGCGCGCCGTAGCCACCGCCGACATCGTTCTCGATCATGTCGATTGCGGTTTCCGGCAGCCCGATCTGCTTTGCAAGAATGCGCCGGTTGAAGAACGGCACCTTGGCGGCGCCGGAGACGACGAGGCGGCCCCTTTCGGCATCCCACTGCGCCATGACACCACGCGGCTCCATGGTAAGCCCATAGTGTCGTCCGGTAGAAAATCGCTCTAGCCGCGTATAGGGCGCATCCCGAAAGGGCGCGTCGGCGTCGCCTTTGCGCGCATGGAAA
>DATGVJ010000487.1:0-10803 GCA_035300505.1 Xanthobacteraceae bacterium
GCAGGCGGCGCAACCACCTTGCTCCAATCCGAAATAATGTCGGCCAGCGACGGCGACCCGTGCATTGCGACGAGGAGCCCGGCTCCGGCAGCAGCAACCGATAAGCGCGATGGCATGATGTTATCCTCCCTTTTTTGGACCGCAGGACGGTCTGGCTCAATGATAAATCAACCGAACAATTGAAGCTACGGGGTGATTCACGGTTTCGCAGTCGTACGCCTTGGTCGCTGATCATACGAGGATCGCAGGGACGGCCGTATCATGACGCTGGAGCCCCGGATTGCGCGGATTGGCACGCCAACGACGCGCCAATCCCGCCATCAGGGCTACAAGTCCCTGTTTCCGGATCACGTGAATTTGAGGTAGCTTTGTGGCGATCCAACAGAAGCTTCCCAACTTTGGGAACGAACAGGAGAAATTCATGAAGCGAATATGCCTAAAGCCAATACTCTTGGGGCTCGCATTGCTGCTCGTTGCGCTACCGGCCTATGCCCAATCGAGTCTCTGGATCGACGACCTGACCTGGCCGGAAATTCGCGACGCCATCGCGGCCGGCAAACGCACCGCGATCGTCTACGTGGGCAGCAGCGAGCAGAATGGCCCGCACATGGTGATCGGGAAACACAATATCGTGGCAAATGCGCTGGCCCCGCGGATCGCGGCGCAACTCGGTGACGCGCTCATCTATCCCATTCTGCCCTATGCGGTGACAGGCGATGCGATCAAGCGCACCGGACATATGCGCTTTCCGGGATCGGTGTCGCTGCCGCCGGAAGTATTCTTTGGCGTGGTGCGCGGCGTCGCCCAAAGCGCTTTGGCGGCCGGCTTCAAAGTCGTGGCCCTGATGGGCGAACATGGCGGCGGTCAGGACGAAATGGCTTTGGCGGCCAAGGAACTCGACGCGGCGGCGCGTGCGGACGGCGCGCGCGTGTTGTTCATCGGCGACCTCTATGCGAAGTCGAGAACCATGATGTATGAGATTTTCGCCAAGCGCGGCCTGCCGACGGACGAAAACCATGCCGGAATTCACGACACCTCAGCGCTCCTCGACCTCGAAACGCAAGGTCAGTGGATTCGCAAGGACAAGATCAGTCTGGCGGACGCAAAATCCGGCGTACAAGGACATCCACAATATGCTTCCGCCGAGATCGGCAAGATCTATAACGACATGAAGGTCGATCTCGCGGTTAAACAGATCCGGTCGCTGCTTGCGGCAAGCCGGTAATCACTTGCTGCAGCCCTTCTCGGTCTCGTCAAACCCGTCGAACAAACGCCCCGCACCAGCGCCAATGAGCGTCTCAATACGGTGCGGCTGGCCCTTCTCTTCGCTAAACCGGGCGACCGTGCCCTTTGAACGAAGGAACTCCACCTCCCGCCTCATCTCGCTGTTCCACATATAGGGATCGAACTCGCCCACATACATGAAGACGCACATCTTCGAGATCGCCTCCAGCTTGGTGGTGTTTGCCCGCCACATGTAGCCGGGGAACGAAGTAGCAGACAGGAAGTATTGCGGATTGAGTGCCGCGACATGAAGTGCCGCAATCCCGCCGTTCGATACGCCCGCAATGTGAAACTTGTTGTCGCGGATCTTGTAGTCCTCCGCGATTATCTTCAGGAATTCAGGAAAGATGTGCGCACCGTCCTCAAAGAACAGTTGATTTTCCGGTGCCGCCGGCGCGATCACGATATAGCCGCGCTTCTCGGCCTCCGCCTGAAGGCCGCGGCCGAGAACACCTTCCACCGTATTCATGGTCTGCGGCCCGCCGCCCAACGCAATAACAGCCGGATAGGCTTTTGCGGGATCATAACCGTTTGGCAGAACGACCTTGTAATGAACGGCCATGCCGTTCGCGATCTTTGTCCCATCGCGCACTTCCGCGCCGACGGGCGTCGCAGCCATTGCAATTGCCGCCATCGCGACCACCACCCACTTCAAGTTCTGGAGCGTCATTGAAGGTTCCTCCGCTATATCGAGCGACCTGCAGGTGCGCGACGATACAGCACATCCGCATTCCGGGAAACCGACACGTTGGTACAGGTGCGGGGCTTTCGCCAGTGCGCGAATTTCGTTATCTTTTCCAAATATCGGTCCTAATGGCCTCATCGATTTAGAAATTGCGCATTTCAGAATGGAAACTCGGCGGCCGCCGATCGAGGCGCAGGCGTTTCCGGGAAATGCTCTTGCGGGAGGAATGACGATGCGACGAACCGCCTATGTGCTTTGCGCAGTATTTCTGGTGTTCTCACAGCCCGCATGGAGCCAAGGAACCCAACCGGGAAACCAGAAGTGGGTTGCGACCTGGGCCGCCTCCGTGCACGGCCCCTACCCGGTCGGCAATCCTTCGGCCCAACCGGACCAGCGCTTTGCCTTCCCGGATCCTGCCGCCGGCGCGAAGGACCAGACCATGCGTCTTATCGTGCGTCCCAGCATCTGGGGACGCGAGATGCGTATCCGCCTCACCAACGTGTTCGGCACCAAACCGGTCACATTTGACGGCGCCTATGTGGGACTGCAACTGGGCGGTCCGGCGATTGCAAAGGGGACGAACCGTCCCATTAAATTCGCAGGCCGAGACACCATAACGCTGGCGCCGGGCAGTTCCATATGGAGCGACGGCGTCACGCTCGACTTCGTTCACGATCCTGAAAGCATGGACCTTGCCAGCCGCAAGCTTGCGGTGAGCTTTCACATCGCGGGCGAGAGCGGCCCGATGACGTGGCACGCCAAGGCGCTCACGACGTCCTACGTGAGCCCGCCCGGCAGCGGATCGCACGGCAAGTCGGAGGACGAAACGGCATTTCCTTACGGCACCTCTTCGTGGTTCTTCATGGATGCCATCGAAATGATGTCGCCGGCGAATTCGTTCGCAATCGTCACCTTTGGGGATTCCATTACCGACGGCACCGCCTCGACCATGAACGGCGATGATCGGTGGCCGGATGTGCTGTCGCGACGCCTGCGCGCGCTTCATGGCAACCGCATCGCCATCGTCAACGCCGGCATTGGCGGCAACCAGGTGACGGGCCCCGTCGAGTATAGCCCGCAAAAGCCCTACAACGGCGGCCCCTCCGCCAGGATGAGGATCGACCGCGACGTGCTCGAATTATCGGGCGTCACCCATATGATCTGGCTCGAGGGAATCAACGATTTCAGCACCAATGGCAATGCGTCGCTGGAAAAAGTCAGGGACGGAATGACGGACATCATCAGTCACATCCGCAGCCGCCGGGCCGATCTCCGCATCATCGGCGCAACCGTTATTACATCGCTGGGCAGCGCCAATCATGGAACACGCGAACAGGATGCCAAACGCCGCGGCCTCAACGACTTCATTCGCAATTCGGGTCTGTTCGACGGTGTCGCGGATTTCGATCGCGTCACAATCGATTTGCCAACCGGCGCGCTCAAGCCGGAGTTCATTCCCGACAGCACCGTCGGGCGTCCGGGCGACAACCTGCACCCCAACCGCGCCGGTTACCTCGCCATGGGCATGGCCATCGACCTCGATCTGTTTCGGCCGAAGTAATAGCACTCACTCCTGCGAGCCTCGATCGTCACGTTGTCGATCCATGCGATCAGGGCACGGCCGCGAAACCATAGGGGCGGCCCTTTCTTGTGGCCGCCCGGCGAGCCGCACATTCGATCCAACGATCAGGGCACCTGTTGCAGGATCAAGCGGGCTCGCAAGCATCAAACACGGTTCGACCGGCGAGGATAAAATCTCGATCCGTATATGCTGGCCGGCCGGCGGACGCGCACAAGAAAGGCGCGCCCCTACGGCTTCGCGGCCGTGCCACGATCGTCGCGATCGGTGTGCCTTCGGGGTTGTCGATTCCATAGGCCAGCGCGGCATTGTTGGCCTCGGTTTTCAGCCGCCACGTTACTTTGTCTTCCGGCTGCGCCTGCACTGCTGCACTCATCAGAAGAAAAAGACCAAACGGAACCAAAAATTGGACGTTCATGAATATCCTCTCGATTGCCACGCCGCCGCTTCCCGCATGTTGGTGTTAGGAAGCCAAGCATGAATAGACTATTGTTGGGTGGAAACGAACAAGATCGGAAGTCCTAATCGACAGAAGGTCCGATTCGACAAGAGGTATGACACCGCCATGACTGCACGTCCTCGATCGCTCGTTCGCAATGCCGCGTATGCCATTGGTACGATGGCCTTCTTGCAGTCGTTCGCAACCGAACTCGCAGCCCAGAACACAACCACCGCGACCCGACGCAGCGGCTATGCCCTAGGCGCCACACGGTGCGGAGAGGGCGCACTGTCGTTTCCCAAACTCCGCATCGGCATGCTGGCGGGCTATTGCGCCGGCCTAGTGGCAAGCAAAGACGACGGGATGACATTGCCACGTTCGATCGTGCAGGTTCCAGGCTCGAACCTGTTCGTTGTCTCCGATATGGGGGGATGGAGTGCGCGACAAGGCCGTCTCCTGCTCCTTGACCCGTTTGCGCCGGACGGCAAGCGGATCAAGCCCCTGCTGACGCAGTTGAATACGCCGCACGGCCTTGCAATTGGAAATGATCGCCGCGTTTACGCGAGCACCGCCGAAACTGTGTTCCGGTTCGACCCGCTTGCCGCCAAGCCTGAGGACACCGTCGAGGTCATTGTTCAAGACCTCCCTGGCCTGCAGCCAAGACTTTCTGATGGAACACGGCTCACCCGGAATTTTCACCCGCTCAAGCAATTCATCTTCGACAAGCGCGGGCGGCTCTATGTCAATGTCGGCGCGCCAACCGATAGCTGCGGCGCCAAAGCTCCCGAAACAAAGCCCTGCGCCGCCGGCGAAGGCGCGCGGCCGCTTGCCGCCGTGTGGATGTTCACGCCGCCACCGAATGGCATTTTTCCGGCGCTCAAAGCCGGCGCCCCCAACCCGCCGTTCGAAGTCTATGCGCGAGGCTTGCGCAATTCGATGGCGCTCGCCGCCCATCCGCAATTTCCAGACGACACATTTCCCTTGTTGCAAGCCGAGAACGCGCGCGACCTGCCTGACGTAAACAAGCCGAATGAAGAGTTGAACATCCTGCAAAAAGGCAGGCACTATGGCTGGCCCTATTGCTACGACATGACGACCGAGAGTCCGGAATACCGGGCGTTCCTGCGAACAAACACGCCTTACCGAAATCTGTGCGCGAATACGGCCACCTACCAGCAACCCTATTCGCTATTGCCACCGCATGCGGCACCGCTGAGTTTGTTCTACTACCAGGCCGACCGGTTTCCCGAGCTGAAAAACAAACTCATTGCCGGCCTGCACGGCTATCGGCCGACCGGCAGCCGCATTATCTTCTACGACGTAGATGCCAAAGGATTGCCCATCATCAGCCCAGCACCGGTTCATTACAATGTCAGCTGCGCAAGGCCGTCATCGCTGCCATTCCGGACGGAGCAAACCGCTCAGGTTCCCGCCGCTAGTTTCACCGAGCTGGTATCGCAGTGGTACAAGGTCGATGGCGTGCGTCCGCAGGGCGCGCCTGTTGGAATGACTGTCGCGGCGGACGGCGCAATCTGGCTGGTCGAAGACAAGAACCAGACGATCCTGCGTATCGATCGAGATCCGACGTCGGCCGCGATCGACCTGCTGTCGTGCGATTCAAGGACGCAAGCACAGATCAACTCGCTGGTGACCGCGGCGACCAGTACTCAAGCGAACCGTGACCGGCTTGCACAGATACGTGCCGACTTGGTTGAGAAACACTGTGCGGCTTGTCACTCACGCATGGGTCTCCGCGACGGCCAGACTGCGCGACAGAAAGACGAAGCCGTGCTTCGATTCCTGCTCGCTCAGGATGACTGGATTTATCCGGGCAGACCCGAGGCCGGCCGCCTGCACAACCGTGTCTGGGGAAAGGGCCCAGAAAAGGTCATGCCTGCGGACGGCCTTGAGCTTTTGGCAAACGATCCGCCGTACAGAAAGCTGTTGGAGACGCTCGACGCGTTTGTGGCGAACATTCCTGCGCAGACGCAACCGGCGGGAAAGCGGTAGAGACACTCTCGTAGGCGCGTCGGTTGAGGGACCGTAGCCCGGATGAGCGCCCCCTAAAGGGCGCGATATCCGGGACCGCTCGTCCCGCATGTCGCCATCTCGCGTGAAGAACGCGATCTGTCTCATCCACCGAAAGCCCGCCCGCGGCGTCAAGCCGCCGTTCGGGCGAAGGCGGCTGCGGGCGACGAGACCCGATTGCTCAGCGCCGTGCCCCGCAATAGCCGCAAAAGACTTGCAGCAAATTCGTTGTTAGGCAGCAGGCAACAGCCCAGCGAGGAACCCACAATGCCGAGACGCGTGACATTCCGCTTCGCCTGTGGCGCGCTCGCGGCACTCCTCGGGTCAATCGCTGCGATGTCATCAGTCGCGCAGCCAGCGCTGTTCGAAGCCCGCCAAATCACGCCTTCGGCTGAATATACATTTGGAATCGAAGGGCCTGCGGTGGACGCAAGCGGCGACTTATACGTCGTCAATTACCAGAAGCGCGGAACGATCGGCAGGGTCAAGGAAGGCGCAGCCAAGTCCGAACTATTCCTGGAACTCCCCACGGGAAGCGTTGCAAATTCCATCCGTTTTGGGGCCGATCTCAATATGTATATCGCCGATTATACGGGGCACAACGTGCTCGTCCTGGAACGCGGCGAACCGCGCGTCTACTTTCATTCCGATCAATTCAACCAGCCCAACGATCTCACGATCTCCCAAGACGGAACCATCTATGCGAGCGATCCGCATTGGAAACGCCGCGACGGCCAGGTGTGGCGCATCGATCGCGGGCCCGATGGTCTTGGCGTCGGAACCGCAATGTCGAGCGCGCGCAAATTGACCACCACGAACGGCATCGATCTCAGCCCCGATGGCAAAACGCTCTATGTCGGAGAATCCGAGACCCGCGAGATTTGGGCTCATCGGATCGATGGAACCAAGCTCGTAGCGCCACGCCTCGTCACGAAATTCAACGACTTCAGCATCGATGGGTTGCGCGTGGATGTTACAGGCCGGATCTTCGTGACCCGGATATTGAAGGGCACGATTGCGGTCCTGTCGCCGGACGGAAAAATCGAGCGTGAAATACGCTTGAACGCAAAGGAACCGACCAATCTTGCCTTTGGGGGCCGCGACGGCAAAACCGTATTTGTGACACAGCGCCAGGGCGGCTTCATCGAAACTTTCAGAACAGATCGTCCCGGACGCGAGTTCTGCCTGCAATTGGCGAAGGGCGCCAACTGTCGATAGAACTCCGTAGCCCGGATGGAGCGCCATCACACGCGTTGACGCGTGTGATCAAGCGTAATCCGGGGGCACCACTTTACACTTTATATGTGTGTGGTCCCCGGATTGCGTCCCGCATGCCCCCGCATTGCGCCTTGTCGCGCGCAAGCGCGCTAAAGGCTGCATGCGGGCTACAACCTATCGCCTTAGAAAGTCATCAGGGGATTGACGGGTGATCCGGTGCCGCCCTCGACCGGCAGCGGCGCGAACTGGATTACTGATTCGTAGCGGTTCAACCGCCGCGCCGTCATGGCTGCCTCCTCAAGATCAAGACACTCCACGATGTTGATTCCCATCCAGATCAGGGCAGCCACGTGGATCGGATTGCGCATTCCTTCCCAGCCCGTCCGCGGATTCCAATCGATGTTGAAGTCGTGGCCGATGAAGGCCGGCAGCCGCTCGTGCATCCACGGTATCGTGTCGGGATAATAGCCCGCGACCTGTCCGGTCCACGGCCCGAGCGTAGCGCGTCGCTTCCATCGGCCGGTGTAGAGAAGCGGGATGTCGCCTGGGCCGATTTTTACACCGGATTTCCGTTCCCATGCTTCGAGATCGGCGCGCGTGACGGGCACATTGGGGTCGAGCCAGTCGACACCCTTGAGCTGCGCGATGTCGTAAATGACGGCACGCGTGGTGACGCCACCCTTCCAATTCATCACACCGCCCTTGATGCATCCATTCTCGTTCGTCACGTTGTCCTTGACCGCGACGCCGTTGTACATCTGGCCGTTCTCGAAGAAGTGACACCAAGTGTCGATGTGCGCGACAGTCTGGCCGTGGTAGCTCACCTGGTAGTTGTCCGTCGAGCCAACATCCGTGATGGCATTCATAGTCCGGCGGAAAACGCCGGGAGGGCCGACGTCCGCAGCCGCCACTTGCGGCACAGCGTGGGCG
The DNA here is from genome assembly GCA_035300505.1 of Xanthobacteraceae bacterium. Taxonomy (GTDB): domain Bacteria; phylum Pseudomonadota; class Alphaproteobacteria; order Rhizobiales; family Xanthobacteraceae; genus VAZQ01. Next base: position 8,164 of record DATGVJ010000487.1, read on the forward strand.
AGCGACACCACGATCCCGTCTTTCACCAGGCCCATCGCGCTCGCAACCTTCTGCGGCGTGATCTGGCTCGACGCGCCCCGGGACTCCTGGCCCACCGGGGCCCACTTGCCCCAGGTCTTGAACTCCGTCCGCCACCGCTCGTACTGGGCACGCAACGCGGCCGTATCGGCCGGGGCAACCGGCGCAGGCGCAGCCGGCTGACCCAACGATTGCGTATCAAACCAGCCAACCAGGCCGGCCGCGACGACACCGGTACATAGACCAACTGATAGCAAGCGATTTAGCATGCGCTCCTCCACTGCGTTCAACTCTTGTGCTGCGACCATTAGGCCATTTTTCCCGATTGGTCATCCTGAATTCGCAAGACAGCCATCCTCGAGCGCACGCTTATCTTACGTCGAGCATACGGCCGAAAGGCCACTCACGCACTTTCGTCGCGCTCCGTCACACCTGCGGGGGGCTTCGCGCCCTCCATGCTTATCGCATATTCCTGGCAGCGGGAGTGAGCTCTTCGCGCGAGTTGGTTGTCGTCATCCCAGAGCTTGCGATATGCACGCAAGCACGATGTGTGAGGAATGTGCGGTTCAACCAGCCCCGCCGCAACCCGTTGGTTCTGGGCAACGTCGATACCCGCGTCGATGAATTTCAGCGTTCCGCCGAGCAAAGCGATAAGACGCGCGCGCTCGCGATGGAGCTGCTCACGAACATTGAGCTGGAAAAAATCGATTATGACTTCACCCCGTAATTTTCTATGCCCCGATCGAGCCGCTGGAACAGCCGTCGTTGCGATGAATGTCACGAGCGATTCTGGAGGATCGTCGTAACGGCCGATCGGATAGCACAAATAGGGCATTTCCTCCTGGAGGCGCGCAATCGTCCGCTTCGTCGTCACTCGCTTGTCGGCAATCGGGAAATGATCGGCCTTGAGCGGCGAGTTACACACCTTGCAAGCCGCTGCGTAATTGCCAAGATCATAGGCCAGCCAATAGTATCCGGCCGGAGATTCCGCGCCCGTGGAAATTGTGTATGTTGTGGCCCAGTTTCTGGGTGGCCAAGGTTTCACCGCCGATTTTGGCCGGAAATGCTCAAGGTCGTGTTCAATCCGTCCATACTCCGCAGATTCAAACTGTCGCTCGCAAAAGATGCATTTCCGGTTTTGGAGCGCGATAAAAACGGGTTTTACATCGCTCCAAATCGACGAAGACTCGTCAAAGCGTTTCTTTTTGACAATCGCTTTTGTCCGCTCGGCAGCGCGCACCCTCCATTGCCCATCCAAGGCGTTAACAGCCGCCTCGATCTGCTCTGGTGCGTAATCGTAACGGATCATTTGGCACTTTTGGCCATGCGTTTTGCAGGTTTTCGTCGTGTTGACTTCCCGGCCGAACCCTTCCGGCGCGCGGGCGCCCGGCTTAGCGCCAGCTTCACCGCAGGAACGATCTCCTGTGACAATTTCGTGTCAGCAGACAATTGCTCGAGGAATGCCAGAGCGGCACCGCTATCACCTTCCGCAGCTTGCTTGAAAAGCGTCTTACTGGCCGCCTCCAGGTTCGGGGATTGCGTCGAATTCAGTCCGAAATAGGACGATAACAACAGCTGATCGGCGCCGCGTCCGTGTACGCTTTCTTCAAGTTGCTTGATCGTCGCAGTGCCATCATCAGCGCTATCCGTAACAAAGATGTTTTCCTTGCGTAGCGTGCTGGTAATCAATGGGCTGTGCGATGTCATCACGAATTGAATCCGGGGAAACGCCTTGGCGATCGTCGGAACTACCGTGCGTTGCCAGGCGGGATGCAAATGAAGGTCGATCTCGTCCACCAAGACGATCCCCGACAACGCATCTATCGGGGTCTGTTCCGCCGCGACATCGCAAAGGTGCCCGATCAGGTCGCCCGCCCAACTCAGATAAGCCTTGTAACCGTCGGAAAGTGCATTGAACGGCGTTTGCCTGCCATCATATGTAAATAAATATTGATTTTCGTCTTCATCAAATTTTCCGCCAAATCCCAATTCGGCGGGCAACATCGACGTGAGCTTCGCAATCGCCTCCCTGCGCCTTGACGGTGATTTGATGCGATTGAGCCACGCCTGCATTGGCCGCAAGGCAACGTGGTCCTCGAAAAGCCCCGCCACACGCTGATAGCGCAACCCGCGCGATCTCCGGGCACTGCCCTCGGAAAAATCTCCGGTCTCGGCCCGACGCGTCGCACCGTAGCCGGCGACGAAAAATGCATGAGAGTAATCGTCGAAAATCAACTTTTCGATTGGCGAACTCGGCGTCTTCTCAAGATGCAAGCGATCGAGGCTGCCCCGGTCTCTCCGATCGATCCGCGCCAAAAGCTCAATGATCGGTCGATCCATCGACTTCATCCCGACGAAATCAACCGGATCAAGCTGGCCCACAACTTTCAGCAGGCTCGCCTTGGCATTTGGGCGCCGCACCAGCCGGTGCGGTACAAAGCCCGACTCCAAGAGCGCAGGTGCGAGAACCGCGATGGCGAGCGCCCGCAGAACGGACGACTTTCCACCCCCGTTGTCACCGACGATCAAATTGACGTTTGGAAGGTCGAGCGGAGTATCGGCATCACGCCCCGGATATTGAAGCTCCAGGACTGCCTTTCCGAAGCACCGAAAGTCGTAGAT
>DATGVJ010000488.1:0-10976 GCA_035300505.1 Xanthobacteraceae bacterium
AGCGACCGGCGCATGAATTCGTCCGCTTCGACGTTGTGTCCGCGCTGCGCCTCCAACAGGCCGAAAAAATGCAAAGCTTCGAAATGGTCCGGGTTCAAGGCCAGCGCTGATTTGTACAAGCGCTCCGCCTCGGCCACTTGCCCGCCCTGATGCAGCGCCATCGAGCGGCCCATGATCGCGTGGATGCTGTTTGGATCGTAAGGGTTTGGCGGATTTTTTGTCGTCATGCGTATTCGGTTGTCACACGTGTTCGATTGCCACGACAGTCAAGGTTCCCGTGGATACCCCTGTCAGAACGTTCTGAAATCGTCCGACATCACAAATCCAAGCATCTCCGTCATGACCTCAAGCTGACGATCGGGCTTGCGTGAGGCCCGCTTTGCCCTGATCGCGTCCAACCAAGTCTTGGCGTAGCCGTCAAAATCGCAATTGACAAAGAACGAATATCGCAACAGGGCAGCGGCGAGCTTGGAGTGCCCCTCCGCATCGGTGTCGATCGTCGAAATCGTACTTTGCAGAATCCGGTCGAGCCGAATGATGGTGACGAATGGAAAGATGCAACCGATCTTCAAACGGCCTTGGCTGGCTTCCTGGCAGAGAAACAAATCGAACGGCAGTCTTGGTCCCATGTCGAGCCCTCGCTTGAAGGTCGCCAGTACGCGCTCGATCGCATGAGGTGCAACGAAATATGAAGACGTCGTCGCCATATAGTCGGAAGTAATATCGATTACGGCGAAGGACGGATCGGCGTTCACCGATTGTCGTTTGGCAAGCAACGCGTTGTGAATTTTCTTGTATCGGCGCAGGAACCAGGCGTTATAGCCCACGAACGTTTCGGTAAACACAATGTCAAACTTGTCAAATTGACGCTCGCGCTGTCCGTTATCGATTATCTGCGGCAGATAGGAGGTCAGGATTGCGTCGTCTTCCAATATGTGCACGCACGTATTTGCCGATCTGAATTTTTCAAGCGCGAGGTAGTGCGACCAAAAACATCCTGCCGCCGCGGGCGACATCCCAACTGGCAGCGACTTGCCATCCGGCAGCGACTTGATTGACGTGCCATCGACCGCGGACAAGCGAATATAGCGATCGGCAATACCCAAAGCGTTGAGTTGATTGTCGATTTCCAAACGCCGTTCAGGATGGCGGTCAAGATTGATATAGGCGCCCCGATATGATCCGGATGGAGGCCCTAAAGTGACGTGATACGGACTGGAAAAGGTGGTTGTCATCGGCTTGCAACGCCAAATATCGCTCGTCGTCATATGGGCTTGATTGTATCAATCGCGAAACTCCGCGGGCGTTCGCCACCCTGCCAGATTTCCCACATCCTTGTATAGGCGGCCTCGACATGGCGGCAAAAGAGTCCAGTATCGAACAAAGGGTGCGTCAGGCGGTTTCGCGCCAGCTTGTCGCGAACCGTTGCCAGGAGCGCCGGGTCGGTGGCAAGCCGCAACGCCAGCGCTTCGTAGTCCGCCAGGCTCTCTGTGACCAGCTCCGGCAGGCCGACGGCATGAAGCAGGCTCGCCGCTACGCGGGCCGCGAATGCCTGGCCCCGATACGTCACCACCGGCAACCCGGCCCAAAGAGCGTCTTGTGCCGTTGTATGCGCGTTGTAGGGAAACGTATCCAGGAAAAGGTCAGCCAGCCGGTGACGGGCTAGATGATCGGCACTGCGGCGCATTTCAATCTTTGGGGCAAAGATCAATCTGTCGGGATTGATCGCGCGATTCCGCGCTTGGCGACGCAAATTTTCCTGCGCCAGCCGATCGCGGATAAAGAGCCAGAGAACGCTATTGTCAATTTTCGCGAGCAGTCGCATCCATATATCGAAAACTGGCGCCGTAATCTTCGGCGCATTGTTGAAACAACAAAACACAAAGCCATTGTCCGGCAGACCGACCTCCTGGCGCGTCGGCACGCGCTCGGAAATCGGCCTAAAGCTATGCGCCTGATAGCTGCCTGGCAGATGCACGATCCTTTCGGAGAAGAACGGTTGCTGGTCGAAAGGCAGGACAATCGGGTCCGCAAGGCAATAATCGAAAAAAGCCGCACCGGAAGTCCCAGGAAATCCAAGGTAACTTACCTGGATCGGCGCAGGGCGATAACTGAATATTTCCGGCCGGCTTTCGCCCGCATGTCCCGCAAGATCGACAGCGATATCGACCTCAAGCTCTCGTATCCGGTTCGCGATGTCGCTGCTGTCCAAGGCACGAACATCGTGAAACCGATCGAACGCCCCGGCCATGCGGCGACGCATATCGCTCTTGTCATCGGGGCCAAATGAAATTCCGAATATCTCGAACCGATCGCGGTCGTGACGCTCGATCAATTCAGCGATGAGGTAGCTTGTCGGATGCGAGCGGAAGTCGGGAGTACAATAAGCAACCCGGATCCGCGCATGCCGCACCAGGGCGCACGGCACGAATGGTTGCGTGGAAATCGATCTTACGCGATTTTCAGCGCATGCCTGATGCAGCAATGGATCATCATAGATAAATAGCCCCGCAAACGAATTGAACGATTTCCCCGCAAGGGCCTGGGCCTTGAACTCCCCGGACAAACGCTCGACGCTCGCCCAGTCGCACAGCATGAGCGCGATATCGAGCCGGCCGAATGCATCCGGGTGATCAGGACCGATGGATCGTGCATGTTCGCAGGCGACCACCGCTTCATAGAGTCGGTCCATCTTTATAAGGAGGACTGCGCGGCCATAGGCCGCGTCGACAAACGCTGGATCGGCCGCACAAGCCGCCTGATAGCTCGCGAGCGCAAGCTCCAACTGCCCTGATAATTCGAGGGCCACGCCACAAAGATTGAGAGTGTTCGCATCACCGGGCTTTAACGCAAGCGCACGTTGATAGCTCAAGCGCGCTTCTTCGTAGCGCTTGAGACGCATGAGCGCACCGCCGCGGTTGGTCAGGGCCGCAAAATAGTCCGGCCGCAGCGCAACGGCTCGATCGAAACTCCCCAAAGCTTCTTCGTGCCGGTCGAGGGCAGATAAAGCGTTGCCACGGCTGACCAGCGCCTCAAGCGAACGAGGATTGATGGCCAAGGCCCTGTCGCAGGCCGCAAGGGCCTCCTCGGAACACTTCAGGGCATTGAGGACCCGGGCATGGTTCGCATGGGCGTCCGCGACTTTACCGTTGACCTTAAGCGAGCGGCGCATCAGGCGGTCCGCCTCTGCAAAGTTTCCGCGCTGCGCCTCCAACAGTCCTTGAAAATGCAGCGCCTCGAAGTGGTTTGGCTGCGCTTTCAGAACCGATTTATATACCCGCTCGGCCTCGCTCAATTGCCCGCTCTGGTGCAAGGCCATCGCGCGGCCCACCATCACGTGGACCGCAGCTGGATCACTGCCATTTGGGTCACTGCCATTTGGGCCACTGCCATTGAGAGGCGGCTGCGCGGTCATACGGCCGTCTCGATCGCAAAATTCCGCGGGGCCTCGCCGCGGTGGTGGATTTCCCACATCGTCTCATAAGCCGCCTCGATGTGGCGGGTGAAGCGCCGGGTATCGAACAACGTCGAGGTCAGGCGGCTGTGCGCAAGCTTTACCCCAACGGCAGCCAAATACGCCTGGTCCGTTGCCAGCCTCAAAGCCACGGCTTCATACTCCGCCAAACTCGTTGTGATCAGTTCCGGCAAGCCCACGGCCTGCAGGAGGCTTGCCGCCACGCGGCCCGCGAAGGCCTGGCCTTGGCAGGTCAACACCGCAAGGCCCGCCCACAACGCATCACTGGCCGTCGTGTGGGCGTTGTACGGCAAGGTATCGAGAAAAAGGTCGGCGAGCCGGTGGCGCGCCAAATGCTCATCGAGCGGGCAACGGGTCGCAAAGACGAGCCGCGCCGGATCGACACCCCTCGCCTGCGCTTCCCGACGCAGGTTCGCCATCGCGGCAGCGTTGTCGCCCAGCAGCCAAAGCACGCTTGCCGGCACCGCCTCGAGCAGGCGCATCCAGATGTCGAACACCGGCGCCGCAATCTTGTGGGTATTGTTGAAGCAACAGAACACGAGACCTTGCTCCGGCAACCCGGCCTCTCGCCGCGTCGGCGTTTGATCAGCGATCAAGCGCCGGTCGTCGTTGACCTGATAGCATTCCGGCAAATGAACGATCTTCTCCGTGTAGAACGGCTGTTGCTCGAACGGCACCGTTATGACGTCGGCAAGCACATAGTCGATGAAATCAGCCCCCATGGTGCCGGGGTAGCCCAAATAGTTCACCTGAATTGGGGCTGGCCGTCCGCGCAACAGTTCCGAACGATACCCTTTGGTGTAGCCCTTGAGGTCAACCGCAATGTCGATGTCCAACTTCGTCAGCAGCGCGGCGGCTGCGTGATCGCTCATCCCCTGCACGTCGAAAAATTGATGGAACGCGCTGGTAAGACGGCGCCGCATCTCGCTTCCATCGTCTGGACCGAACGATATCCCGACCACATCGAAGCGCGAGCGGTCGTGTTGTTCGATCAGGCCCGCGATCAGATAGGCCGTCGCATGTTCATGGAAATCGGAGGAGAGATAGGCAATACGAATTTTCTCCCTGGAGGGCACCGCAACAGCAGGCCGAAGGGCGGGTGCGACGCCGGGCTGTCCGACGGACAGCCGGTCCGCAGCGTAGTTCGTGGCGCATTTCCAATGCAGCAGCGGATCATCGCATAGGGCCAGCAACGCAAATGGCGTAAACGGCATTCCGCCTTCGATCCGACCGCGCAACTCCGTGGCCAATATTTCTACCCTGCCCCATTCGCAGGCCGCCTGAGCAGCATCAATCGCCCCGAAGGCTTCCGGGTGCTCCGCGTCGACAGCTCTCGCGCGGTCATAGGCAACAAGCGCCTCATCGTAGCGCTTCGCATTTTTCAAGAGATTGGCACGATTGTACAGCGCATCGGCGAAATCCGGCCGAATGGCAATCGCCGCGTCGTAGCTCGCAAGTGCCGCCTCCTCACGCTTGAGGTTCTTGAGTGCGCTGCCGCGATTGTTGAGAGTCATGGCGTCACGGGGATTGATCGCAAGCGCTCGCTCGTAACTTTCCAATGCGGCTTCATGGCGGGAAAGATACAGAAGCGTATTGCCGCGATTGGTCAGTGCGGCGGCGTCCCCGGGGGACGCGGCAAGCACGGCATCATAGGCGACGAGAGCCTCTTCGTAGCGGGCGAGCACCGCAAGCGCATTGGCGAGGCTGGACTGCACCAGCATGTCGCCGGGCCGCAGCATCAGGGCTTTCCGATAGCCCCCGACAGCCTCGTCGTACCGTCCAAGCGCAGCAAGCGCGTGGCCGCGGTTGCTGAGCACCTCTGCGTAATGGGGCCGGAACTTGAGCGCGCCGTCATAGCTCGCGACCGCCTCCTCGAGGCGTCCGAGGCTGGCCAAAACATTGCCGCGGTTACCGAGCGCGGCAAAGTCGTCCGGCTTGAGCCGCAATGCCCTGTCGAAGGTCACCAGTGCTTCGGCATGCCTGCCAAGCCTGTGCAGCACCAGTCCGTAATCGGATTGGATGGCCGCGGAGTCCGGTCGGGCCGGCAACGCACCACCGATCAATTCCAGGGCTTCCAAGAGCCGCCCCTGCTGCGCCCGAATGACGCCCAGGAGATGCTGCGCATCGACCTGGCGCGGTTTAACTTCCAGAACCTCGCGGTAGTGGAGTTCCGCTTCGGCCAGGCGCCCCATCCGGTGCAACTCGGTCCCACGCGCGAGCAACTGCTGGATCGCCTGCTCTTTCTTTTTTGAAAGCAATACCTTGGCCATGCGAGCGATCTTATTTCGTCTCCGCGGTGACGCACCAGTCCAATAACGCGTTTCAATCAAACTGACGAGGTGATTTCCGAGAGCGCCTTCATGATTGAACTGGCCATCGGCATAAGCTTGAGGTTCTCATAACCCAATTGAGCGATCCGCCGACGTTCGACTTCCATCTTCGGCTTGAGATAGTACGCACACCGTTCGACCAACTGATCGTAATCGCAGAAGACCATGCCGTCGCCATAAGGGTTTACATCCGACGTTTCAGATACCACGAAGCATCGATTGTTCAAAAGATAGGAAATTCTGAGCTGCTCCAGGTGATTTGTTTGAAATTGGTGCATGTTCAATTGAATTTTTGCACGTGCGATATAAGAATCGCGTGTTTCGCCGTATTTGTCGAATAAATTCACCGTTTCAAATCCACGCTCTCGCAATGCATCAAGGATATGCGCTCGACGAAGGGTTTTTGATCCATAAAACAAGATGTCGATGTCCCGAGAGCCGGAATTCATTATCCGTTCGAGGCAAGGTGAATACCCGACCGGTATGTAGCGCACATTGTCGAGGCCAAGCCGGACGAGGAAATCCACATTGCTGGGTGAGTAATCCCAGACTTGCTTCGCGTCCCGCAGGAATTCGAAATAAGCAGGCCTGTTCGATTGATTGATGGCATGGTCTGTGTCAAGCGGCTCCAGCTGAAACACAAGGTAACCATTAGGGAGATTGCGGAGCCTTGAAATCTCTTGCGGCGCGAGCAATGCCGTCGCTCCGACGAACAAGTTGACCCAGTCTGCAAGCACCCTGTGCCTTGTACCGCCGACCGCAATTCCCGCCTTTTGCACAGAATCCGCGATCAATCCGATCAATTCATCGAATATCTCTCCATAAGGATCGACTTGGACAATATTGATCCTCTGGGAAATTACTGCGCCCCCGGTCTTGCCGAGCATGAAGATCTCCCGTTCCCTACCGTGAAAGACCGCTGATCAATTCCCGCCATTTGGCCGCAATGATGTCGGCCGCGAATCGACCATCGACATATCGTTGGCCATTTTCGATCCGCATTTGGGCCGCCTGGGGATCGGCCAAGGCGGCACGGATCGATGCGCCATAGTCAGCATGGCAGAAAGTATAATCGGCAAGTTCGCGATATTGCGGCAACGGAAAAGTGATGGCGAGACGGCCGGCATTGATTGCCTCGACGACCCGGTTGTGCCCTTTCACCCGCTTGTCGGGAGTATCGGAACTCGGGACGAATACGAAATCGCACCACGCCATGGTCGAATACTGGGCTTCGATCGTCCACGGAACGACGTCAAAGTCGAAATCCTTGGGTCGCCCCGGAAAACCACCCCTCATGAAATCCGGCACCGCGTTGCTCACGACGATAAACTTGGTCGGGCCCAAGCCCGCGGCGCCGAGTGCTGCAATCCCTGGAGCCAATGTGGGGTGATTGGCTTGATGGCCATACCACAGGCCTTTCAGTGGCCGGCCCGGCGTGAACTGGGCTTGACCGCGAGGATATTCGACCGCCTCCTCAATGATCGCGCAAGACTTCCCGTAATGCCGGAATATTTCGTGCGCCATCGGCTGAGTCTGGACCACAATTGCCTTGCTAAGGTCGCAAAGTTGTCGATTTCGCCGTCCTATCTCGCCGGCGAAATGATGGTCGCACAGGGTTGTTGCCACCGGGATATGCCTTGCGGCCGCTGCGCGGGCCAGTTCGACGATGCCGTCTTCGCCAGCCTTCGTCAAAATAATCGCGCTCGGGCGGTGTTTGTCCAAAAAGCCCTTGGCGTCCATCCGGGCGCCAAAATACAGCACCCGAAGCCCGATCGTGCGCGCAGGTATCAGGGCAACGAGGCGAATGCTGGCGATGACGTCCGGGAGGGGCGAGTTCGAGATAAAAATCGCGTCGCGAACAAAATCGCTCGTGGCAGGAACTGTGGTCATTGTCGATGCAATTATCTACTCGCGAGCGCGGCAGGAATGTTCCAGGTGCTGAGGGCGTCGCAAGTCCCTATAGAATGATCGACGCGACCTGTGCAATACCGCAACCTCGGGCCACATCAATCCTGGGCTTGCCGGACCCTGGAGAATGAAGCATCTTTCGATGCGATAATCCGCACATGCAAAACGTACCTTCGGATCTCAGAAGGCCGAACTCGATGCCAATCGACCAACCTACGACCGTCTCTTCGATGTTTGATTGGGCAGCTCCACTGTTCGAACTGCCCGCAAGGTTGCCCCCTTCCGCGCCATCATGGGCGGGACATATCCCTTTTCTATTCCTGTTATTCAACTTGGCGCGCCCTCGATACTATGTCGAACTCGGCGTCATGCAAGGAACAAGCTTCTTTGCCGCATGTGAAGCGGCGAAACGATATGAAACCGGTGCACATTGTATTGGAATCGACACCTGGCTCGGGGACCCGCACACGTATCATTACACCGACGGAAATGCCATCTTCGATGATCTGAAAGAGTTTCTGGCCAATCGCTATCCGTCTGCAGAACTTATCCGATCGACTTTCGATGAAGCATCGCCCCGATTCCCTGACCAGACCATCGACCTGTTGCATATCGATGGCTACCACACGTACGAAGCGGTCTCACATGATTTCGCGCATTGGCAGCGAAAATTGTCTGATCATTCCATCGTCATCTTTCACGACATCGTGGTTCGCAAGCGTGATTTCGGCGTCTGGAAGTTCTGGGCTGAGATCCGACAAAAATATCGATTTCTGGAGTTTCAACACAGCCACGGTCTTGGTGTTCTATTGACGGGTCCGAAGACTCCTGCTGGCGTTGAAAGTTTGTACAGACGGCTCCACGCACAACGCGAAAATATCGAACTTTTTCAGTTGATGTGCGAAGCCGCCGCATCGACCCTGTCACTCCGAATGCAACGGCAAAATCCCGCGGGCCTGCGCGATACGCCTCAACAACAACCCCGATCACAACCTGGCCCCCAACAGGAGCTACACCCGCAAAATCGCCCCCGACCCAATGCGTCTCAAAGTAAAGGCAACGGGATTATCGCCGCCAACCACATAAGCCGCAACGACCCGTGTCCGTGCGGATCAGGCAAGCGATATAAACACTGCCATGGAACGCTTGGTTGATCCACACAGTTCATTAATCGTCAAACAGTCCTCAGCTGGAGCAACCAAAATGCGCTCACATAGACGACGAAGATTCGTTCCAATCTTGGCGAGAGAGCGGATAATTTGATGTCTCGGCCTCAATTCGTCTACCTGCATGTCGGCAACGACATCTCCTTTCCAACCCTGTTGGTGCGCTCCATCCGGGTCAGCAATAAGGACGCCGTTATTTATCAATGCAGCGACCTCGACAGCCCCGCAATTGCAGGGGTCGATCATATCTCGCGAGTCAGCGGCAACGCCAAGAACCTGATGACTTTTCGCTTGCAGGCATTTTCTGAGCTGAACTTGACCGCCCCTGCCATCTATCTCGATACTGACATGCTTGTGGTGGCCCCGCTCGACGTGAAAGATCTGCTAGGTGGGAATGACGTCGCGCTTTGCCAGCGCGAATTCGGCAAGCACGACGTGATCAATATACTTTTCAAAGGAATGAACCTGGTTGAATACCAAGGGAAGACGTTCGGCGAAGTCTATCCCTATTTGGCGTGTACGACGATTTCCAAGGACAACCGGTTCTGGGTCGACTGCCTGAAAAATCTGCAGGCGCTTCCTGAAAAGTTTCATTTTTGGTATGGCGACCAGGAAGCCATCCGCAATGTGGCCAACGCCAAACTCATCAGAACAACGACCTTGCGCGAGACCAAATTTGCCTGCCTGCCGGACAAGATCGGCCCAAACACGCAGGGTGTCGCGATTTTTCATTTCAAAGGACAGGCTCGAAAATCTTTGATGATTGAACACGCCAAGCAGATGAATTTGATAGCGCCTCACGAACTTCGTTGACATGACCGGACCGCGCTCCACAACCCACGACCGTCAAGGACCTCCGCGCCATGCGTGAATTGACCGTCGTCCACACGAATACATTTCGACAGTTCGCCCGCTACAACGGCATGAAGGTGCGCGACGTCCCCGAAAGCGGGGGCCTCATGTCGCAACTGCCTCCTGTCCCCGTAGTGCGTGGTGGCCAGATCGGACGACTTGGCCCCATAACGCTTCCCAATCTCGCCCGCATCATTGGTCATTTGGACGAAGCGATCGTCCGTGGCCGCCGGCTCTCGACGATCTGGAAAAACGCCCTGCTGCCTACCGGATATGCGCATTCCCTGAACTGGATACAGCAGGGCGGATTTGCACCGTCGCAGGATGGCATGCGCTGTGTGTGGCCCGCGGCCAACATGGTCAACCTGGAAGGAGACCAGCCGACGTGCCTGATCGGCGTGACGGCGCATTTCGGACACTTCTTCACCGACTGCCTGGATCGGATTTTGTCATTCGAACATGTCAACTTGGCCGGCCACGTGCGCTACCTTGTCGATGGTGCGCCACCTCCCCAGGTGACCGAACTCTTGGCCCTGCTCGGAGCCCCGTGCACACCATCCAATATGGTGGCGCTTGACCTGGCTCTGGACTACCGGGTGAAGAACTTACATGTCGCGTCGCTGGGTGCCGCAAAGCCCGCGATCACGACGGCGAGCTTTCGCACGCTTCGAGAGCGTGTGCTCAGGCGCCTTCCGAACCCGCGCCCATTGGGACGTATGGTTTACGTAGGACGCAAACTTGTTCCCCAACGCAAAGTACGCAACCAATACGAACTCGATCAATCGCTCGCCGCCATGGGCTTTGATATCTTCTACCCTGAACTGCACTCGATCGAAGAAGCCGTCGGCGCGTTTCATGGCGCCGATATCATTGCGTTTGTGATTGGTTCGAGCAAATTCAATCTCGCCTTCTGCCGCCCTGGCACCAGAATAATCTGCATCGCTCCCGAAGGTTACGCGGAACATGCCGGGCCCGTCGCCACGATGACGCGTCAATTGTGCGAAATCTTCTCGCTCGAACTATGTATTTGCTCGTCCAGGATCGTCGGCGAAAATCGCGCCATCAATTCCGACATCGTCGTCGAACTCGCGGAATTGGCAATGGCCCTTCGGGTCTTGTAATAGACATTTATTGTCATAAACCCACCAGCTGATTATCATTCAAATTTCCGCTCCCATTGACCGATAGTAATTTAGAAAACGAAGTTTCCACTCTCGCCAATTGGCAACTTGATCTTCGTTCATT
>DATGVJ010000489.1:0-2000 GCA_035300505.1 Xanthobacteraceae bacterium
GCCTGCGTTAATTCGCGGCATGACTTTTTCCGCCATCAAGATCATGGACTGGCGTCCAAGCTCGCGGTCCTTCCAGTCCTTGCCGGCATACAATAGCGTGCCGAATTGGCCGACCTCGTTCTGGAAAGCCAGCAGTTGATCCGCAACGCTCTCCGGCGTGCCATAGATGATCAATTTGTCGCAAATCATTTCGAGCGTCACTTCATCGTCAGGTTGATCGCGGCGCGTTTTGAACAGCTCGATACGGCCGTTTATTTTCAGCTTGGTGAACAACGAGCGATAGTAATAGACGTACGGTCCATTTGGATCGGTCGCGTAGGCTTTTGCCGTCGCAGCGTCCTTGGCAACAAGGACGCTCTTGGCGACGCGCCAATTCGCAGGCTCGGCCGCGCGACCGCCCCGCTCGCAGCCCTCGACGTATTTCGGCCAGTGGCTTTTCACCCAGGCCGGCATCAGGAAGTTGGCCGAAATCGGATCCCAGCCGCGCGCGGCAGCTTCGGTGACGCCCTTTGAGAATGGCGCCACGGCCGTCACGACGATGGGCGGATGCGGCCGCTGCAACGGCTTTCCGATAAATCCCTGGCCGATATCCTCGATCAGGGTCTTTTGCGTCGAGATGTTCCAGTATTTTCCGGAGAAATTGTACGGCGGTTCGCCGGCCCAGATATCCAGGACCTGATTGATCGCTTCAAGAAACATCTCGTTGCGGTCGGCATCGAGATTGCCGAACAATTCCGCGTCCGACAGGAGTCCGCCGGGGCTTATTCCGAAAATCAAACGGCCGTCGAGCATGTGATCGAGCATCGCCATGCTGGCGGCGACGGCGGCGGGATGGGTGTTCGGCATATTGATGGTGCCGGTGCCAAGCCTGATCTGCTTGGTGGCGGCTGCGATCCACGCGAGGAACGCGATGCAGGAGGTGATGTTCTCGGCCCTGTCGGTGGCATGCTCGCCGACATAGGCTTCGGTAAACCCCAATTCGTCGGCCAGCAGGAAGGCTTCGCGGTCCTCCTTCAGGGATAGCCGCCAATCCTTGTCGAGAGGATGGACCGGCATCGTAAAGAATCCCAGATTCATGATCTGCTCCTCCCTGGGGCCGTTTTTGATGGTACCAAACCCAGCGTCCTTGATGTCATTATGACTAGTCCGAAAGTCGAGTCATCAGAAATAATCGTTCGATAAACAAACTTGACCTTTGCCGACCAGGGCCGTCTAATCTCAAGAAAACACGCCAAAATGCGGCTGGGAAGGTCACGCCAATGAAAGCTTCGGCTTTCAGCTATGCCCGCGCAACCAGCGTTGTGAACGCTTTGGAGTTGCTCGTTGCGTACGGGGACAAGGCGAAGGTGCTCTCGGGCGGCCAGAGCCTGATGCCCGCGATGAATCTGCGTTTGATCTCTCCGGAACTGCTCGTCGATATCGGCGAGATCGCCGAACTGCGGGGAATCGCAGTGAGCGGCGATGTCCTTACCATCGGGGCGCTGACCCGCCATGTTGATCTCGCAAGATCGCCCGAAATTGCCGCGCACGCCCCTTTGCTGACGGAAGCGATTGCGCATGTCGCGCACCCCGCGATCCGCAACAGGGGGACCCTCGGTGGCAGCCTTGCGCATGCCGATCCCGCGTCGGAGTTGCCGGCTTGTATGGTGGCGCTGAATGCGACCATGATCATCAGGGGTCAGAGCGGCGAACGTCGAATTGCGGCCGAGAATTTTTTCACGGGAATTTATGAGACGGCGTTGTCACCGCAGGAATTACTGGTCGCAGTTGAGCTGCCGATCGGGCGGAAGAATTCCGTGCATTTTTTCCGCGAGTTCGCGCGGCGGCACGGTGACTACGCCATCGTCGGCCTGGCGGCTCAGGCGATCGTTGAACGCGATGTGTTCGCCGATCTTGGTCTGGCGTTCTTTGCCGTCGGCGATCGACCCGTATCAGCCAGGGCCGCGAAGAAACTCATCAACGTCGCCATCACGCCGGCCGTGTTGTCGGATGCATCGACG
>DATGVJ010000490.1:0-2050 GCA_035300505.1 Xanthobacteraceae bacterium
GCATGATCGGAAGACCCGCCGCGGTCAGTGCGGATTTCACGCGCGCGGCACATTCTTGTTGGCGGGTTCGCTCCGATTGCGAGCTCTTCAGGTGGCGAATAGCGGCCGTTGCCGCCGCGCAAATTGCTGGCGGCAGCGCAGTGGTAAAGATGAAGCCGGGAGCATAGGAGCGGACCGCATCGACAAGGTTGGCGCTTGCGGCAACGTAACCGCCCAGGCAGCCGAATGCCTTCGCGAGCGTGCCCTCAATCACGTCGATGCGCTGCATCACGCCCTCACGCGCCGCGATCCCGGCTCCGGCAGGGCCGTACATGCCGACAGCATGGACTTCGTCTAGATACGTCATCGCATCGTATCGTTCGGCCAGGGCGGAAATCTGACGGATCGGCGCAACATCACCGTCCATGGAATACAGGCTCTCGAAGACGATCAGCTTCGGGCGGTCCGAACCGGCGTGCTCAAGTAGCTCCTCGAGATGCCCTGTGTCGTTGTGCCGCCAAATCTTCTTTTCAGCGCCCGACTGGCGAATTCCCTCGATCATGGAGTTATGATTAAGCGCGTCCGACAGGATAAGGCAGTTCGGGATCAGCTTGGCGATGGTTGCCATGCCGGTTTGGTTCGACACGTAACCCGATGTGAAGACGAGCGCCGCCTCCTTGCCATGAAGGTCGGCGAGCTCGCGCTCAAGCTCCACGAGAGGATGATTCGTGCCAGAAATATTGCGCGTCCCACCGGCGCCCGTCCCCATCCTTGTCGCGATCTCGACCATTGCGCCAATCACTTTCGGATGTTGGCCCATGCCGAGATAATCGTTGGAGCACCAGATCACGACCTCACGCGGGCCTTGCGGTGAATGCCAGATCGCCCGGGGAAATCGGCCTGCGATCCGCTCAAGGTCGGCGAACACGCGATAGCGGCGCTCGTGCCACAGGCGCCCGATCGCGTCTGCGAAAAACTCGTCATAGTTCATGAGCCGGCCTCCGGAAGCCGTGCGGTATCCAATAGTCCCCGCAACGACCATTTATTACAACTCGCTATCTCGTCATCTGGCTCGTAACACCCCATGGCTTCCTCCTTCGCGAGGTTGCGCCATGAGTTCGCGCAATGCGTCGGCGATGCGATCGCCTGGCGTGTCGGCGTCAAAGGCGCGCACGAATTTGCCTTCAGGGTCCATGACGTAAAGGTAGGAACTGTGGTCCATGACGTAGTCTTCGGCGCCAGGTCCAGTCTTATGGGCTGCCCAGTAGGCCCCGTATTCCTTGGCGACCGCGGCGATCTGCTGCGGATTTCCAGTGAGTCCGACGATCCGCGGATCGAACGACTGGGTGTATTGTTCCAGCACTTCGCGCGTGTCGCGCTGCGGGTCGACCGTGATGAAGAGCGGCTTTAGCTTGGCGGCGTCGGCACCGAGGTTCTCGAGTGCAGTGGCGATTTCGTTCAGCGTCATCGGGCAGGTATTGGGACAGAAGGTGTACCCGAAGTAAACCAGCAGCCATTTACCGCGAAATGTCTGGTCGGTCACCGTCGTGCCGTTGGGTGCAATGAGCGTGAATGGGCCGCCGATTGTTACGGGCGACGTGGCTGCCCACGACGGCTGGCTCATAAACAGGGCCATGGCGAAGACGATATTGGAGAGGGTCTGCAGACCAAGATCCGATTGGCGAATGAGTCCATGCCGGTGATTCATATAGCCCATATAATGCACCTCCGGAATGGCTGCCAAAACGCTTTGAGATCCCAAGCCGGCTGCCGGCGGCCGTGCCAAGCTCGCCATCACGGTCTTGGCATTATCTAGGCCCACTCTCGCCATCACTGGCCAGTCCGAGGTTCCATTATCCGGCACCCTGCGCCACGGCCTGAAGCCCGGATTTTGCCCATCTGCGGTGTGCAATGCGAACTGGCGGCGTCCACCTCCGAGGGCGGCCCGCCGGACGGCGTACCTTTGTCCGTGGCCGACCAGCCAATTTTCGATTTCCCTTATCGCCCAATTTGTGGTTAAACCTCTGCTGGGTTCCCCGGCGGAAGTTCGCAAGAGGGGATAGCCATGAAA
>DATGVJ010000491.1:0-13638 GCA_035300505.1 Xanthobacteraceae bacterium
GGGGCTCCTGCGCACTCCCGAAGCCAAACTGGCGCCGGCCTGGGCCGACACCATCGGCAAGACGCAACCCGAGGACACCGTGCCGACGCGCGCATTTTCTGGAAGGCTCGGGCGCAGCATCGCCACGGCCTATGTCAAAGCAGCGAATGCCGAAGGGGCACCAAAGCCCGCGCCCTATCCGGTGCAGCGCGCGCTGTCACAGGCCATGCGCGATCAAGCCGCCAAGGCCGGCGACATCGAACGCATGCAGGCGTGGGCCGGACAGGCAGCGCGCCTTGCGACGACGGAACCTGCCGGCGATCTCGTGCGCCGGCTTTGGGCCGAGGCACAGGCCATGCTCAAAGCGAGTTGAGAGCACGGCGTCCTTTCGTAGCCTGCATCTTGGGCGCTTCCCCACGATGCCTGGGTGATGTAGCCTCCATACAGGGCCGCCGAGCAGGATGTACGGCTTTACCAGGGAACCGGCCGATTGGTGGTCGCAAGACGCTATCGCTCGCATTGCTCCGTCAAAACCAAGGGAGGCTTTCATGAACAAGCTGATCATACCGGCAGCGATTGTCGCGACCGGTATCATTGCGGCATCCGCGTGGTCACAACAGGCGACGCAACAGGCCGCGCCTAAATTCCAGAACAAGCGCTATTTCACGATGCCGCTGGAGAAAGACCCGACGCGCGAAGTGGGGCTGCAATCCGTTACGATGCCGCCCGGGTCCGGAAACCAGTTCCACCGTCATCCCGGCGACCAATGGACCGCGGTCCAGGAGGGCGAAGTTACCTTCACGGTCCAGGGCAAGCCGCCGCAGGTGCTCAAGGCCGGCGAGCACAATCATGTTCCGCGCGGCACCGTGCACCGCCAGCAGAACCTTACCGACAAGCCGGCACGCTACATCGAGATGCGGATTTTCGACAAGGACAAGCCCGCCTCCGAAGCGGTGACCAATTAAACACAATCATCAAGGAGGACACCATGGATCCGATCAGACGCAACATACTGACAACCGGCGTAGCGGCGACCGCGATGGCCGCCACGACACCGCAAGTGTTTGCCCAGCAGACCGGGCAAACAGGAACAACCACACGCTTCTACGAAAAAGGCCCCGTTAAAATCGCCTATGAGGAGACCGGTTCCGGTTTTCCGATCTTGATGATCGCCGGCGGCGGATTGAACTCCACCATGTCCGGTCTGGTCCGCACCTCACCCTTCAACCCGGTCGCGGAGTTCAAGGGTGAATACCGCTGTATCGCGGCGGACCTGCGTAACGCAAATGCGGGCCAGTCCTCCGGCCCGCTCGATGTCGACCGGCCGTGGGATTCGCACTCCGATGACCACCTCGGCCTGATGGATCACCTCGGTATCAACAAGTTCATGGTCATGGGCTTCTGCATCGGCGGCCCGCTAATCTGGAACCTCATAAAGCGCGCGCCCGATCGCGTCGTCGCGGCCGTTCTGGCGCAGCCGAGCGGCTCGCGTCCGGAAATGCGCGACATGTTCTACGAAGGCAATATGACGGGCTGGGGTGCGGAACTGATGAAGCGCCGGCCTGAAATTGCGAAGGACACGGTCGATAAATTCCTGACCAAGATGTACCGCAACAATCCCGACTTCGTCATTACAGTGACGCGCGATTTCGTGCGCAACTGCCAGACACCCGTACTGATCCTGCCGGATGATATTCCGGCGCATCCGTACGCAGTCGCCATGGAAGCCGCGATGCTCGCGCCGAAGGCCGAAGTAAGCATGTATCCCTGGAAAGACCCCAAGGAACGCATTCCGCTCGCGGTGCGCCAGATACGTTCCTTCCTGCGCGCACATCGGCCGGCGACGGCTTAAGCAGGACGACACGATTTCACGAACGGGGCTCCGAACCGGCGGGTTCGGAGCCCCGCGTTTACGCGGGCTTTCTTTCTGCGGTTAGGGCTTGGAGAGACTTGACGTGGTCGCCGGCGCAAGCAGGAGCCCATCGGAAGCGCAAATGACCGCTGCACGATTGGTTCGCCTTTTGCCGGAGCAGAGAGATGGCGCAACACCCGCGGCGGAAACAATTGCAGGGGTCCGCGCGCAACCAACTAACTATTGGCTTGTGCTGCTTTTTATTGCGATGGCAATTGCGTTTCTCTCGCTGCGCCAAGCGCCGGCTGCGGACCCGGAAAGTTCCACATCCGGCGCAGCAAGCAGTGCCGAGAATATCACGCTTCCTGTTTAATTGAGCCTTGCTATTTGGATTAAAGTGGCGCCTAGTCGTTATCGCCCGAGCCATATATCGACGGCTGCCAATTAAACGGCGACGTTCCGAAGGCGCCTTTCTCTATTTCTAATGGGCAATTATTGCCATCGATCGACTTTTCAAAGTAGCCGGCATAATAAAAGCACTTGCGCCTGATGCGCTTAACTTGAGCATGAAAGAGTTCGTTTCAACTCCGGAAATATTTCCGGCCCAAGGGCTCGTTCTTGCAACATTCCTAATTATATCAATGCAATCGGTTGGATGGTGACCATTCAATTGAGTCTTAATCCAGATTTTCGAACAACTTATCCATATTTTCGAACGACTTAGGTGGCCCGTAACTTTCTTACGTGGCCCATAACCTGCTTGCCTGGTCTATGACTTGAGCGTATCCGCCGCAATTTTATTGGCGGCAACGAAGGGGCTTAAATGGCTGAGTTCGACTACCTCACCACGGCTCAGTTGTTTTCCACCAGGAACGAGGCGGAGCAATCTCCGGTCCGAAGCCGAAGGCGTAAACCCGCCGGGTTCGGGCGATTTGCCCGCGCCGCGGAGGCGATCCGCTTTGCAATCGAGGAACTTCCACGGGATCTCCTTCCGGAGACCTGCCTGGAAGTCGATGAAAAGATATTCGATCGCGATGAAATTCGCCGATTGTACGAAAGTGACAACTATCCGCTAACCCGATGCGCGTCGAATGTAGGCAAGCGGGTTTGAGTTAAATAATTCGTCAGAGTTCAAGGAGATAGCGATGAAATTTCGACCACTTCATGATCGTGTTGTCGTCAAGCGCATCGACGCCGAGGACAAGTCGTCCGGCGGCATCATCATCCCCGATACAGCCAAGGAAAAACCCTCGCAGGGAGAAATCACTGCAGTAGGTCCCGGCGGCCGTGACGAGAGCGGGAAAATCATCCCCATCGATGTCAATGTTGGCGACCGCGTCATGTTCGGAAAATGGTCGGGCAGCGAAGTCAAGATCGACGGCGTCGAACTCCTGATCATGAAGGAGAGCGACATCATGGGTGTACTCGACCAGCCTGTGGCCAAACAGAAGGCTGCCTAAGCAACAAGTCCTCGTCCTGAGGAAGCCGCGAAGCGGCCCTCTCGAAGGACGGGAGCAAGTCTTCAACGACCCTATTTCATGAGACGTGGCATGGCAGCCGCTCCTCGGGACCAGGATCGAGGAGAGATCAAGGAATTCAACATGACTGCCAAGCAAGTCAAATTCTCGGTCGACGCGCGTGATAGAATGCTGCGCGGTATCGATACGCTCGCCCATGCGGTGCGGGTGACGCTCGGTCCCAAGGGCCGCAACGTGGTGCTCGATAAGTCTTACGGCGCCCCTCGGATCACCAAGGACGGTGTTACCGTTGCCAAGGAGATCGAGCTGGAGGACAAGTTCGAGAACATGGGCGCACAGATGGTGCGCGAAGTTGCTTCCAAGACCTCCGACCAGGCCGGTGACGGCACAACCACCGCCACCGTGCTCGCGCACGCGATCTTCAGGGAAGGCGCCAAGGCTGTTGCCGCAGGCATGAACCCGATGGACCTCAAGCGCGGGGTCGACATCGCTGTCGAGGCCGTTGTCGCGGATCTCCAGAAGAACTCCAAGAACGTCACCTCGAACGAGGAAATCGCCCAGGTCGGCACGATTTCTGCCAACGGCGATGAAGAGATCGGACGTTTCATTGCCGATGCGATGAAGCGGGTCGGCAACGAGGGCGTGATTACGGTCGAAGAGGCGAAATCGCTGGCGACCGAGCTTGAGGTGGTCGAGGGAATGCAGTTCGACCGCGGTTACATCTCGCCCTATTTCATCACCAATGTGGAAAAAATGCGGGTCGACATGGAGGACCCGTATATCCTGATTTGCGAAAAGAAGCTGTCCGGGCTGCAGGAGTTGCTGCCGTTGCTGGAAGCGGTCATGCAGGCTGGCAAGCCGCTGGTCATCATCGCCGAGGACATCGAGGGTGAGGCGCTCGCGACGCTCGTCGTCAACAAGCTGCGCGGCGGGCTCAAGGTCGCAGCCGTAAAGGCTCCCGGTTTTGGCGATCGCCGCAAAGCGATGCTCGAGGACATTGCGATCCTCACGGGCGGCACCATGGTGTCCGCTGAACTCGGCATCAAGCTCGAGACCGTGACAATCAATATGCTCGGGCGCGCCAAGAAGGTGACGATCGACAAGGAGAACACCACGATCGTCAGCGGCGCCGGCAAGAAGGTCGACATCCAGGCACGCATTGGCGCGATCAAGGCGCAGATCGAGGAAACCACGTCGGACTACGACCGCGAGAAGCTGCAGGAACGCCTTGCCAAGCTCGCCGGCGGCGTCGCCGTGCTGCGCGTCGGCGGCGCGACCGAGATCGAAGTGAAGGAGCGCAAGGACCGCGTCGATGATGCCATGCACGCAACCCGCGCCGCGGTCGAGGAAGGTATCCTGCCGGGTGGCGGCGTCGCGCTGCTGCGCGCCATCAAGGCTTTGGAAAAGCTCAAGGTCGGCAACGATGATCAGCGTGCCGGCATTGATATCGTCAGGAAGGCAATCTCCTGGCCGGCACGTCAGATCGCGATCAATGCGGGTGAGGACGGCTCGGTCGTCATTGGCAAGATCCTGGAGAAGGACACTTACGCCTATGGCTACGACGCCCAGTCGGATGAGTACGTCAACATGATGTCGAAGGGCATCATCGACCCGACCAAGGTGGTGCGTGCCGCATTGCAGGGCGCGGCTTCAGTGGCGGGCCTGCTGATAACCACCGAGGCGATGGTGGCCGAGCTGCCGCAAAAGCAAAACATGGCGATGCCGGGCGGGCCCGGTGGCGGCATGGGCGGCATGGACTATTAGGTGACCTTTCCATTTGAACCTCCGCTACGGTTTGCAGGAACTCCGGTCGTTGTTGTTCGCTCGCGCGACGATGCGATCGGCATCCTGCAGACATACATCGGTCGCCGGCCGGTAACGCGAGACTTGATCCTGCGCCGTCTTAGCGACGCATCCACCA
The DNA here is from genome assembly GCA_035300505.1 of Xanthobacteraceae bacterium. Lineage (GTDB taxonomy): Bacteria > Pseudomonadota > Alphaproteobacteria > Rhizobiales > Xanthobacteraceae > VAZQ01. The sequence continues at coordinate 5,231 of DATGVJ010000491.1, forward strand.
AAGAGGAGACCGGCGAAGCAGCGATCCGCTTTCGCTGGTGGGCGGAGCACGAAGGCCTGCTGCTCCTGCCCACATGAATGTGCCAACACGCTGCCGTATGAGGTAGGTTATGCCGATCGAACGCGCGTGCGCACATGTGTTCCCAAAGCCCTGGGGCGTCGTGGATTTGCGGCCTTGGAGCAAGGCGAGCGGTAAAGACGGCGCAATCGGTGAAATCTGGTATGAGCGGCCTGGGAGCGCGGCTCCAGATCCGTCGCTTTTGCTTAAAGTGCTGTTCGCAAGTCAGCCGCTTTCCATTCAGGTTCATCCAGACGATACATTTGCGCATTCCATCGGCATGCCAAATGGGAAGACCGAAGCTTGGTATGTCCTGAGTGCCGCTTCGCAAGCCAAGGTCGCCCTCGGCCTTGATCAGCGACTGACATCACGACAATTGCGCAGTACCATCGAGGACGGCTCGATCTCGAACCATGTCGTGTGGCAATCCGTATCGGCGGGCGACGTCATTTTCGTTCCCGCTGGAACGATTCACGCAATTGGCGCGGGCCTCGTCATCGCGGAACTCCAGCAGCGCAGTGATGTGACATTCCGTATATTCGATCACGGTCGCCAGCGCATCCTTCATGTTGAAAATGCCATCGCGGTCGCGAATACCGGACCGGCTGAATTTCAGGTGCACCAAGACCGGCTCACCCCAGAACGGACGATTCTGGTTTCCTGTCCATATTTCGTCTTCGAAAAGCTCAATCTTCCTCCAAATTCCTCTTGGAGTCTGGAGGCGGAACGCGAGACTTGGCTTCTCGTTCTCAGCGGCAGAGCCGTGGCGGGATCGTTCGATGTTGGCACGGGCGATGCCATTTTTGCGCAATCGGACAGCGTCGACATTCAAGCAGGCACATCAGGCATGGTGTGTCTTGCCGCGTACCCGGGTGGCGGTCCGCTGCCGCACCTGATTGCAACATCCACAAAACCGCGCTCATCCGTTTCAATACTCTCATCCGGTTCAAGAGGGCTGTATGACCTTAAAGTGCGAACTCCTCTCTCACTAGCAAAGACGGCGCCAAAGAGCGGTCGCATGGAAACAAACAAATGAAATCAGTTCAGCGTGTAGCGTTCATCGGCAATCATCTTCCGCGTCGCTGCGGGATCGCGACATTTACCCATGATCTTCATCAAGCGGTCGCGATGGCTCGGCCGGATCTTAAGACCTGCGTCGTTGCCATGACGGACCCGGGCCATACCTATGACTATCCCCCGGCAGTGCGCTTCCAGATTCAAGACGACAAGCTCGATGATTATGTTCGGGCGGCGGAGTTTCTCAACAGCGAAGGATTCGACGCTGTATCTCTTCAACATGAATACGGAATTTTCGGCGGAGAGGCCGGTGGCAATATTATCGAGCTCTTGTCGCGCCTCACAATGCCGATCACCACGACACTTCACTCCGTACTCGCCGAACCGACATTGGCTCAGCGCAACGTGATGCGGCGGATTCTGGAATTGTCAGCGAAGATTGTCGTCATGTCGGAGAAAGGCCGGCAACTGCTCCGCGCCGTCCATAGCGTGCCAAATCGCAAGATTGAGGTCATCGCGCACGGAATTCCGGACTTCCCGTTCGTCGAATCGCATCACGCCAAAACGAAATTCGGCTTTGCTGGCAAGATGGTTATTTTGACCTTCGGCCTCCTCTCGCCAAGCAAGGGTATCGAGACGGTGATCGATGCCATGCCCGAAATCATCAAATCCTGCCCAAGCGCGGTTTATGTCGTTCTCGGCGCCACCCATCCCAACCTTGTACGCGATCAGGGCGAGACCTATCGGGAGAGCTTGTCGGCGCGCGTGCAGACGCTCGGCATCAAGGATCACATCGTTTTCTTCGATCAGTTCGTCGACCAGGCCACGCTGCTTGACTTCATCTCAATGTGCGACGTCTATGTGACGCCCTATCTCAATGAAGCTCAGATGACATCGGGCACGCTCTCCTACAGCTTTGGGCTGGGAAAGGCGGTCGTATCGACGCCCTATTGGCACGCCAAAGAACTGTTGAGCGATGGGCGTGGCATTCTGGTTCCTTTCGGGGATAGTAAAGCGGTGGGCGGCGAAATCGCCGGTCTGCTGACAGACGACGTCCGCCGAAACGCGATCTGCAAGGGTGCCTACGCGGCCAGCCGATCGATGACGTGGGCGGAATCGGCCAAGCGCCATCTTGCGGTTTTCGAGACTACACGCGAGCACGCTCTGCTCGGAAAGTTGCTTCCAGTCAACTCGATCGTCCCTGCAAGCACGGCATACCGCATTCCGGAACTGAGAATGGGGCATTTCCTTTCGTTTTGCGACAGTACGGGCATGCTCCAGCACGCCGTTCATAGCGTGCCGGATCGTACGCATGGCTATTGTGTCGACGATAACGCGCGCGCGCTGCTGTTCTCAAGCGCGCTTTCAAAGTCTGGCGAAGCCCAATTGCCCGACACTTTCACCGCGCGCTTTGCGGCGTTCATCCAGCATGCCTGGAATCCAGACACCCGCCGGTTTCGAAATTTCATGAGCTACGATCGCCGATGGCTGGATGCTTCGGGTTCGGAGGATAGCCATGGCAGGACCCTATGGGCACTGGCCGAATGCGCATGCAAGGACAGTGATATATCCCGCCGCAGGTGGGCGTCGGCGCTTTTCAAGGCAGCGCTCCCTGCGGTCGAAGATTTTTCTTCCCCGCGGGCCTGGGCTTTCTCGCTCCTTGGGTTGGACGCCTATTGCACTCACGTTGCTGGAGACCCCGTCGCCAACCATGCACGCAAACTATTAGCCGACAGGTTGATGACTCTGTTCCATGCATGCGCAACCCCGGATTGGGTATGGTTTGAAGACCTGCTTGCATACGACAATGCGCGCCTTCCCCAGGCGCTGATCCAAACGGGCCTGACGACCTGCACGCTGCCATATATCGAAGTTGGCCTTCGTTCGCTCCGTTGGCTCAACGCGCTTCAGACCACATCATCGGGATACTTCAGACCGGTTGGGACCAAGAGCTTCGGCAGGATCCGCCAGAAGCCGGAAGCGTTCGATCAGCAGCCGGTCGAGGCGTGCGCAGCGATTTCGGCGTGCCTTGCCGCGTGGCGGGCGGATAACGACGCGGATTGGCCGGCAGAGGCGCTGCGCGCGTTCGCGTGGTTCCTAGGCGAGAACGACCTGCGGACGGAACTGATCAATCCGGAGACCGGTAGTTGCTCGGACGGACTTCATCCGGATCGGGTCAATGAGAACAAAGGTGCCGAATCGCAGCTTTCCTATCTTCTCGGTCTTTTGGAAATACGTCAATTCAAGCATATTACTGCAACAGAACGAATCAAATCCGCATCCAACCCCGTGGGCGGCGACGCAAGTCACGCGGTCCAGCCTCGCACGGTGCCAAGGAGCCTCTTTGTCCCAATCCCTATTCATCAATCGCCAGATATTATATCTGCGCCCGGACCCGGCCAGGGTCGTCGTACGACCTTTCAAACCGGCAACGGAACCCCGAGACCTCAATCCAACCGATAAGATTCGAGCCAATCATATCGTTGGCCGGGTCCTTCGGCTCGATGCCGATTCCGCCGCGCAGCAGTTGAGCGACGTGCTCGAAAACTTCGAAGGCCGCCATAGGAACCTGCTCGATATTTTCGAGTCGCGTACCGCCGAGATGGAGGACGCGCTCGCGCCGCATGCCGAATTGAGCAAGACGCAGCGCCGGCTGATCGGCGCGTATTTTCTCAATGAATATTCGTTTGAGGCGTCGGCTTTGTTCAATCCGAGCATCGTCCGGCACCCCGACCAATCCGGCGCGCCAGAGGATGGCTGCCGATTTATCTTGAGTCTTCGCGCCGTCGGAGAGGGCCATATTTCATCGCTGACATTCCGGTCCGGCACCATCGGTGCGAATGGCAGCGTCACTATCGATCCGACCGTTCGTCTCGCGGCGGTCCCAAAGGTCCGAAACAGAACGTCGAGGCAACATGGCGACGAGGTTGAAGTGGTCTTTCGACCGGAGGAAGAATTGAGCGAACGGGTCATTTTTCCAATAACCGACTCCCAGGCAAACGGCATCGAGGACGCCCGTTTCGTTGAATTCAATGACGATGGACGAAAGACCTTCTATGCAACCTATACGGCCTATAGCGGACGTTCGATCCGATCCGAGTTGCTCGAAACAACGGATTTTCGATCATTCAAGATGACCCCGCTCGGAGGATCTGCGGCCGGCAATAAGGGAATGGCCCTGTTTCCGAGAAAGATCGATGGCCGCTATGCGATGATCGGCCGGCAGGACAACGAGAACCTTTATCTGATCTATTCCGACGACCTCTATGTATGGGACGGCGGTCGATCCATCTTAAAGCCGGAATATCCTTGGGAATTCGTTCAGATCGGAAATTGTGGCTCACCGATCGAGTTGGACGACTGCTGGTTGCTGCTGATCCATGGGGTCGGGCCGGTCAGGAAATATTCGATCGGCGCGGTTCTGCTGGACAAGAAGGACCCTTCAATTGTTATCGCGCGCTCACGCGAGCCTCTGGTTCGTCCCGAGCCAACCGAACGCGAAGGCTACGTGCCCAATGTCGTCTATACCTGCGGTGCGATGCGTCATCGCGACCATATTATCTTGCCTTATGCGGTTTCCGACACGTTTTCCACATTTGCGACGATGAAGATCGCGGCGCTGATGCAGGCGCTTGCGAACAGATGAGCGCAACGCCGTGATGACGCACGTCGTCGGTGCCGTATCGTGGTGCCAAGTCGTTTTTAGTTGACCTAATGGTAGGGGCCCCCCTGCGAAAATGGAGAAATCATGGACGGAGCAACAAAAGTACAGATAAGGATGCGGTTAAAAGACATACACGACAGGGTCCAATGGATTTCGGACGATGAATCGGTTGCGATTTGGCTTGGTAACAACGTTGATCATTTGACGGAGAAAAAGACGCTCCTCGATGAAGCGGACAAGCTGCTTGCTCAATTGAAGTCGTAGCGAGAAATTATCAACGATGCCCTCAACCGAGGGCACGATCGGCACTCCAGCTTCGCTGCTGCCAGACAGACGATTGCCGAAAACCGATATGGCCGTCATCGCCATGTAGGTTGCCATTGGGACGCAGCTGGCAGCGGTTTTCCCCTCAGGCTCGCCCAAGCCCGTCGTGAGACGGGCGTAAATGCGCTTAGGGCCCACGCTACGACCGCCATTGCTCGCGAATGCGCAACACCAACCCGGTGCGGCGCGATGACCCTGACCAGCAGGGCAAGCCCTGCAGCCGCCGTGATGCGTTGCAAATCTCGCCGGGAATCCCGGCGGCTCGCTAATCGCCGGTTTATTACGCTTTCCGTGAACCTTCCCCCCCTACCATCCGTCTAATACGCAGACGCCCCCACTACGGGCCCTTGGAGAAAGTGATGTCAATTCGTAGCCGCGCACGTGCCAACGCTCGCCGTCATCGGTCTTACGGCGCGGTCCAAACCAACCCACTCCGTAAGGTCGGAGCGGATAACAAGAAACAGCAATGAAACACTACTAGCCATTGAGGAAAGTGCCATGAAATCCGCCCTATGCATCGCCATTCTGTCCTTGTCCGTGTGCCTGCCCGCGCACGCATACGAGGTCGAGACGGGCGCCGTCCTGATCTGCGACACGCAAAAGCAGGTCGAGCGGTTCGTGGAGCTCTTCGATGGAAATCAACAGATCGCAATACGTGCGGTCAACTCCGAAGAGAGCAAACCGAATGCCTGCGCTATTGTCGATGTCTCGTACGTGCAGGGCCCCAAGCTGGACATGGCCAGGAGCAGATCGCACGCGTTCCAGATCATACCAATTGTTGTCGTCGGTATCAGCACGGCGAACGGATACGAGCCGGTGAAGCCCGCTTTTTTCTTCACGCCCATTGAGGTCAAGGAGTTTGCAGTGTGAATATGCTCTAAGCTGCAGGTGCGCGAGTTTCGGTGACCGGCTGATCGAATTGATAGTCCGTGGCCTCTGTCTCATCGGTTCCGCGAGTCATGTGTACCAGGTTGAGCAGCGGCGTAAGGACGATGCTCACAGCAAAATTGATCGCAAGCGCGTAAAGAGCGGCGTAGCCGGGCACGGTCAGGCCATCAATCGCCAGCGGAAAGACCGCAGATTGAAAGCCCAGCGATGCCACCATCCACGTGCCGCTCACGAGGCCAGCTCCCCATCCGACGATGAGCGCCCACGGATTGAACCAGCGCGTATAAAGCCCGACAATGACGGACGGAATGGTTTGACTGATCCAGATGCCGCCGAGCAATTGCAGTTGGATCGCATATTGCAGCGGCAGGAAAATAATAAAGACAAGGGCTCCGAATTTGACGACCAGCGAAATGATTTTCGCATTTTGTGCCTCTTCCTTCGGTGTACAGTCTGGCCGGAAGAATTTCACGTAGATGTTGCGGGTATAAAGATTTGAAGCGGCGATCGACATGATTGCCGCGGGCACAAGCCCACCGATAGCAATCGCAGCGAACGCGACACCCGCGAACCAGTCGGGGAAGGAATGCAGGATGAGCGCCGGCACCGCGAAGTTAGACTTGTATTGGGCAAATTGCGGTGCGAACTCCGGCAACTTGTCGACACCAACCGCTAACGCCATAAATCCGGTAAGCGCCAGAAGACCGAGCAGGAATGAATAGGCCGGCAGATAGGCGGCATTACGCCGGATTACGTTGCGGCTGCTTGAACTGAAAACACCCGTAACCGTATGCGGGTAGAGAAAAAGCGCAAACGCGGAGCCAAGCGCCAGCGTCGCATAGGCCGAGAACTGGCCAAGACTGGTGCCGGTGGGCGGTGTCAGGAGAAGTTTTTCCGGCGGAATCATTGCAAACAACTTGGCGTAGCCACCGAGTTCGATCGGTATCACGATGACCATGGCGAACACGGTTATATAGATCAATGTGTCCTTGACGATCGCGATCATCGCCGGTGCGCGCAACCCGCTCGTATAAGTGAACGCCGCCAGTATGACGAAGGCAATGATCAGCGGCAGGTCGCCAATAAACCCGACCGTTCCGATGCCCATTGCCCCGATAACGACCTGAATCCCGACGAGCTGCAGCGCAATATAGGGCATGGTGGCAACGAGGCCCGTGATTGCCACCGCGAGCGCCAGCCACTTGTTGCCGAATCGGCCTTCGACGAAGTCACCGGCTGTTATATAATTGTGTTTGTGCGCGACCGACCACATGCGGGGAAGGATCAGGAACACCAAAGGATAGACGATGATGGTATAAGGCAGGGCGAAGAACCCGATGGCACCGGCACCAAATACCAATGCCGGTACGGCGATGAAAGTATAGGCTGTGTAAATATCCCCACCGAGTAGAAACCAGATCACGATCGTTCCGAGACGGCGGCCCGCGAGACCCCATTCGTTCAACTGGTCGAGATCGCCGCGCCGCCAGTGGGCGGCAAGAAATCCCATCACCGTCACGCCGCCGAACAGCAACAAGAATACAATAATAGCGGTCCAGTGCATGTCGATCTCCTCGGGTCCGAACTTGTGGCGTCCAAATGCGAAATGGTCACTCGCCGTATCACTCGCCGTTCTTGCGATGGACCACGATGATCAGTCCCGATGTGATGAACACCCAAAGGAATTGGTACCAATAAAAAAAAGGAATTCCCGAAATGGTGGGTTCGATCGAATTGTAGAACGGTACCCATAGGAGGGCGACAAACGGAATGACGAGCAACAGGTTCCAGAGTTTAGACCCACGACGAGGACTTGTTGAACTGTCGCTCATTTTGGCTCTCCCCTTGTGGTTTCTTCAGGTTGCCCGCGCTTCTGGCATATTCAGGTTCAGTGTCATTGCTGGCACGTCGATTATCGACCTTCAATAGCACCCACTAAAAAATTTGTCCGCTGACGTATGCCAGCGTCTGTCCCAGGCGTGGTTTGAGGTATCAGGGAATCGCTCCAAATTACAATAATACTTTATCAATATCCTATGAAACGGCATGGGACGGACACCAGGTCCGCCCTGCCCAGCACGCCCTGTCCACCAACTGGGTCGTCATCCTGTCAGGGACACCAACGCGGTCCAACCCGCCGTCGCGCCAGCCAAAGGCGCGTCGACGAGACGCATGAATTGCGGCTGCCGGCACGGGCGCGACCGGCACAGGTCGCGCCATCGTCGGACGGCGGAATGTTAGACTGTCACGGATTGCGCGCCTTTGCCCACCATCGCCGCCGCGGCCAATGTGTAGGGCGCAATCGCCTTATTGCGCCGACCGCCGCGAGCTGAAGCTGCTATCACAGCGGACCCGCATACCTCTCTCCGCAGGCGAGAGTGAACTAACGAGTTACGGCTGCCGGGCGCTGCTGGAAGAGCAGGCGATTCAGATTCTGCAGTTTGATTGCACGATGTTT
>DATGVJ010000492.1:0-5341 GCA_035300505.1 Xanthobacteraceae bacterium
CGCCGATGGCTCCATGCGGGCTACGAGGGGGCGTCGCGTCGGTACTTGACGGGTCGCACTCCCGTGCGCGATTGGATGGCAACACAGCGAGGCAAGCCATGAACGTCATGCAGAAATCTTCCAAGTTGCTCCGTGGTGCGACGGGCGAATGGGAAGTCGTCATTGGGCTGGAGGTTCATGCCCAGGTGACGTCGCAGTCCAAGCTTTTTTCCGGCGCCGCGACCGCGTTTGGTGCCGAACCCAATTCGCAGGTTTCGCTGGTCGATGCCGCGATGCCGGGCATGCTGCCGGTGATCAATGCGGAATGTGTCCGGCAGGCGATCCGCACCGGGCTCGGGCTAAAGGCGCAGATCAACCTCAAATCGGTGTTTGACCGGAAGAACTATTTTTATCCGGACCTCCCGCAGGGCTATCAGATCAGCCAATACAAGTCGCCGATCGTGGGCGAAGGCTCGGTCGTGGTGGATATGCCGGACGGTGAAAGCGTGGTGGTCGGCATCGAACGCGTCCACCTGGAGCAGGACGCCGGCAAGTCCGTGCACGATCGTCATCCGACGCAGTCTTATGTCGATCTTAACCGCTCCGGCGTGGCGTTGATGGAAATCGTATCGCGGCCCGATCTGCGCACTGCGGAAGAAGCCAAGGCCTATGTGTCCAAGTTGCGCACCATCCTGCGTTACCTTGGTACGTGCGACGGCGATATGGAGAAGGGCAGCCTGCGCGCCGACGTCAACGTTTCAGTGCGCAGGCCGCACACCGAACTCGGTACCCGCTGCGAAATCAAGAACGTGAATTCGATCCGTTTCATCGGCCAGGCGATCGAGCACGAGGCGCGACGTCAGATCGACATCATCGAAGATGGTGGCAAGATCGAGCAGGAGACGCGGCTATTCGACTCCAACAAGGGGGAGACGCGGTCGATGCGCAGCAAGGAGGAGGCGCACGATTACCGTTATTTTCCAGATCCCGACCTGCTGCCGCTCGAACTGTCGCCCGATTTCGTCAACGGCCTCAAGGCGCAACTGCCTGAACTGCCGGACGAGAAGAAGTCTCGTTTCATCGGTGAATACGCGCTTTCTCCCTATGACGCCAATGTGCTCACGGGGGAGCGGGAGGCGGCCGACTTCTTCGAGGCGGTGGCGCGCGGGCGGGACGCGAAATTGACCGCCAACTGGATTATCAATGAACTCGCCGGACGCCTGAACAAGGAAGGAAAGGGAATTGCGGACTCGCCAGTATCGCCGGCGCAACTCGGATCCGTGCTCGACCTGATTGCTGCCGGCACGATCTCCGGCAAGCTAGGCAAGGACTTGTTCGAGATCGTTTGGAATGAGGGCGGCGATCCGGCAGGGATTGTCGAGGCGCGCGGAATGAAACAGGTCACCGATCTTTCCGCCATCGGAACGGTTGTTGACGAGATCATTGCCGGCAACCCTGACAAGGTGGAGCAGGTGAAGACCAAACCCGCGATGATGGGTTGGTTTGTCGGTCAGGTCATGAAGGCATCGGGCGGCAAAGCCAATCCACAAGCCGTGAACGAACTGCTGCGCAAGAAACTCGGTCAGTGACGCATCCGGACTGGATCATTTTCACCCGCAAATGGGCGTTGTGAACTCAACGGGTAGCGCCATCCGTGTCGTCAAATGCGCGCGCGATCGAATCACTTGCGCGCGATTCGCTCGATTTGGATCAATCGCATGCGTCCAAAAGGCTTCTTTACAAAGAAATCCAAAAAAATATTTTCAATGCTGAATCAACCCTTCTGGCACCGTTTTTTACGCCTCTTGCTGACGTTGGTTGGGCGCAAAAAAACGTCAAATGCAGCGAAAAAAATTGAAACAAGAATTTTAAGAACCCCTTATTTCATCGATATTTCTCGTAATGACTAACGAGGTTCTCCTTAATCTCCGCGTCATCGTCGGGTTGCATCGCGATTGTGCGATGCGGATCTTCCGATGCGTGCGGCAACGTGCGTGAAATGCACTGCGTACACGCCAAATTAATTGGAAACGCTGCTTTTTCTGCTCTGCTGGTGTAATCGGAATGCAGTGTTCGCGATTCGCGCGGACACGGTTGCGACAGCGCCACTCACTCATGACCAGGAGGGCAGTATGGCGAAGAAGCGAAAGACGAAGACGAAGGCTGCGGCAAAAAAAGGCGCAAAGAAAGCAAAGCGCCGGAAGAAGAAGTAGGCTGCCGCCACTTCACGGTCTTCAACTCCGCACGGATGTTGGTGACCGCGTCAAACGGACCGGCGGTGTTGAGCGACGATAGAAATCGCTTCCAACGCGCCGGCCCCGTCGACGACAGAGGGCGTCGGCGAGACAGAGGGTCAGGCATTACCTCGCACTGCTTTGACCAAGGATCCGAACTGGTACAGTTCGGATCGTGGCGGGCGGAAACAGGTAGTGAGAGAGCGGGTAGCGTTCCCTTCTCTCCGACGGCGGGCTTGCCTGCCTTTCGGCCTTGGCTTCGAAATCTCGCCGATGCCCTCAGTTTTTGTGCGTTCTGGAAACCGTGTTGGCTATGATGTGTTCTTGATACGCGCTTTGGCAATGCGGCAATGCGGCGGGGGTATCGGCTGCTGGCGGTACCAGCAGCCGAATTCGGGCACGGCTCGCAGTACTAGCTCTTCTTAGCCTTCGGCTGTGCCGGTTGCGCCTCTGCTTTCAGGCGCGTGTTGCAAGCGCTCCAGTATTTTGGCCAGGTCCCACCTTTTTTCGCCTGTTCATCCTTGGAAAGTCCGCGCCACTCGGCACCGCATTTTCGTTGCCTTTCACGGACTGCGATCTGCCCCGGGCTAAGCTGCTTTCCCTTGGCATCCGTCGTCGACGGCGGATCGGTCGGCTCCGCGGGTGCAGTTTCGGTAGTCTTCGACTTGGCTGCCGCCTTTGTCGTCGCCTTTTTCTTGGCCTTGGCGGCGGGGTCGGATTTGGTTGCCGGCTCCGAGGATTCTTGCGCCCTAAGGGTCAATGGCAGTGCGGCGAGCGACGCAGCGAACACCGCCGCCATCGCGATCTTCAATAACGACGTTCTTTCCAACATGGGATTCCTCATGATTTGGTTCAGATGAGTTGGACGACATGGATACGTGAGCTGGTTTTTGAACCAGTCTGGGCACATTGCCGCCTAGCTATCCAGCTGTGCAAGGCGACCAAGCCATTTAGTGGTGGGCTATTGCCCCACAAGACGTGGATAACGCCAAAGGCGCGTGAATCTTGCCGAATGCACCCATCAGGATACTCCTCAAGCTACTTGGACCTTTGACAGCGTTGGTGACCCTTTCTTACTGCGTAGATTGAGGTGCATCTTGATCGGAACAAATAGAGAACATCTGGTCCAAAAGTCAAGTGCGAGATTTCAAATCGTTCGTTGGCGGCAAGGATAGCTCGGTCCTTAGCTTCCGCGAGTCCAGACCTGTCCTTTGCAGATCAGGCCACCGAGCACGCAGCCTTCCAACTTGAGCGAGCGGGCATTCTGCATCGTGATATTGCCCGAATAGGTCCTGCCATCCTCGGCGTTGTAAACTTGGCCCGTCCATTTGTCGGGGCCATCTGGTTTCATGCCGAGCACGATGGTTACGCCCACCATCGGGCGGTTGCGCTTGCTGGCGTCGGGGTTGTTCTTATCGGTTTTGGGCCGGCCGGTAGCGGGATCAATTGGCTCCTTGAGCGCAACGATGTTGCCGCACAGCTCCGCGCCGCAGTTGGCAATGCGTATGGTGGCCTCGCTCCTCTCCGTGAGCCAATTTCCGAGCGGGTCAGCGCCCAGCGCAGGCATCGCGGACGCGCCGGCGAGGACGGTGGCCAAGGCGGCCGAGCGTAGCAGTGGTGTCATTCTGAGGGTTCCTTGGGATAGCGTTTTCCGGCGCGGCGGCCTGCCGGCGCGCAGGAAAACTTGTCAATGGAATGTGCATGCGAAACGGAGCCATGCAATCACGAAGTCTGTGACCATTCCATGGCAGGTCGTTACTGCCGAGCCACCACCGATTCAGCGGGTGGCGACAGGCCCAAGAGCTTCGCGGGATTGACCTTGTACATGAGATCGAGTTCACGCTGGGTCACGCCAAAGGCGCGAAGCCGTCGGGCGGCCAATACCAGGCAATCGGTGGGGAAGACGTTGCCGGTCTGGCCGCAATCGGTCGAGACGATGAGATGTTCGGCACCGACTTTCTTGATCATGGCGGCCGCCCGCGCGGCGCCTTCGTCGGTCTTGTAGACCTGCGAGGCGGTGATTTCCGCGAAAGCGCCGAGCTTGGCCGCTTCGACGACTTGCGGCTGGTCGCCGGGATGCGTGAGCAGTACGTTGAGCCCTTGGGATCGGCCTTCCCGTGCCAGCAGCAGGTGTTCTTCGGGTGTGGCATGGCCTGTCGTGAGTACCACGCGGCCGTTGGTATCGATGGTCCTGATCTTGGCCATGTGTCCGATCAGATGTTTCACCTCGGGAAGGAGCTGGCCGTCCTTGGACACCGCAATAAAGGCTGGGGTCTCCGGCGGCATCATGAGCATCCAAGGCCGAGAATTTGCGAGGTTCGCCCGGTCCATGGCGCCCGGGCGCGTCGTCGCGGTGATGGAATCGCGCGTCGGCATTTCATAAAGGCGGCCCCAGCCACCCTTGATCTGCGTAAAATGCTCGAGCGTGGCGACATTGATCCCGCCGGTCGCATAGTTCGACGCCATGCGGCCAAAGATTTCGAACGTCGGCGAAACGTGCCGGCGCACCATATAGGCGGCGCTCGCCGAGCCGGTGTCCTGGTGGGTCTTGAACACAAAGCCGCGGATACCGCGTGCCATCGCGATCTTGGTGGCGTCGAAAACGTCGACCGCGCGAATGACGCCGCCGGTTCCCGGCGCATCGGGATCGACATGCAGGTGGACATCGATTGCGCCGACAAGGGACGGATCGGTGAGCCCGAGGTCGACGGGGCCTCGCAGCGGATCAACCTTATAATCGTCCATGCCCGAGCCTTGGCCGAGGCTTATAGCCGGCACGAGCGCCAAGGCTGCACAGATGACGGCGATTGATAGTGAAAGGGAATGGGATGTTCGCGGGTCCGGCTTGACGTGCGGCATTGCAGTCCTCCCTTGCGGTTTTGATGTTGGAGAACGTTAGCCATTTTCCGGATTGGCGCAAAGCCCCGGGGCGCGCCCCAATACAGGAACGAGGAAAGTGCTGCGGACAACAGCGCGTTTACGCGTGTCCGGACGCGCTATGCTCAATGCAATTGCAGCAGAATTGGGGGCTGACTTGGAGAATGGTTACTGTCCGGTCAACCAAATTCGCTATCGCCCCCCCCCGCAAAAATGAAATGTCGTGGTGGCAGCGGCACTTAGGTGTTTAA
>DATGVJ010000493.1:0-17093 GCA_035300505.1 Xanthobacteraceae bacterium
CAGTTCCCCATGACCACCGAAAGCGGCCGCAACCTGGTCGTAGCGCGTCGGCAACAATTCGCAGCCGGACAGCCGATCACGGCCGTATTGACGTAACTGGATCTGATATTCGGCATTCCAGCGCGCATCGTTGCCGATGACGCATACAAACTGCAGAGCGCGCCGACCGCGTTGGCATGGCCGGGGCCGCCCGTGACAAGCGCGATGCCGGGCTCCCCGTTCAAACGGGCCCAGGCGTCGGCCATGTGCACGGCCGCTGCCTCGTGGCGCGTGTGAATGAGCGTGATGCCGGCATCGAGCGCGGCATCGAAGATTGGCATGATGTGATTGCCGGAGAGCGTGAAGATGTACCGGACGCCGGCGCTTGCCATCGACCTTGCGAGTGCGTCGGCGCCACGATGTCGAGATGCCATCGATCAATTCAATTCCACTTTGAGATCCTGGCCAAGCCGCTTGTACCGATAACACTATGCGAGCCAATAACACTATGCGAGGCCGGTTGCCATGCTTGTGCGCGGAAGTCGGACTTGTCCGACTTCCGCCAACTCGGATATTCAAGGCGCGACCACAATTCGGCCCGTCATGTGGGGATGCAGGCCGCAAAAGTAGGTCAGGTTGCCGGCTGCATCGAAGGTCATCCTGACGCTCTCGTCCGTATCAAAAACCTTCGACCGAAACTTGCCGCCGTTATCCACGATCGAATGCGGAATGTCGTCGTGGTTGACGAAAGTGACGGTGGTCCCGGGCTTGATCGTCAGGACTTCCGGCTTGAAGGTAAAATTGTCGATCGTCACCGTTACTTCCTCAGCCTGGGCCGCCGCACTGACGAACAAGCCCGCCATCGCGAGCATAACGATGCCCGTGCCGCGCAAGCGACACCATTTCAGACGCGTCATTTTCTTGCTCCTTCAGCCGGCCAATGCGGTGTCGGTGATGGCGAGCCTGGCCGTTCCGGTTCGATAGGTCACGTTGGTGACGCCGAGCAGGCCGCGCAATTCGCCGGCAGGCACGAGCTTCGGACCGGGCGACGGCGCGGTGCCCGGTGCAGGCTGTGGAAATGCAGTCGAACGCGCGGTGTGGAACGTGATGTTGCCTTCCACCTTCTGCATCGTCTGGTGGATATGGCCGTTGAGCACGGTGACCGAGCCAAACCGCGCCAGCAGAGCGATCGCCTTGGCGGAATCTTCTGTGCCCCAGCCCCAGTCGGGCGCGACGGTCCAAAGCGGAATGTGCGCAAACACAACGATCGGTGTCGAACTGCTCTTTCCTTTCAAATCGTCGGCAAGCCAAGCCAACTGTTCGTCGCCGAGATTGCCCATGCCGCCGGCCTTGAGGTTGACGACATTGACGAGGCCGATGAAGTGCACGCCGTTCTGGTCGAACGCGTACCAGCCGGCGCCGCGCGCGCCTTTACCATAGCGCTCCAGATAGGCCTTGCCGGTGCCCTCGTCGATTACATCGTGTTCACCCGGGACGTAATGCCCGTCGAGCCTCAACTTGCCAAGCGCCTGCGCGGTATCATCGAATTCTTTGGGCTTCGATAGATGTGTGATATCGCCGGTATGGATCATGAACGCGGGCTTGGCCGGCATCGCCTGAACCTTGCCGATGGCCTCCACCAGGGTCGCCAGCGGATTGGGATTGGCCGGGCGATCAAAGCCGATGTGGCTATCGGAAATCTGCAGGAAGCTCAGTCCGGCGCCCTGCGCCTTCGCACTTCCAATCAAAGACGAGGTCGGCACGCCTGCGGATATTGTCCACAACACGCCTGTTCCCGCCCATAGCATACATTCAAGCGCACCTCTTCGGTCCACGCCAAAAGAATCAGCCTTGCGGCCGCTATCGCTCGCCATCATCAACTCCTGCTGCAATGAAATGTCTTCGTTCCGACAACCGTTGAGATTGCTGTTGTCGATGAAGAAGACCGGCGAACACCTGCAGATATTCCGAACCTCACGTATTCGTGATGCGCACGCGGCCCGAGACCACAGCAAGCGAAATACCTTTGCGGCAATCACGGAGTGAATGAAATAATTGTAGATGCGTGACGCCGGCGCTTCGCGTTCGGCATCACGCTCTCGATCGTTATGAAGAAATCCTTAGCGGCCGATCTGCCGGCTGACCGCGTCTTCCTGCTGGTTGAGCAGCCTCTGTTCGCCGCGTGTGATGTGGCCGTGATTCAAGCGCGCCATCGCGCGTTCCTCGTTGCGGATCGTGCGATCCTCCATGCGCAGGCGGTGCGCCTGCCCGCGTGTCAACTCGCCTTCGCGAAGCTCGCGGTTGATACGCGCGTTCTGATGTTCCAATCGGTCGTTGACTTGATCGCGCCGCGGGTGGTGGCGTTCCCAGCTGGTTTCTGCAAAAGCGCTGGTCGCCGTGGCTCCCAGGATAGTGATCGCAACAGCGGTGACAACTTTGAATGAGCGGTTCATGTGAGGTCTCCTGTCGGGTTTGATCGCGACATTGCGATCGGGTCAGCACGCGCATTATGCCAATCAGGACTGAACGCGCCGTGAGTGTCGCGTTCCACCAAGGTTCACCAACATTGCAGTGAGATTACAATGACGTTGCCGAATCTTAATGTGCTATCGTCCTGCCGATCGGCCGCGAGACACCTCTCGCAAACCGTTACTGCAATTGCTTGCAGCAACATCCGCACCATCACGACTCAAGCCAGGCACGCACGATGAAAGTTCACAACATCCTATTTTTGCCGGGTGCCGGCGGATCGGCAAAGTTCTGGGACCCTGTCGCGCAACGATTACCGGCCGACTGGAACAAAGTAATGTTCAGCTGGCCCGGTCTCGGCGACCAGCAGCACGATCCCGCGATAAACAGTATCGATGACCTCGTGAAGCTTGTTGTAGGGAGAATTGACGTACCGGTCGATCTCGTTGCCCAGTCCATGGGCGGCGTGGTCGCAGTTCGCGTCGCGCTCAGCCGACCCGAAATCGTGCGGCGCCTGGTGCTGGTGGCAACTTCGGGGGGTGTCGATATGGCGCGTTTCGGTGCGGCCGATTGGCGATCGGATTATCGGAAATTGTTTCCAACGGCGGCCGACTGGATCTTGCAGGAGCGCGCCGCCGCGCCGCTTCCGGTTGAGAATATCTCGGCACCGACGCTGTTGATCTGGGGTGACGAAGATCCCATCAGTCCGGTTGCGGTCGGTCGCGAGTTGGAGAAGCGAATACCAAATGCGAAGCTCTGCATTCTGCCGGGCGGCGATCATGACCTTGCCTTGACCAGATCCGATGCCGTCGCGAACCTTATTGCGGAGCACCTTGGAGGTTGAACCCCATCGACCAACCAGCGTACGATGGTTCCAGAAAAACAACATCATTACGTTTCCGGGAGGAATCGATGCGCCGATTGAACAAAAATCTCCGTCGGATGAATCTCTATCGGATGTTGACGGTCCTTGCCGGCCTCATCGTGATGGCCGCAATTCCGGGGCAGAGCCAGGCCCAAGGCATTACCGCCTATGAAGGCGCGCGACTTATCACCGGCGACGGCGGCACGCCGATTGAAGATTCCGTCTTCGTCGTCGAGGGCACGCGAATCACACAAGTGGGCCGGCGCGGCCAGGTGATGGTGCCGGCGGGCGCAACGCGCGTCGACCTCACCGGCAAGACTGTCATGCCGGGCATCGTCGACGCGCATGGCCATCCGGGCTTCCTCGACGCGGTCGCCGGCACCATGTCGAAAGCGAATTTCACACGCGCCAATTACGTCGATCACCTGGAGCGCTACGCCTACCACGGCGTCGTCGCCGTGCTCTCGACCGGCACCGACATGGGCGATCTCGCGTTCCAGCTGCGCGAGGAAACCATTCCCAACGCGGCGCGCATTCTCACCGTCGGCCTCGGGCTCGCTTATCCGGGATCGGGGCCTGCCGATCGTTCGCGCAACGACGTGCCCTATGCGGTGAGGAGCCCGGAGGACGCACGCAAATACGTGCGCGAACTCGCGACCCGCAAACCGGATTTCATCAAAATATGGGTCGACGATCGTGGCGGCCGCGCGACAAAACTCACGCCAGAAATGTTCACCGCCGCCGCCGACGAAGCCAAGAAGTTGGGGCTGCGATCGATCGCTCACGTGTTCAACCTGGCGGACGCCAAACTCCTGGTGCGCGCTGGTGTCGAAGGTTTTCTGCACAGCATCCGCGACCAGGAAGTCGACGACGAGTTCATCCGGCTCGCGAAAGAAAACAACATCTGGATCACCCCCAACCTGGGCGGCATCAATCGCGGTTCTCTCATCCGCGAAAACGGCAGGCCGGCCTGGATCGACGAGCCCCTGGTGCAAGAATCGATTCCGCCGGCGCTCATCCGGGCGCGGCAGGATCTCTATGATCAACGCAAGCGCGCCGCCACGCCACCCAACACGTTCGGGCGCGTCTTCGACTCCGTCAATACCCGCAAGCTCCATGCCGCGGGCGTGCGCGAAGTTCTGGGCGGCGACTCAGCCGGCGATGAGAACCGCTGGCTCGGGATGCATTCGATGCTCGAGTTCGAAAACATGGCGGCGAACGGTTTCACCCCGATGGAAATGGTGCTGGCGGCGACCCGCGAATCCGCCAAGGCCCTGCGGCTCGACGATCAGCTCGGCATGGTGGCGCCGGGCAAGAGCGCCAACTTCATCGTGCTCGACGCCAACGTGCTCGACAGCGTGGCCAACGTGCGAAAGATCAACCGGGTCGTCATCCGCGGAAAGGAAGTTGACCGTGTCGGCATGCGCTTGCGTTGGCAGAATGAATTCAGGGCGAAGGGGCAGATGTAAAATGCGCAATCCGGTTGTTGTGGTCTCGTTCGCCGTCATCGGTCTTTTCGCCGCAACATGCGCGTATGCCGAAAGGGCGGCCAGCATCGAATACGACTTCATCGATCGCCCCGCGAACTTGCCGGAGGCGTTCAATGCCTCTTCCGGAGCGACGCCGCGCTTCCTTGCCATCAAGGCGATTGATGGCTTCCGGGTCGATGCCGCGCTCTGGCAGCCGCTGGACAAACCGGTTGCCGCGACCACGCTCATCGTCGGCGTGCACGGCAGCGGCGGCAATTTTTCCGGGGCCCCGATCGGCTCGATCAGTCCGCTGCTCGCAGCGAAAGGCTACGGCGTGCTGACCATCAGCACGCGTCAGCACGACAAGCTCATCAACACCGACAACTTCGTGGAGGTCCGCCGCGACATCGAGGCGGCGGTCTATACGGCGCGCGCGCTCGGCTACACCACGCTTGTGCTCTATGGGCACAGCCTCGGCAACATCCAGGTCCAGTACTACGCCGCCAACAATTGGGAGCACGACATCAAGGCGGTGGTGCTCAGCGGGATGTTCGGGAATCTGCCGTGGAAGTCGCGCAACGTGCTCGTGCAGAATGAAGAGGCTTTCCACGCGTTGTCGGAGGCCGCGCTGAAGTCCTTGCGCGAAGGCCAGGAGCGCGAGACGCTTTCATTGCAGATGCGTCGCACCGAAGGCGTACAGGAACCGCTCACCGGCCAGCACTTCCTGAGCTATCGCACGGAGGCTTCGAGCACGGCCGACGGCACCTACTGGATCAAGCGCATCCCCCGCCCGGTCCTCATGGTGCGCGATGCCGCCGACGCCGTCATCGCACCGTTCGAACCCTACATGCTGTTATCGGCGGCGACCTCGACGGGGTCGCTGGTCCCGAGCATCAAATATGTTCTGGTTCCGAACTCGAAGGGGCCCAATCCGCGCGGCCACCAGTTCCTGGACAATTTCGGACCGCTGACCGACACCATCACGGCTTGGCTCGCCGGCCAGCGCCTGTAGCAAAAGCGCACAGCAAGAACTGTAGCCCGGATGAGCGCACCCTTATCGGCGCGCCTTAGCGCGCCAATGAGGGTGCGCGATATCCGGGGCTGGCCGTCCCACATGTCGCGATATCGCGCAAGAGTGCTCTATCGCTCATGCGGGCTACGAATCCCCCGCTCACTCCGCCTTGATGCCTGCCGCCTTGATGATCGGCCACCATTTCTCGATCTCGGCTTTCTGCAAGACGGCGAGTGCTTGTGGGGTCTGTTGCTCACGCGGATAGATCTGCTGCCCGATGTCGGCGAGACGGCGCTGTACATTCGGGTCGGCAAGCGCGGCGGTGGTTGCGGCATTGAGTTTCGCCACGACCTCGCGCGGCGCGCCCTTCGGCAGGAAGATGGCCTGCCAATTCTGCGCATGAAGACCGGGGAGACCGGCTTCGTCGACCGTCGGAATTTCGGGCGCCGCCGCAAGCTTCGTTTTCGCAGTGACCGCATAGGCCTTGATGGTCGCGGCACGAATCTGCGGAAGCGAATTGGCGGCAGTATCGATCATGAAATCGATCTGGCCGGCCACCAGGTCCTGCATTGCCGCCGCGAGACCGTTGCGGTAGGGCACAAAGCGAAATTGCGTTCCGGTTTCCTTGCGGAAAAACAAGCCTCCAACCGTCGAAATGCCGCCGGCGCCTGTCGTGCCCTGGGTCGCGCCATCCGGATTGGCCTTCAGCCAGGCGATAAATTCCTTCAGGTCATTTGCGGGAAATGACTTCCTTGCCACGATCGTCAGCGGATCGTTCGATACCAGCGCAACGGGCGTGAAATCCGCCGCGAGATCGTAGGAAAGCGAAAACATCGGGCCGTTGAGTACATGGGTTGCCCAGTTGCCCAGGGTGAACGTGTAGCCGTCCGGAACCGCCCGCGCGACGCGCCCTACGCCGATCGTGCCGGAGGCGCCGGGCAGGTTCTCGATGACGACCGGCTGACCGAGCGTGCCGCGCATGTGCTCGGCCAGGATGCGACCGATGGTGTCGCCAGGCCCGCCCGCGCCGAACGCGATCACCATCGTGACCGGCCGCGCAGGAAACGCCTGCCCGCTTGCCGCCCCGGCGCCGCCAAGCGCCGCCGCAAAAGTAAGCGACGCGATCAGTGCTGTACGCGCTCTCATGCTCATGCTCATGCTCATGCTCCTCGCGATCGAGAACTCGTGGCCGTGTTGAAACACGTTTCCAGACGAAGAAAGGCCGCGTAAACGCGGGACGTACTCCAAACGTTCGGAGTACCGCCTTCAGGCGGAAAGCGCCTCGCGAAGATCGCTTCACGCGGCGCGACCGGTCCCCTGCACCTTGACAATTCAATCGACAGTTCGGCCTTCATTTTTTTGGAACATGATGGCCTGCAAGTAGCTATCAACAGCACTCTACAACAATCGATGCTATATACCGCCTCCAAGGAATAACCATGGTCCTGGAATCCGTAATCACCTGCCCTGACTGCAAGACCGCGAAGCTGGAGGCGATGCCAACCGACGCCTGCCGGTTCTTCTACCAATGTACGGGTTGTGGTGCTCGACTGCGGCCGAAGGCAGGGGATTGTTGCGTCTTCTGCTCGTACGGTTCCGTACCCTGCCCGCCAGTTCAAGCTGAACGCCCGCGGGACTGCGGTTCAAACCCCAGTTGATCCGTCACGTGGTTCACTCGCCTCGGCCACTGCCGTTTGCGGCTTGAATACGTAACGAAAGGTCGTCACGCATTCAATCAAGGCGAGGTGCAGGTGGCCGCTATCTTGCGGCGAGCTTGAGCTTGTCGAAGGAGAATACATAGGTTCAGCACCGGCTATATTCGCGTGGTGAGATTGGTCAGCCAGTCCGGGGATACTTCGACAAGATATCCCTCGAACACCTTGTCCAGCCCAGTCAGTACGAGGATTCCGGTCGCGACCAGAACAAGCCCCATCGCGATCTTTCCGCTCTTGCCCGCGGCAAGCATCCGGTCCCGCCAATGACGAAGAGTTTCGCGTGACAGAACACCAAGCAGCAGGAGCGGCAACGCGGCACCGAGGCCGAACGCCAGCATGGTCAACCCAACATGGCCGATATCGCGGCCCTGCGCAGCCAGGAGTGAGGCTGCGCCGAGCGTAGGACCTACACAAGGGCTCCAAAGTGCGCCCAGCAACAATCCCACGCCAAACTGACCACCCAGGCCGCTTGTTGAAAAGCCGGCCGATTGCTGCTCGATCCATCCGCCCACAGGCCCTGCCGCAAGCGCAAGCTGCGCCTGGAAGCGCGGAACGATGAGGACGACTCCGATTCCGGTAATCAGAACTGCGGCGACTGCACGAAACACACCGTCATCGAGACCGATAGAAAAGCCGATAACGGCTACAAACAGGCCCACGGTGACAAATGAGAGGGCTACTCCGGCGGCAAGAGCCACCGGACCAGCCCGATGTTCGCTGATTGCGGTTCCAAGAACAATGGGCAGCAACGGCAGCACGCAAGGTGATAGCGTCGACAAGATGCCCGCTATGAACGCCAAACCCATATTGCCCATCGCCGCAACCTCAGACGCTCTTGTCGAGAGTTCAATTGAGCAGCGCGAGCGCCGGCCGCGCCACGCCTTCGAGTAGAGCTCGCTCAGGCTTCGAGCGGGCAAGAACGCGCAAGCCAAGCAGAACTCCGAGCAAAAGGCGCGCGAGGTCTCTTGAATTCAATTTTCGGGGAATAGTGCCGCTCGATTGCGCTGCACTTATCGAACGTCGAAAGAATCCCTCGATCTCGCCCAGGCGTTTCGCGATTTCGGCGCCGAGTTCCGGATCATGGGGAGCAATTTCGAGCGCCGAATTGATCAGCAGACATCCGCCTCTTGCCGGGTCGGCCAGCGACCTCTCGACGACGTCTTCAATCAATGTTCGAATGGCCTCTTTCGGCGGTAACGAACTCTCCAGACGTTTCAGGCGCGCCCGCACGGAGCAATTAACATATCGCTCAAGCGCCTTGATGAAGAGAGTGCGTTTGTCGCCAAATGTATTGTAGAGGCTGGTGGGACCAATTCCCATGCAGCCCGTGAGATCGCCGATTGAGGTTGCCTCATATCCCCGCCGGCGAAAGCACTCAATGGCCGCATCTAGTGCGGCCGTCTCATCGAAACCTATCGGTCTTGCCATTTGGAGTTCCCATTCACCGCGTGAGCCGACCCGGCTCGAACCCGGCTCGTGGATAGCATTGACATTATGCAGTGATCATTACAGAATGTCCAGAACAAGCTTGCGGACGGCACGAGGCGTGTGTTTTGCGGTGAGGGATTGCGGCCATGGACCAGCATGTGAGACCGTCGCCACGACTTGCTCCGCTCCCCCCAAATCCGGCCTTGGAAAAGCAATTCGAGACTTCCAGGATGTCGCTCGGGTTCGTACCCAACAGCGTCCTGATCATGCAGCGCAAGCCCAAGATGGTTCAGGCGTGGGCGCAGATGACGGCCGCCGTCTGGGACCCGGAGAGCAAGGTCGATCGCGGGTTCAAGCGGCTCCTTGCCCACGTCGCCAGTCGCGCCGCCGGGTGCCAATATTGCATGGCGCACACCATCGAAGGCGCCATGCACTTCGGAGTTGACGAGAAACGGGCCGCCGCGATCTGGGACTACCAAACGAGCCAGCTTTTTACCCAGGCAGAGCGCGCGGCCCTCGACGTCGCTGTCGCAGCAGCCTCGGTGCCCAACGCTGTCACCGATGAGATGTTTGCGCAGATGAGCAAGCACTGGACCGAAGAGCAGATAGTGGAGATCGTCGGTGTGATCGCTTTGTTCGGTTTCCTCAACCGCTGGAACGATACGATGGGAACGCCGCTCGAAGATGGGCCGCTTGCCGCCGGCGAGCGGTTACTTGCCGGCCGCGGATGGACCCCGGGCAAGCATCGCAGGTGACGATAACCTTCAGGACGACTCTCCGAACGAAATCGGCGCCGCGCTGCGCAAATTTGTTTTGGGCATTTGATCTGAAGCGCATGCGCCGACACATGTTTGGTCAGCTCGCTCGGGAGAACTTCGAGGAAAATTACTCATGAAAGGCGCTTCCAGAATCCGCGAGCAGGGGTACAAGGACCCATTGCTGGTCAAGCTCATGAAGGACCACGGATTCGACGAGATCCCTTTGTACAAGCATCGTCCGCCAGAACAAATGGCACAAAGACAGCGCTGGTCGGATCTGGCAAAATTCCGCGATGGGCCGGTGAACCCTACGCGCACCGAGATTGACGACGTCGAACGTGCCGCCACAGACATCAAGACGTTTGCTCGAGAAATCGGCGCCGATGACGTTGGAATTGCTCTCCTGACACCGATCATGATCCGGAAGGGGTTCGACCTGCCGCATGGCTACGTTATCTGTATGATCATCGCGGAAAATTATGCGGAAGCGCTCAGAGGACCGCGAGCGATCGAGCAGGAGGCGAGCAACGCCTATTTGAGATGCGCGGAAGTCGCGACCGAGATGGCTGCGCATATCCGCTCGCTCGGCTATCCCGCCTGGGCCCATCACAACGGCGCCTGCGACATCCAGGCCATTCCTGCGATGATTGCTGCGGGCCTTGGTGAACTGGGGAAACATGGAAGCCTGGTGCATCCGCAATTCGGTTCCAGTCATCGTCCTGGCATAGTCTCTACAACGATACCGCTGGCAGTCGACACACCTTTGGTATTTGGCGTCCAGGACACCTGTCTGCACTGCAATCTCTGCAGCAATAACTGCCCAGCCGACGCGATTCCGCGCGAGGGGTTCACCGTTACGGAGGGAGTAAGGCGCTGGCTCACGGACGTTGAGAAGTGTTATGTCTTCTCACGCTTGCGCGCTGAATATTGCCACATCTGCGTCGATGTTTGCCCGTACGTCCACATGGCCAACGGCGACCCGGTCAAGCGGGAGCTATATAAGCGTTACACGGGCACGAGGAAGAAGGTGGGCTACAAGACCCCGACTTATTTCCAGGAGTAGCGTTTCCTGGCGAAATCCACCGCACTGGCACCGCTCGCGATTTTCGCATAAGATACGGAAACTTCCCACCCGATCAGGAAGAGCAACGCTGATAAACACGGGAGATGACCGATGTGTATGCGGCGGGATTTCCTTCTTTTCCTAGCAGTGGCGAGCGTGGCCGCGATACCTGCCATGGCGCAAACGGCCGGCGGCGAAGCGCACCACGCCGCGTCAATTCCGAACTTGACGCGCGTATGGACCCATCCCGGCTTTCCCTGGTTTGAGCCGCCCGCATCGGGCCCAGGCCCGATAACGAACCTGTCCCGCTGGGCGGGGCAGGGGCCGTCCGGCCCGGGCGGTTCGCTGGCTTTGCCTGCCGGCAAGGTCGGGATCAGCAACTACGACCAGTTGGTCGGGGATTACAACAGTCCGATCCTGCAGCCGTGGGCGGCAGCCGTGGTCAAGCGATTCGGCGAAATATCGCTTGCCGGCATTACGGCTCCAAACCCTTCGAACCAGTGTTGGCCGTTTCCGATGCTGTTCATCTACAAGCAGGCTACAATGCAGATGATACAGCAACCGCACAGGATCACGATGCTGTACAGCGGAAATAGTGAAGTACGCCGGGTGCGCCTGAACCAGCCCCATACCTCACCGCTGAAGCCGTCCTGGTACGGAGATTCCGTCGGCCATTATGAGGGTGACACCCTCGTGATCGACACCGTCGGCGTCAAGACTGATCGCAAGTACGCGATGATCGACCTGTTCGGTACGCCCTATACAGACAAGCTACACGTGGTGGAACGCTATCGGCTGCGCGATTACGACGACGTGAAAGACGCACTCGATAGGCACAGCAAAGAGAATTGGCTGGTTCAAGGCGATGTTTGGACCCGCCACCGCGGCGGCAAGTTCCTGCAGGCGCATGTGACAGTCGAGGACGAGGGTGTCTTCACGACGCCCTGGACCGGCACGCTGACCTATGCGCCAGGGGGCGCCCGCGTGGCGGAAGGCGTCTGTGCCGAAAATCGGATGGAGTACTACAACAACAGGGAGTCGGATGTCCCGAGGGCTACAAGGCCGGATTTTTGAGAGCTGCTGAGTAGACGCGGGTCCGAGCTCTGTGAATCGGTGATGAATCGATGGCGCTGAGGCTGGCTCGGTCTGTTCCCTCGCCCCTTTGGGGAGAGGGCTAGGGTGAGGGGGGACCAGACTGTTCGACCGGGCTGATGCCCGGAAGCCTCGATAAGCCACCTGGAAGCAATCAAATCGCACTTCATCGACACCTCGGACCCCCCTCACCCCAAAGGGGAGAGGGAGTCGACCGAGCCCGTTGATCTCTTGGTGATTCACACAACGAAGCTATCAAGACCAAACAAGTTAGTCTGTTCCTGGAGGGCATGATGAAACGATTTCGCTTTCACGATCGCATCGGTTTGCCGGTGTTCGCTGCCATGTTTGCCGCGTCACTTTCCGCATCCGTCTACGGGGCCGATGCACCCGATCTTCGCGGAGTCTATTGGACCACCGAATATCGCGCCAAGATCCAGCTTGTCGGCGGTGGCGAACTGCCGCTCACCCCCAAAGGCAAAGCCGCCTACGAAAAGAACATGACGGGTCTCAAGAACGGCTCGATCATGGACGAGGCGCGCATGGTTTGCACGCCCGACGGCCCGGTGCGCAATCTGGCGACGCCCTACCCGTTCGAAATACTGCAGGCGGCTCCGGGTCAGGTCATCATCACCCATGAGCTCAATCATCAAATCCGTGCCATCGCCCTCGACACGCCCGTACCGAATCACGAGGAGCTGATGATACTCCCCTACTACAGCGGTTATTCGTTCGGCCGCTATGAAGGCGACACGCTCGTGGTGGAGACGCTCGGCTTCAAAGAGCAGACCTTCCTTGATGCCACGGGCGCACCGCATACCGACGAACTGAAAACGACAGAGCGTATCCGCAAGATCAGTCCGAACCAGCTCGAAATCGTCGTCACCGTGCACGATCCGGAGTATTACACGCGGGATTGGCAGACGCGCTTCGTTTACACCCTTCGCAATGACATCGAGGTCGAAGATTACATCTGCGGCGAGCCGCATCGCGACATCTCGTCGGTGCCCGGCGTGCGGCGTCCCTGACGGGCAGGAGCGCAACTCGGCGCTCTAAGCGGAGGCCAAAGGGCGAGGTATGGAGCGCTGCGCCGCCGTCGGCGACAATTTGCATTGGAGATGATTGGCCACCATTCTTCGACGGCGACCTTCTATATCGGGATTTATGGAATATCGGGCCGCGATCGGAGCGGCCTTACTCCGCCTTAATGTTGGCCGCCCGGATCACCTTGCCCCACTTCTCCGTTTCGTCGGCGATGAGCTTGCCGAAGTCAGCGGACGAGCCTGCAATCGGCGTAGCACCCATGTCGGCAAGGCGCGCCTTTATCTTAGTATCGGCGAGGCCGGCATTGATCTCCTTATTGAGCTTCTCGATGATCGCGGCGGGCGTGTTCCTGGGCGCGCCGACGCCCCACCAGCCGCTGGCCTCGTAGCCCGGGACGAACTCGCCCACGGTCGGGATGTCCGGCAGCGCCTCCGAACGCGTCGCGGTGGTCACGGCCAGCGCTCGCAGCTTGCCGGCTTTGATGTATTCGATCGACGAGGCGATGGCGCCGAAGTAGACTTGCACCTGCCCGCCGAGCAGATCGGTGTGCGCGGGCGCCCCGCCGCGATAGGGTACGTGAACCAAGTTGACGCCAGCCATCATCTTGAACAACTCGCCGTACACATGGGTGTCAGTTCCGCTGCCGACAGACGCCATATTGATCTTGCCCGGATTGGCCTTGGCGTAGGCGATGAACTCGGGAACGGTTTTGGCCGGAAACGACGGGTTCACCAGCATGACTTGGGGCTGGCTAATAATGCTCGCGACGGGAGCGATGTCGCGGATGAAGTTGAAATTCAGTTTGTCATACAGCGTCGCGTTGATCGCGTTCGGCGGAACCACCAACAACAGCGTATAGCCGTCTGGAGCGGCACGCACGACCGCTTCGGTTGCAATGTTACTACCAGCACCCGGCCGGTTCTCAATGACGAATTGCTGGCCGAGCCGTTCCGACAGCCATTGACCCATCAGGCGCGCAATAATGTCGGCCGCGCCGCCGGGAGCAAAGCCGACGACGATACGCACCGGCTGCGTTGGATAGGTTTGCGCCCTTGCGATCCGCGGGAGTGCCGGGAGCGCGGCAGCGCCCGTGGCCAGTTGCAGAAATTGTCTTCGATGGGGAAGTTTCAGATTCGTCATGTGTGTGCCCCTAGTTTCTTCAAATAAGCCGAAGTTTCTTCAAATAAGCCGACGCGGATTGGCGCTGCGCAATCTGCGCATCGACGAGATTTGATGGTATGCTATGGTAGAGGGTGAATCAAGCCGGCCACAACCGCTTACGCGTGGGAGCACACGGCCTCGCACAATTCCCGCTATGGCCAAATGCGGATCAGTAAACCATGATCATTTGATATCAGAATGTAGGAACGTTGATCTTGAAGGTCGAACTCACCCCTGATGCGGCGCAATGGGTCGCCGCCGAAATCGACGCCGGAACCTTTCCGACCGCAGAGGACGCGGTGCGTCACGCCATACGGCTGGCCAAACTCGCCGCGCTGCGCAACATGTTGGATGCTGCTGAAGCCGAGGGCGGAAGCCACACGAGTGAAGAGGCCCGGAAATTCGTCCAGGATTATCTAGACGACCTTGAACACGCTCCAAAAGAGTCTTGAGTGCCACGTCTTGTCTATCGAACTGCGGCTCTAAGAGATCTTGCCCATATTGCGACACGTATTCAACGCCAGAGTCAAAGCCGGCAAGTTGCAAATGACTATATTGAGAAAATCAGGAATTACTGCGAACGACTTGCTGCCTTTCATACAATGATAGGCCGTCCGCGCGCGGAAATACGACCTCATTTTCGCAGCGTGACATTTGGAAATTACGTTATTTTCCTGCGCTAAGCGACGAGGATGGCCCACGCAGCCATCTTTACGATACTCGAATTCTGTGGGGTTCACGGGACCTTGATGCCTATTTTCGGAGGGCTTTGGACGACAGCGGCATCGAATAGCCAACCGGCGCAAGTGACCGTGCATAGGCACGTTGCCTCGGCGCCATGCGGGCTACGAACTTCGCTTAAGTTAAGTTACTGGCTCAGGCCAAGAGCCCCGCCATCGGTTTCACGGCGGCGCTGTCGGGGAAAATATCGCCGGCCAGCGCTTTGTCCTCGATGCGCAGATGGTCCTTGAGCAGGCCCTTGAGCACGGCGCGCAAGTCCGTGGTCGGTTTGAGGTCGCGATTCTCGTGTAGATTTTTGAGGCCCGGCCAATCCGCCACCACGCGGCCGCCCTTGAGCGCACCACCGGCCAGGAACGCGACCGTGCCGGTGCCGTGGTCCGTACCTTGAGTCCCGTTGATGCGGGCCGTGCGGCCGAACTCGGTGATCACTGCCACCACGGTCTCGCGCCACGCCGCCCCCATATTGGTTTCGATCGCCGCGATGGCGCCATCGAGCGCACCGAGCAGTGCCGCGAGGCGGCCGTTGAGGGCGCCTTCGTCAGCATGTGTGTCCCAGCCGTCGAAGGCGAGCGCACCGATGCGCGGCCCGTCGGGCCGCGCCAGGAATTTCGCCGCCGCGCCGGCAGAATCCGCGAAGTAGGCGCGCACTTGTGCGGCCCCTTGCGCGGCGCCCTGCCCTCCCGCGGGGCGCGCGGGCGCCGTGCCGTCGGGTCTGGCATCCATGCCGCCGGCGCGCGCGATCGTGGCCAGCCCAAGACGCTCTTCCAGCACACGCGCAAGCGCCGGATCGGTGTGGCGATAAAGATCAAGCAGTCGCATGATCGTATCGTCGCTGGTCGGCGGCAGGCGCGGCGGCGTCCACGCCATCACGGACGCCGGTCCGCGCACGACCAAAGGCGCAATCGGCCCGACCGCAAAGGCATCGCGCGCCTTCGGATTCGCACGATTGGCCGGCACCAGCGCGGTGAGCGCACGGTTGAGCCAACCGGTCGCGACCGCACCCGGACGGGCGAGCCCGCTTTCAAGCACATCCTGCCCATCGAAATGCGACCGTTCCCGATAGGGCGACGCCACCGCGTGGACGATCGTGGCGGCGCCCGCTTTGTAGATCCGGTGCAGGTTTGGCATGGCGGGATTGAGCGCGAACATGGAGTTGAGCGGCAATGCCGGCGTGGCACCGTCAAGCACCAGCGCTTTGTCGCCACGCAAGGGTACCCAACCGGGCTCGCCGACCGGCGCGACAGCCGCCAAGCCGTCAAGCGCGCCGCGCAATACGATCACCAGGAGGCGCGGATCGCGACCCTGCGCGAGAGCGAGCTTCGGAACATAGGCCCATGCGAACAGCGTGCCGGAGGCGAGCAGCAATTCGCGGCGTGACGGGGAATGGAGATCAATCGTCATGGAACTATCTCCGCTGGAACTCTGGCGCCATGAAAAGAAGCGCCAGCGCCTGCTGGCGGCTCTCCGCCCGCGCGATCGTCTGACGGGTCTCCGCCGACGCCAACGGCGCGATCGTTGCTTCGAACGCGGCATTGGGATCGTGCGTGCCACCCAACCTGCGGGCAAATTGGTTGGCGACATCCAGCCGTTGCGACAGGCCGTCGAGCCAAGTCGCGTCGTCATCCGCAAAACCGTTGGGAGCAGGCGGACGCCACAGCGGTTCGCCTAAAAGGTTATGCGCCTGCATCACCGGTGCGATGTCGGGCGGATTGACGCCGACGGCGCGCAACGTGCCGACGATCCATTCTCCCGGGCGCTTGAGCTTGCCGCGCGACGGCTCCCAGGATTCGGGCGCCATGACCAGCGCCTTGGCCATTTCCTTGAGATCGCCTTCGGTGTCGCGAAAGCGCTTGGTGAGCCGCTCCACCAGCGCGAGCGCCGGATCGTCGGCCACAAAGTGGCGCGCAAGCTTGTAGGCGACATGTTTGGCGGTCGCGGGATGCCGCGCCAGATCGGCAAGCACACGGCGGCCTTGATCGTAGCCGCCGTCCGCATAACTCTTGCCGATCACGATCTGCGTGCCGGGCTCGTGCATGCGTGGATTGAACATGAATTCGCCACCGCGCGCCGGATCCTGCACCGGCGGAACGATGCTCCAGCCCGTGATGATCTTGGCGAAGCTGGTGACGTCGTCCTGGCGGTAGACAGTGCGCACGCCGAGCGTATGAAGCTCCAGGATCTCGCGCGCGAGGTTCTCGTTGAGGCCGCGCCCGCGATTTTGTCCCGCCGGCGAATTCGGCCCGATCGAGCGCGCATTATCCAGATAGATGAGCATGGCGGGATGGCACTCGACTGCC
>DATGVJ010000494.1:0-38242 GCA_035300505.1 Xanthobacteraceae bacterium
ATGAGCTATCAGATGACCCCGCAAGCCGTCGAGGCGCAGAAATCCGCCGGCTTTCCGTTTGTGCAGGGACTGGAGCCGACGCTGCGCGCCTTGAACGCGCTCTGGTTCCATGCGGAACGCAAGGGGCGCACACCGCAAGTGCCTGGGGCCGCACCACCAAGCGATCTGTCACCCGCCAATTTAGACGACACGCTCGCGCGCTACGGCATCGCACTGCCCAAGAGCAAAATGGCCAAGACCGCCGCGGAGGCCGCGAACGCGGCCGAAGAAATCGGATTTCCGGTCGTGCTCAAGATCGTGTCGCCCGACATCCTGCATAAGACGGAAGCCGGCGGCGTCGTGCTCAATTTGCGCGACGGCAAAGCCGTCGTCGCCGCAGCCGACAGGCTCGTTGCCTCGGCGCATGCGGCGCATCCGGGCGCCCGCATCGACGGCTTCCTGGTGCAGGAAATGGTGTCGGGTGTCGAAGCGATCGTGGGCGCACGCAACGATGCGCTCTATGGTCCGATCCTGCTGGTCGGCGCGGGTGGCGTGTTGGTCGAACTCACCGAGGACGCCGCCCTTCGCTTGTTGCCGGTGACGCCCCGCGACGTCGGCAAGATGATCGACGGTCTCAAGCTCGACAAATTGCTTGGCGGCTTCCGTGGACAAGCGCCCGCTGACCGCAAGGCGCTTGAAGTCACTGTCTTGGCACTTGCGCAATTTTTTCTCGATCATCGAGCGAAGATCGACGACATCGAAATCAATCCGCTCATGGTGCGACAAAGCGGGGCGACCGCCGTTGACGTGCGCGTGATCTGGCGGACCTCTACGGGAGACGCATGATGGACTTCCAGCTTCCCGAAGAATTGCGGATGTTCAAGGCGACGTTGCGAAAGTTCGTCGACAGCGAATTGATTCCGATCGAGCGCCAGACCATCACTGCCGAGGGCGAAGAGGTCAAACCGGAGTTTCTTGGCAAACTGCAGCAGCGTGCCAAGGATCTCGGCATCTGGATGATGGAAGTGCCCGAAGAACATGGCGGCGCCGGCCTCTCGCTGTTTCAGCGCACGGTCGTGACCGAGGAATTGTCACGCACCATCGCGCTGCCGGCGCGCGGCGAAGGCATTACCGGCCCATCGGTTCGACACATCCTCTACACGCTCACCGGCGAATTGAAGGAGCGCTATCTCCTGCCGGTGTTGCGCGGCGAAAAGAAAGTGGCTTTCGCGCAGACCGAACCCGACGCGGGTTCCGATCCGGGCGGCATGCGCACGACCGCGGTGCGCGACGGCGATCACTATGTGATCAACGGCACCAAGCGTTTCATCACCGGCGCCCACAAGGCCTCGTTCATGCAGCTTATGGCGGCAACCGACCGCTCCAAGGGCTCGCGTGGCGGCATTTCCTGCTTCCTGGTCGACATGGACACGCCCGGCGTCAAACTCGGCACCTCGTACCAGACCATGATGGGCGACCGGCCGTGGGAAATCGTGCTCGACAACGTGCGCGTTCCGGTTGCTCAGCGGATCGGCGAGGAAGGCGGCGGCTTCAAGCTCGCCCAGAAATGGCTCGGGGCCGGACGTATCAAGCACGGCGCCCGCGCGCTCGGCGTCGCCGAGCGCATGCTGGAAATGTCGACATCCTACGCCAAACAGCGCTCGACCTTCGGCCGCCCGCTCGCCGACCGCCAGGCCACGCAGTGGAAGCTTGCCGACATGTATATCAACCTGCAGGCAGCGCGGCTTCTCGTCTACAAAGCCGCCGCCCGCCTCGACAATGGCGAAGACGCCCGCGAAGACTGCTATGTGTGCAAATATTTCGCCGACGAAATGGCATTCAAGGCGGCCGACGAATGCATGCAGATTCATGGGGGCATTGCACTGACGACCGACCTTCCGATCGAGAAGTTCTGGCGCCAGCAACGCAGCTACCGCATCACGGAAGGCGCGAGCGAAGTGATGAAGATGGTCATCGCGCGCCATGTGTTGAATACTTATGGGTGAACCATAGGACACAATCTTGTTGCAGGCTGGCAACACGTCACTTAGTGTTTCGCTTCTCGCACACTGCGGGCTGAAGGAGGGCGATATGACAAGAGGCAAATGTGCTGCCCTGGCACTTTTTATCGGCCTGGCCACAACCGGAACCGCCACGGCGCAGGCGCCGATTGGCGCCGAGGCCAGGTTGAAAGAAAAAAGTATTGTACTTCCCGCGCCGACGCGCCTGTCTCCTTCTGGAAACCGGACGGGCGCAGTCCAGATTGGAAACATCCTTTACCTCGCCGGACATCCTTCCCCATTTCCCATCAAGGGCAAAGTCGGCAAGGAATTGACAATCGAGCAAGGCCAGCAGGCGGCCAGACAATCCGGATTGTTGATACTTGCCACGGTCCGTGATGCGTTGGGCAGCTTGGATCGCGTGAAGCGCGTGGCCAAGGTGATCGGCTTCGTAAATGCCGTCGAGGGATTTACGCAAACCCCACTGGTCGTCGATGGGTTTTCCAATCTCATGATTGAAATTTTTGGGCAGGCCGGGATACACGTCCGCAGCGCAGTAGGAGTACAATCGCTTCCGGGTGACGCATCGGTCGAGGTTGAGGCGATAATGGAAGTGCAATAAGGCACCCCGCATCGGGGCCGCCTCAACTGGGCGTCTGAACCTGATTCCCCGTCCACGATTGTAGATCAGGGCGCAATAGCCAGAATCCGGCCGCGGTCGCGTTCCCCCTGCCCCCTAAAAAATACCTTCCTGGACGACGCCGGCCTTTGAACCTTATTGGGGCTTGGCGCAACTAACGATGTCATCTTCACGTCGTCGGCAACAATGCCCCGAAACGGCATCCGCCGACACGCGATGGATCGGCGCGGGAGGGTGGTTTGAGGCGCAGAAGAAGCGGGTCCAGGTCATGCGTAAAGGGCGTTATCTGTTTGGAGCAACTGTCGTAGTCACTGCGATCCTGGCGATCGGAGGAGGACTTGAAGTCCATTTGGCGCTGGCACGGCCAACCCTTGAGCACCCAGGATTTGAGCGCCCAATCTTTGAGCATCGAAACCTTCAGCGCTCAAACCTTGAGCGGCCGGCATTCAAACCGACGCCTGTCGACCGCACAATGAAGGGCGACCGTGGGCCCGGCCTTCGCGGGGAGCATCCCAGCCAGCAGCTGCGGCTGCCGGATGGATGCGAGCCACGCTTCAGCTTCACCAACAAGACCTCCGCCAACGAAGTCGCGCGACGCTGCGTGACCTGACAGGGCTGCGGCCCGGTCGCGGCGCAGGAGATCACCTCTGCCCACCTTTGTCGCGGATGAGGTTCGCAAAGTCCTCACGACAAAAGAACTCCGCCCACCCTAGCGCGGTCGCATGGTATTTGTCGTCGCGGATGTTTGGGTCGGCACCGGCATCGAGCAGCAGACGCCCGATCTCGATGGCACCACTCTCGATCGTCATGTGAAGGGCCGTGTGGTTGCAGTCCCACATGGACCGCTTGGCGTTCAACGCGACTCCGTGCGCGATCAGCCAGCGAATAGACGTCAGGTTCTTCTTGTTGACGGCGAGGTGCAGGGCGATTGTATCGTGACCATCTGGCCCGATCCGTGACGGATATTCCCGCAGCATCGCCTCCGCTTCGCTGTAGCGCCCGAGGTTGACGGCGGTAGGTAAGTCCAATTGCGCCCCGGCTGCCAGAAGTTCGTCAACAATTGTCGCATCGGCATTCTCTTGCGATGCCGTGGTTAGCGCAGTCGCTCCGGTCGCGTCCATCACGTTCGGGTCGACTCCCAACGTGAGCAGGAGCTTGACGATCCCCGCACGGTTCTTGGCCGCGGCGTGGTGGAGTGGCGTGCGGCGGTGCTGATTGCGGCTCATGCGCGCTTCCAGGAGCGACGGCTCGCGCGTGACCATCGCGCGAACATCGTCGGCGCGGTCGAGCGCGATTACCGTCCACAGATTGAGCATCGCCCCGTTCTCAAGCAGGTAGGCGGCTACATCGTGCCGCACCTCACGGAAACAGGTCGCCCAGCCGAGCACGCCGACCCCGTGGTCGTCACCATTGCCGATGACATCTGCGCCCGCCTCGACAAGCAGCCTGATGGTCTCCAGATCACCATGAATCGCCGCGAAATGGAGCGGTGAGGCGTTGTCCGGAAAGTCACGTCGATTGAGGTCGGCTCGGCGCTCTATGAGAAAACGCACGGCAGCATGCTGGTTACGGAGAACGGCCAGGTGTAGCGCCGATGCCTTTTGGAAACCGCCCCCGAGCGCGTCAATCAGTTTCGGATGCGCGTCGAGTTGAGCGCGAAGTGCCGCAACATCCCCGGACTGTGCCGCACTGATAATCGCGCGGATCGCCTGCGCTTCGTCCTCCGGGCGGGTGTTGACTTCTTGTACATCGCGAACGAGCAGTTCGATCGCTTCGTGGCGCCGCTCCTTGGCGATCTGGTAAACAGTGCGACCGTCAACGTCAGGAGTTGCCGGATCAAAGCCCGAAGCGAAGGCGCGACGGACTGCTTCAACATCTCCGGCGCGTGCGGCTTCGAATACAGGTTCGTGGTCGCGGAGTGTCGGGGCGATGGCATCGACATGCGCCTTTAGGGCGCGCCAGCTCTTGAAGCCATAATCATTGGCGATGGTGAGCTGGGCCTGATGCAGCTTGGCATCGGGCTGCGCAACGCGCAGCTCGACGAGCCGATGCTTGGCGGCTTTCTTAAGCCAATCGAGATTGGGATTCGCGGGCAGCGCCTGCGACATGGCACACCTTCTTTCTCTGCGCCCGGCGACCGCAACTCTCGGGCAAGAAAGAAGGAGATGTCTGCTCACTGCTGAAGGCGGGTTAAACCCTTTACGCGGTCCGTCGGTCGCCTGCTCGACCAGCTCCATCCTACAGCCGGGCCGCGACGGAGGTCAACCCGATCGCGCCGCAATATGGCGATGGCAATGCGCTTGCTCACAATGGAACGGAGGGTTATGTCTCTCCCTCTGCGATTACAAGCGCTCACAAGAAGCGAAACACTGTTCGCTCAACGAACTCGTGATGAGGAACGCATGGCATTCTCAAGTTGGCGCGGAATTGTCGGCATGGTCAATCCGACCATGCGTCCCGGCATGACGGAAGAGGTCTGCCGGCTGTTGCCGAACGGCATCGGACTCATTCCGCTGTTCCTCAACATCAGCCGCGGCACCGAAGAAGAATTTCATAAGATGATGCCGCATTACGAAGAACTTATTGCGCTGCTGGACGAGCAGAACTGCGACATCATTCATCCCAATGGCGCGCCGCCCTTCATGGTGCACGGCTTCGAGGGTGAAGCCAAGATCGTTGCGGCCTGGGAGAAGAAATTCAAGGCGCGGATTTCCAGCGTTGCACAAAACCATGTGCGCGCGCTCAAGGCCCTCAAGGCAAAGAACTTCATCGGCGCAACCTATTTTCCCGACAAGCTCAATGCGATATTTGCGCAGTACTTCACCGATGCGGGTTTCGAGGTGCGCGGCATGGCCGGCATCGACGTGCCGTTCAACAAGGCGCAGGAACTTTCCGGTGAACAGATCTACGCCCACATCAAACGTAACTTCCTCAAAGTAAAGGGCGCCGACGCCATCTACATGCTGGGCTCCGGCTGGCGTACGCTTGAGATCATCGACATCTTGGAGCGGGATCTCGGCGTCCCCGTGGTACACCCCGTGACGGCGCGCATCTGGGAGTTTCAGAAGTGGCTCAACGTGCGCGAGCCACGCAGCGGGTTTGGTGTTATGCTGAAGGAACTACCGTAGTGGAGACACAACCGATGCCCCTCACCATACAGCGACGACTTACCGCCATTCTGTGCGGGTTCGGCTTGTGCCTTATCATGGGTCTGATGGCGACGCATCCATCACATGCGCAATCGGTCGAACAATTCTACAGAGGCAAGACGGTCACCATTCTGGTCGGCACCTCGCCAGGCGGCATCAACGATATTACGGCGCGTTTTGCGGCGAAGCATTTCAGCCGCTTCATCCCTGGCAATCCCGCGATCCTGGTGCAGAACACGCCAGGCGGCGGCGGGCTCGTCACCGCCAATCGCATCTACCAGGCGACCGAGCGCGACGGCACTGTGCTTGCCAAGCTCGAACGCGCAACGCCGCAGCTTGCGGTCCAGGGCAATCCGCAAGTGCAGTTCGATCCGCTCAAGCTCACCTGGCTCGGCAGCATGTCATCCTATGCCGACGATGCCTATCTAATGCTCATCAACGCCGACAATCCCGTCAAGTCGGTTGACGACATCAGGCCGGGAGGCCGCGCCAGGATTACGCTCGGCGCCAACAATGCGGCATCGAGCAATTTGATCTTCGGGCTGATCGCCAGGGATTTGCTGCGCCTCAACGTCAACGTGGTGCGCGGCTATACGGGCGCCGCGCCACTCTTCCTGGCGATGCAGCGCAAGGAGATCGACGGCCAGCTCGTCGGCGTCAGCTCTGTCAAGACCGGTCAGCGCGACCTGTGGGACAGGAAAGCGTTTCGGGCGCTCGCACAGTTCGGCCGCACGAGCCGCCATCCGGAATTCAAGGGCGTTCCGACCGGTCGCGAGTTGACCAGCGATCCCGCTATGCTGTCGCTGATCGATTTTGCGGAAATCCCCTTCTTCATGTCGCTACCCTTCGTGGCTCCGCCTGGCGTGCCCACCGATCGCGCCAAGGCGCTACAGACTGCCTTCATGGCGATGTGCCGGGACAAGGCCGTGCTCGAAGAGGCGGAAAAACTCGGCATCGACATGAGTTCAATCGACGCCGAAGAAGTCACGCGGCTGGTGAACCGCATGGTCGCAACGCCGAAGGACGTCATCGCGCGCTACAATGCGATTTCGGGCGAGAAGTGAGCGAGTGGCGAATAGCGAATAGCGTATAGCGAAGGGGGCTAAACGGCCTCCCTGCTACTCGCTACTCGCTACTCGCGCGTCTCTTTACGATCGCGCGGCCGGCGCAACCAATCCCGCCTCCCGATAGGCCCGCAGTGCGCCGGGATGCAACGGCACACCGCCATATTCCAGAGCCGCCGGCCCTCGCGACCGCAACGGAGCGAACAGATCGGACAGGCCGACAAACAAGTTGTTGAGACGGCCAAGCTCTTCGGCACCGGCGAGAATGGCGGCCACCGCGTCGCGCACGATCGCCTCCGGCATGCGGGCGTGGGTGGCCAGGATGTTCACCACAGCAATCTGCGGCACATCCACAGTGAGGCCGCGGATCGCGCCCTTGCGCATCATCGTCGACCGATAATAGGGGACGGCCTTCACCAAGGCCTCCAAATCACTCGCCGCATAGGGCAGCACCCGCAGATCGACCTTCGCCGCAAGCTCCGTCATCACTTTGTTGGGGATCGGGCACTGGAACTGGGCATCGACTTCACCTTTGGCGAGCGCCTCTGCGCCCACGGCAAAATCGAGATACACTGGCGTGAAATCCGAAAATGTCATGCCGAGCACGCCGAAGATATTGTGCGCGTGCTGCACCATGCCGCTCGCTTCCATGCCGACCGCAACCCGCCGGCCGCGCAATCCAGACACCGAATAAATGCCGGAATCGGAACGCGTGATGAAGAACATCGGGCCGGCATTCATAGGTGCGACCATGCGGATATCGATCGGTTGGACGAACGGTGCCTCGCCGTTCTTGGCGCGCCCGATCCAATTTGACGCCATGAAGCCGAATTCGATTTCGCCGGCATGAAGACGGCTTGCATTTTCGATACTGGCGGAGTTCGATTCCAACACATCGATCGGTTTGAGCGATTTGTGTTTTTCGAAGATCGTCTTGAGCGCCAAGCCCTGGCTGTTGAAGGTGCCGGCGCGTTCGGATGTTCCAATTCGGATAGTCATTGTTTGCCGTCGTCCGGTTTGAGCCATTGGCGGGCTTGAACTTGTCTCTGCAACTCGACATCAACATGCGGGGCTATGAGTTGCTGATAGGCGTAACGAATTTGCTGGTATTCGGTTTCACAGCTGGGCGCGCGCTGGCGCGGCAGCAAGCCCTTGCGCACGAAATCCCCGAACAGATCACGGTCAGCCCCATAGGCAATGCACAGAACATTGTAGAAGCGCTGGTCGGGGACACCGTGTCCGGTCGCGAATTCGCTCTTATCGAAGGTGCGGCTCGCTGCCAGGGCAGACCAGAAATGCGCCGTACCCGTGATGGTACGACGCGCCACGTCCTTTCCGAGCTGCAGCAGAACGAACGCGGCCAGCGCATCGGCGGCGTCCTCCTCGCGCCCGAATACCGGTATCTTGAGGAGGTCGAACACCGCATGGGACAATTCATGCAGCATGATATCGATGAAGGCCCCGACCACCGCGTCTTCGGGCGTGAGCCCCTCCGCGGTCGTTGTGGCGGGCGCGCTTTTGCGCATGTATTCGATCAAATCATAGCAATAGGTGATCGTATTCGTAGCGTACCAGGCGTTGACGAGGCCGCTGCAGTTTTCCATCCGGATGGTCAGTTCCGCCGGCATCTGCAAGGGACTCAAAAACTCCTGCAGGTCTTCCAAGACACGACGTTTCTTGAGGCGATCGAGGATCGCCAGGTGCACCGGATTGTTGGAATCCCCGTAGTAGATGCGCACCGAGTTCGACTGGTCGCGGGCCGGCGCCTGTGCGGCCGCCGGCTCCAAAAGGCCGAGCGCGGCCACGCTCGACGCCGCCGCGAGGCACAATCTCTGCACAAAGGTCATTCGTAGGACAGGCATACGTACTCTTTTACCCGCAATCCAGGCCTCCAAGAAAGCACAGTTTGGGCGATTCGGGGACCTGCCACCAAGAGGGCCAGGGGGAACGCTTCGTCCTGTGCGGCGTTTAACGGCCAGCTTGACCAGAACCGGAAGTGATGGCGCGGAGCCAGACGCCGATCATGGGGCTACGTTATGGGAGCCGCATAGATGAATGACATGACAACAGTCGAGGCCAAGGCGTTCGTGCCTGCCCGGGACTTTTCTCTGTCCAAACGGTTCTACCAGGATTTGGGCTTTGATCTCGCCTGGTCATCAGAGGATCTGGCATACCTCCGGCACGGGAATTCAAGTTTTCTACTTCAGAATTTTTATAACGAGGAACACGCCAACAATTTCATGATGCATCTCCTTGTCGAGGACGTTGAGGCGTGGTGGCGCCATGTCCAAGCTGAGGGGCTGATTGCCAAGTATGGCGTGCACTCGGAGCCCCCAGCGGACAGGTCGTGGGGCATGCGCGATTTCGTTATCGTCGATCCGACCGGCGTCCTGTGGCGCGTTGGACAAAACATCGCGGTGGACGGCCAGGCTGCATGATCGACAGACAAAGTTTGAACAACAAGGCATTGTCCCAGCTCACGACTGTCCGCCGCTGCAATTGATCACCTGGCCGGTGATGAAGCTCGCGTCGTCGGAGGCCAGGAACACGATTGCGGCGGCCTGCTCTTCTGGCAGGCCACGCCGTTTGAGCGCCTGCTGGGCGGTGATGTCGGCCGCCATTTCACGCCGATAGGTTTCCGCCTCGTCGTCGGCAATATCTTCCGCCATCACACCAGCGCGGATGAACCCGCGCGGCGTCACCCGGTCCGTGATGTCGGTGCCGCCCGGCGCCATCGTATTGATACGGATATTGTAGCGGCCATATTCCATCGCCATCACTTTGGTGAGCGCCAGGATGCCGCCCTTGCTGGTCGCATAAGGCAAACGATATAGTCCGCGCGTCGATTGCGAGCCGACATTTACGATCGAGCCACCCATTTGCTTCATCATGATGGGCAGCACCGCGAGACAGCCCCACAGGGTCGGCAGCAGGGAGCGTTCAAGCTCAAGCTTCACTTCTTCTTCTGTGTAGAGATGAAACGGCTTGATCCAGATAGTCCCGCCCACATTGTTGACCAGCACATCGATCCGACCATAAGCCGCGACAGCCTGGGCCATCAAATCCTGCGCACCCGCAAATGCGCCCAGATCGACCAGCACCATGCTGGCTTCGGCGCCATGCTGGCGCAGTTCGGCAACGGTTTCGCGCGCGCCTTCTTCGACCCGATCCGCCACCACGATGGTGCC
Source organism: Xanthobacteraceae bacterium (assembly GCA_035300505.1). Lineage (GTDB taxonomy): Bacteria > Pseudomonadota > Alphaproteobacteria > Rhizobiales > Xanthobacteraceae > VAZQ01. Next base: position 10,021 of record DATGVJ010000494.1, read on the forward strand.
GCCTTCTTCGCCGAGCCGGCGTGCGGACGCCCGCCCGATCCCCTGGCCCGCACCCGTGACGACGCAGACCTTGCCCTTGAGCCGTTTGGCACCGGCCGCGCGGGCATCCAATAGGTTCGTCATCGTGAATTCCTCAAATCGATGTCTGTGCAACATCTACTTCTGCGCCGCGCTGCCTGCTTCAAGCACGGCTTTGGTGCGCGCCACCACATCGCCGGGCATCGTATAGGCTTTGCGCACGACAGCCGTCACCTGTTCGGCCGAAATGGGATCGACGTCCAGGTTCAAGCGCGTCGCTTCGGCCAGGAATTCCGGATCCCGCATGGTGGCCGCAAAACCCGCGCGCAAGGCCGCAATACGGGGCAATGGCACATCGGGCGGCGCCACGAACGGATAGGCCATGTCCTGGCGCGACAAGATGAGTTCGAGCACCTTGAGATCGCTTTCGCTCTTGGCGAATTCGGCAGCGAGCGGGACCGCCGCAAGATCACGATGTTTTTTGGTGGCAAGCTGGAGCAGCACGTTGATCTTCCGATCGCGCACCCAGTCGGGCTTGATGGAGACGAGCGTGATCCAGGACGTGCCGCTATTGCCGTCGACCTCGCCGCGCTCGACCGCCAACAGCATGTCGGCATTGCCGGGATAGCCTGTGACGACCTTGAATTTCGTTCCGATCACGCCGTTGAGGACGTAAGGATAAATCACGCTGTCGGCACCCGAGCCCGATGCCGAAACGACCATTTCCCGCGCCTGCGCATCCGCGATGGTCTTGAACAGCGTGTTTGCCGCGGCCACGACCACGCTCACTTCGGCGCTGGTGCTACCAAGCCAATTGAATTTCCGGGCATCGAACTGGATGCCCGCACTGTCGAAGAGCGGCTGCATTGCAATACCGCGTGCGAACAGGCCGATGGTCGATCCGTCCTTCGGCGCGACATTGTAGAGATAGTTGGCCGTACGAAGACTGCCCGCCCCGGGCATGTTCTGCGCCACGACGGTCGGATTGCCGGACAGATGCCTGCCGATATGGCGCGCCACCAGCCGCCCGTAAACGTCATAGATCGCACCCGGCGGATAGCCGATGACGAGGCTGAGTTGCGATTGCGCGCTTGCGATGCCGGGCGCGGCCAGCACACTGCCGAGGATGCAGCACAAAACCAAGCGTGGAAGTGCGTGCCGTTCAAGTGTTCCTGGCATTGCACTCCTCGATCTCATCAGGCCCGACTTCGTAGGATGGGTAGAGCGACATTAGCGCGTTTACGCGCGTCTTGACGCGCTATGGCGCGTTCTTCACGCGCTAAAGCGAAACCCATCACGCGCCCTCGCAGACGGGCGATGGGTTTCGGCAAAACGCGTAAAGGAAGAACGCGTTTTTCCTCTACCCATCCTACAATCCTCACCCTTACCGCCGTATATTTTTTCCCTGCGCGCCGCGCGTGGCGTTCTGAGGCCTTCGGCCTTGAGCGGCAGGTGGCTTGGCGGCGTATGAGAAGGCAAAGATCGAGACAGCTTTGAGTTCCTCCGGCTTGAGCACGCCATCGAAGGCCGGCATCGTCCCGTGTCGCCCTTTGGTTATCGACTCGACGATCGAGGCGCGATCGGAACCGTAGAGATATAGCCGCCGTTTGGTGAGGTTCGTCGATCCGATCGTATCGAAGCCGGCCCCATCAGTGCCGTGACAATCGGTGCAGTTGCCCTTGGTATTGTCGTTGAAGAGGGCCTTACCTCGGGCAGCTTTGGCGCGGTTAGCCCGTTGGCCGTTGAGCTGAAGGACATATTCGGCCACGTCGTCTATCTCGGCCGGCTTGAGGTATTCGGTCGTGCCATAATCCTTGGTATCCTCTTCATTCCGAAACTTCGGGTCAAAGGCCAGCATCGCGCCTTCGATCCCGCGGGCGTTGGGATGGCCGGAGCGGATCCCGTAACGCACGGTCCATTCGAGATCGGAGGGCAGCTTGATCAATCCGCCCGATTCATAATCATCCCCGGAGAACCGCCATTCGGAATCCGTCAAATCGGGCGTGAGCTTGTCGGGCATGCCTTTGAGATCAGCACCGTGACAGGAAGCGCAGCTCGCATCATAGACCGTCTTGCCAAGCTTCATCGCCCTTGCATTGAGGCGCAGCGATTTAACAATGTCGTTAACCGGTACTGCGGCCAGTTCCTCTGACTTGGCGAGAAACTCCGGACCTTCTTCTTCCTCCTCTTCATGCGTAGCCGGCTGCGCCGGAGCCGGATTCATCATGGCGCCGCAGACCCACACACCGAGCGCGAGCAACGCTGTTGGAACGAGGCGCCCGAACCCAACCCTCGGCAGCAACAAGAATGAAAGACATGACCGATCAGTCATCTGTTCCCTCTTTGGCTTGCAATGCACCCTTGCGACAGTCCTTACCCCCAATGGTCGCGAATTATCTAGGCAGTACGCAACCCGACAGTCGTTTGCGGCCCCACCCCGCCGCCGGATTATTTCTTGACGTACCGTTGTACGGTCCCGGCGTCGTACATGCCGACATAGACGTTGCCCGCGTCGTCCACGGCCACGCATTCTCCCCAGGTGTTGGCGGCGGCGCCGGTCCCCTCTTTGGGCGGAGTGAGTTCCGGAATGAAGGCGGTGACCTTGCCGTCCTTCACGCTGCCGATCCGGACGCCGCGTTTGAAGCCCGGGTTCTGCGCCATGTTGGATTCGGAATCGGAGACATAGAGTAGGTCGTTCTTGTCGATGAAGAGGCCGCTCGGGCGGCCGAACTGCTTCCATTCCGCCACAAACGCACCGTCCGGGCTGAATATCTCGATACGGTTGTTGGATCTATCGGCGACGTAGATGCGGCCCGCCGAATCGATCGCCACCGAATGGTTGACCCCGAACTCTCCGGGGCCGGAGCCGCGCTTGCCCCACGCCGTAATGAACTTGCCGTCGGGCGTGAACTTGACGATCCGCGCGTTGGTGTTGCCGCCATGTCCGTCGCTTACGATGATGTCACCGTTGCGGGCAACCGCGACATCGGTCGGGGCGTTGAACATATCGGGGCCCACACCGGCGACCCCGGGTTTGCCGAGCGTCAGCGAGACCTTGCCCTCCGGACTGAACTTGATGACCACGTGGCCCTTGCCGTTGCCGGCGGTGTTGTCGGTCGCCCACACGTTGCCCTGGCGATCGACATGGAACCCGTGGGGGTGGTTGAAGTGACCCTGGCCAAAGCTTGCCACAAGCTTTCCGGAGGCATCGAATTTGTCGATAGGATTGAGCGTGGAGTTGACGCAGTCTCTTGCTCCGCAGCGCTCGAACACCCAAACGCTCTTGCCGTCGGGATCGATATCGACGCCCGTCACCTGCCCGAACTTACGGCCGTCGGGGATTTTCAACCAATCAGCGTCGAGGCGGTATGGATTGGGGGCCCCATTCGGGTCGGCGGACACTTGCGCAAAAGATACCGCTCCAAGCCCGGCCGTCGCCGCCGCGGTGATCCCTAACAGCAGCGCTGTTCTGGTTATTCGGAACATGGGTAACTCCTCCTGTTGGTTGCAGCATTCTTCTTGGTAGCAGCATTTTTGGCCCGCTTCATTCGGTCAGCCCAAGCGGGGCTCTCCTTGACCTTATCGCCGTCCGTCCCCTCGCCACCTTTGGCGGATGATCCACAACCTTGCAATTGCACGACTGCGGCGTCAACGCCGGAACGCGGCAAGGCGGCCCTCGTACTCGGCTGGTGGCGCAGATTACCAGCGGGACAAAAAAAGCCCGCACGGGCTGCGGGCGCAATTCGATAAAGCCTTTTCACCAATAATCGATGTGCAAAGCACAGTCAAACAAATTAACCGCAGGGGTTGTGCGATCCTGTACAAGTTCCTGCGTGACGATGTTTCCGCGACCGTTGAAGCGGGGTGTCGGATTGCGCTTCGCCGAAGACCCGTCGCGCAGATGGCGGACGTCCTTCATATGGGTCGCTAACTCGTGCATTGCTCCGGGTCACATCGGCCGCAAGCAAGCATGACACCGATCTGGGAGTCGCGTCTCGTCGAGACGAGCGCAACGCCAATCAGCCACCGTCTTGTTCAAATCTTGCCCAGCAAAACCAGGATCAGAAGGATGACAACCACCAACCCGAGTCCTCCGCCACCGTAGTATCCGGTCCCATAAAAGGGTCCGCCCCCGATGCCGCTGAAGCCGCCAAGGAGGGCGATGACCAAAATAATGATCAGGATTGTTCCTAACGACATGGTATAGTCTCCTTAGTTTTGCAGAACGAATTCACAAAAGCCTCTAATCGCCACGACGTCAGTCGAACGCGTTCCCATGGTCAACGGCGATGACTGATGGCCCCCAAGAGAACTCCCACACCAATCGCAACCGCAAGCGTTACAAGTGGCCGATGTTCAACTTCTTGGGAAAGGCGGCGCAGAGCAACGTTTCCAAATTTTGTTGCCTCATTGCCGAAGTTCACTGCTTCATCGCTCACGGAACCGGCGCTGCCGGCAAACCGCCCGGCCAAGTTGCTCAACACCGAAGCAACTGCATCCCCCAGGCCGTCGGCAGCGTTCGACGCGCTAACAGCAGCGCGGCTACCAGCGCGTTCAAGTCGTTGCTCAAGAGACCGAATGCGCTGTTCAATTTCGCCCCTATGCGCCGAGGTTGCGCGGGAATATGCGGACTGACCAAACATCGTTAAGCCTCCATACACATACATAAAGAAAATGCGTGAGCGCGATCAGCGTCGCGGTGTATGACTCAGCGAGATTCTTGGACTACGCTTTCATGCCACTCACGCGTCACGGACATGGAACAACTCTTGGATCGGGATAAAAGTTCCCTGTGAACAAGAAGGTCTTTCGCAAATAGACCGCCTAGTATCATCCTTTGATTTTCCGCGTGTCTTCTGAAGTAATAATGCCAGCACGCTTCGTGGGCCGCACTTTGGACTTCGAGGGACGTTAGCATCGGTTGGATCAAGGGTCTTGGGCCCGCGCTTGCGCTCGGAGGCGCTGGATGTCCTCCGCTTCCTTTTCGTCCAGGTCGACAAGATCGGTCTCAGCATCGCGATTTACGCGCAGAAGTTCATCGAGCTTTCCATGGATCGCCTGGGTGTCGCGATGCTCGGCACGCTGAATGACGAGCGTCATAAGCCAAGTTGCCAGCGTCGCAAGAGCGTGCCAGTCGAATGTGTCTCGAGCTAAGAGCAGCCATAGAGCGGCATAGCAGAGAACAATCAGAAACGCACGTGGGTGGGCCGTCAGGACACCCAGATCGGTAAGCCATTTTCGAGCCGATGGTACGTTCATTGGTGCGTTGAACGCCTAAGGTGAATTCAATGAAGAAGGCTAGTGGCCCCGTGAAGGCTCGTCGGTTACAAACCGTTTCTGCAACGCAAGAAAGCGTTTCCGGTTCCCGGAGCCGAGCGTAGTCCTGCAAGGATGAATATCGTCTCATGAGCGAAAAGCTGCCAGCGAAGACGCACAATCCCCCGAGTGGGAAACCCTGCGGGTGTAAGGAGCGTTTGTCTCAATGTCCCCGAATGCGAAAGCGATGGAACTTTTCTCCAAGATCGATGTTTGTGCATCAGCGTCATGTTGAAACAGGAGGAAGCAATGGGTCGCGGTCTCATACTCTGGCTGGTCGGCATCCCCATTCCGATCATTCTTCTGCTGTGGGGTTTTGGGTATCTTCATTGAAGTTGCGATCCAAGCTATTGCGAGAATCAAACCATTGACCTTTTTGCAAAGGTCAAAAACTCTCCGCCCCTACCTTTGGGGCGCAGCCGTCGTGATGCTCAGCGCAAGCCCAGCGCTTGCCCAGGACGGCGCGAAGACCCCGTCTGAGGTCGTCTTTCTCCTTGAACTTCTTGTCCTCGTGGTGGTCGGTCGCCTGTTCGGCGAAGCGATGCATCGCATCGGCCAGCCGTCCATCATGGGGCAATTGATTGCCGGTGTTCTACTCGGCCCATCGGTTTTCGGCTGGTTATGGCCAGATATCCAGCACTGGGTTTTCCCCGCCGCCAAAGAGCAGAGGGCGATGATCGATGCCATTTCCCAATTCGGCATCCTGTTGCTGCTGCTGCTGACTGGAATGGAAACCGACCTCAAGCTCGTCCGTAAGGTCGGTAAGGCCGCTGTCAGCATTTCGCTCACCGGAGTTGCAGTGCCGTTCGCATGCGGCGTGACGCTCGGCTGGCTAGTGCCGGATTCATTGTTGCCACGGCCCGATCAACGACTTCTCACCTCTCTGTTCCTCGGCACCGCTTTGTCGATCTCGTCGATCAAGGTCGTGGCGGCGATCGTGCGCGAAATGAATTTCACGCGCCGCAATCTCGGACAGGTGATCGTAGCCTCCGCAATCATGGAGGATACGATCGGGTGGATAATCATCGCCATCACGTTTGGCCTGGCCGAAGCGGGCCGCATCGATATCGCGAGCGTGGCCATTACCGTGCTCGGGACCGCAGTGTTCCTGATCGGAAGTTTCACCGTGGGCCGCCGGATTGTCTTCTATTTGATCCGTTGGACCAACGACAATTTTGAAAGCGATTTCGCTGTGATTACCACCATTCTGGTGATCATGAGCGGGATGGCGCTGATTACGCATTTCATCGGAGTCCATACTGTGCTCGGCGCCTTTATCGCTGGGATTCTCATCGGCGAGTCGCCGATTTTGACGAAGCATATCGACGAACAACTCCGAGGCATGATCGTGGGTTTTTTCATGCCCATCTTCTTCGGCATGGCAGGGCTCAGCACCGACCTGACGGTTCTCAACGACCGCGACCTCCTGCTCATGACGCTTGCCCTCGTTGTGATTGCAAGTTTCGGCAAGTTTGCGGGTGCATTTGTCGGTGGAGAAATAGGCGGTCTCACGCGGCGCGAAGCGCTGGCGCTTGGCTGCGGCATGAACGCACGCGGCTCGACCGAGGTCGTTGTCGCGACGATCGGATTGTCGATGGGCGCGCTCAGCCAGAATCTGTTCACGATGATTGTCGCAATGGCCGTGGCCACAACCATGGCCATGCCGCCGATGCTGCGTTGGAGCCTGGCACGCGTGCCTCTTGGCAATGCCGAGAAAGAGCGGCTCGAGCGCGAAGAATTCGAGGCCAAAGGATTTGTTTCGAACCTGGAACGGCTGCTGCTTGCGGTCGACAACAGCCCCAACGGGAAGTTTACGTCGCATATCGCCGGGTTGATTGCCGGCCGCACAGGCATGCCTACCACAGTCCTCAAATTGACAAACGGCTCCACGAACTCCGAGGCGCAATCGAATGTGGACGGCGAAGAGAATAGCACCGTTGAGGACACGGTAAGGGCGGCGGCCGAAAATACCAAAAAATCCGAACCGCCGGAGGATGAGCCTGCATCGGTGTCCGTCACAGTCCGAAAGCATTCCAAAATCCCGACTGAACAGGCGGTCACGAGTGAAGCCAAGAAGGGCTATGACCTTCTTTTCGTGGGTGTCGACAACATGAAAACCAAGGACAAAGCGTTCAATCCGGACATCGGCCGCATTGCAGCTGCCTTCGAAGGACCGCTGGCGATCGTGGCAGGTCGAGCGGATCACCTCAAGCAAGCGGTCGTGGGCCGATTCGACATTCTCGTTCCCGTGACGGGGACCGAGGTTTCACGCCGCGCCGCCGAAGTCGCCATCGCTCTTGGCCGCGTCGGCGGGTGCACCGTCACCGCGCTCCACGTTGCCAACACCGTGTCCAATTCCGAACGCCGGCGGCGACGGGGCATGCGTGAACTCCGACAGGAGCAGGCGATCCTGAAAGACATCGTCCAGATGGCGGATCGTTACAACGTGCCGATAAAGACAGCTGTGCGGTCCGACCTTGCACCCGACAAAGCGATCCTCGCGGAAGCCAAAAAGGGGCACCATGACCTGATCGTGATGGGCGTCAACCGCCGTTCCGGCGACACTTTGTCCTTCGGTGACACCGCCGCGGCTGTCTTCGAGAAATCACTCACCTCGATCCTATTAATCTCAACCTAGTGGATACCGTCGCGCTTACAGTCCGTTTCGCCAGAGATTTCAGAAATCACTGCGCAGATTTTATGGCGAGAGAGTTAGCGTGTGACACGGGCCACCCTAACGGTGCGGCCACACTAACGCTCCCGCCACACTAACGCTGCGACGTGACATTCCGAGCCTATGCGGCACACAAGTGTGCGACACACGAGTGCTCAGGAGCGCGCAGCCGAAATCTCTTGTCGTTGCGAAGCTGTGCCGCGCTGCGACTGTTTGCCCGCCGAATGAAACATCTCATCCACGTAGTCCCAATTTATCAGATGCTCCCAGAAGGCCTTTAGATAATCCGGCCGGCGGTTGCGGTAGTCGATGTAATAGGAATGCTCCCACACATCGCATCCGAGGATAGGCTGAGCGCCGAGCATCAGCGGGTTTTCGGCATTCGCGAACTTGGAAATGGCCAGCTTGCCGTCTTTCACGGCGATCCAAACCCAGCCGGAACCGAACTGTGACACGCCGGCCTGAATGAAATCGTCCTTGGCCTTGGCTATACCGCCCAGGTCACTTTCGATCTTACCCTTCAGCTTACCGGGAATCTTGTCGCCGCCGCCGCCCGGCTTCATGCATTTCCAAAAATGCATATGATTATAATGCTGGGCGGCATTGTTGAAGAGACCAGGATTTTTTCCGTGGGAACCCCGCATGATCATTTCCAGCGAGTCGCCCTGCCATTGCGACCCTTCGAGCAATTTGTTACCAGCATCGACGTAGGCTTTATGATGCTTGTCATGATGAAATTCCAGCGTCTCGCGCGACATGAACGGCGCTAGCGCATCGTAAGAATAGGTAAGTTCAGGGACTGAAAAGGCCATTGCATTTCTCCGCACTGATTGTCACTGTGATTGTCGTCGACACAACCGACATGTACCGCTCGATGATCTCCCGTTTCCGGGATCGCCAAATAAGGTCGAAGGCTGAGACTTAGTCCTTGCAAGACTTAGTGTCCTTGCAAGACTTAGTCGCTCGGCTTCTCGATAACAAGAAGGAGCCTTCTGACGATGTCAGCGGCCCCTTCTGGTGTCGCCCCCCGCGCTCTACTTGGCGACTGGCGCAGTCGGCGTCACGGGCCTGGATGTACCTGAACCGGTCGTCGCATTTTCGGGCATCCACGTCATGGAAGTCCGGTCATATTTATAGCCCGGTGCATTTTTCAACGCGTCCTTTGTCGAGCTCATAACCAGATACCATTTGTTGGAGTCCTTGGTCGTCATGCGTACCGCATCGTACGGCACAGCGACGCGCTTTTCGCCCAATCCAAGGAAGCCGCCTACGCCGATAACCAGCGCGGCAACCTTTGCGTCGTGATCGATGAGAACATCCTCAATGTCGCCGATCTTGTTGTCGGCCGGGTCGTACACGCTCTGCTTATACCAATGAGTGACGGTCATCGCATCGGTCGGGATAGTTGCCAACACCTGCGCACCCTGCGTATCGGTACGCTGCGGTGTCGTCGTCGTCGGTGCAGCTGGCGCCGGTGTTTCCGGAGCTGGAGTCTGCGCGCTAGCCACAGTCGTGGCCACCGCGAGAAGGGTGGTGAGGGCTAATGTTCGCATAGTCATGTTTCCTCGTTTACTGGATGAGGAAATTCATCCATTTGTAAAACGCAACGATAAGGTCTTGAGTTCCTTTCAAACACGAAAATTTTCACAACATGTATGTGTTGTTTTACGGAACGGGACTTTGCTCTGCGCATTAATACTCTTATGCTGCGAGACTCTTATGCTGCCGCTTTCCGTCGCAACATGCGATTGAGGATGCGTTGGCCCCGCCCTTGACGCAGCCGCAAGTCGGTTATGAACTTCGCACCCCCACGATGCCGCTCGAGAACGATCTTGCGCGTATGAAATGCCTCAAGTTCGGGACGGTGGCCTACACTCACGATCGTTGTCGCATCGAGTTCTTTGGTCAGCAATTCCATCAGTGTGTCCTGGCTCGTGGGATCAAGCGCTGACGTGGCCTCGTCGAGGACAATGATGTCGGGCCTATGCAGCAGAATTCGTGCAAATGCCAGACGCTGCTTTTCGCCACCGGACAGCGTCTGGTCCCATGGCGCTTCCTCATCAATTCTTTCAACCAGGTGACCGAGTCCCACCCGTTGCAATGCCCTTGCGACGTCTTCGCTGCTCCTGCTGTCGGCCGGCTCCGGATAAGTCACCGCCCTGCGCAAAGATCCGGTCGGCACATAGGCGCGCTGAGGCATCAGAAACATCTTTGCGCCATCTTGGACTTGGATTGATCCCTTGCCCCAAGGCCAAAGGCCGGCGATGGCTCGCACCAGCGTGCTCTTGCCGGTGCCGGACTCTCCGGCGACCAGAACGCGTTCGCCCGGAGCAATCACCACCTCGGCATCCTTGACCACGTCGGTGCCGTCGTCGAGCGTCACCGAAAGCCCGGTGAGACGCAGCGCCGCACCTGTAGCATGGCTCCGTTCGATTCGGTCGACACCCTCGCCGCCCTCGGCGCGCTCCAGATTGTCCAGCGAGACCATCAGCGATGACACGCGGCTGGCCGAGGCCGTCCAATCCGCCAGCCGTGGATAGTTATCGACCAGCCAGTTGAACGCACCCTGCACAATGGTGAACGCGGAGGCTGCCTGCATGACCTCGCCCAGCGACATGGAGCCATTGAGGAATTTTGGCGCACACAAAATGACCGGCAAGACCGGTGCGATGTAGCCGCTGGTCTGCGAAACGATCGTGGTCCGCATGGTCTGGATGCAGATATCGCGCCAGCGGCGCAGCACGACACCCAACGACTTGTCGACCCCGCTGCGTTCTTCCTCTTCCCCACCGAGCACTGCAATGCTTTCACCGTTCTCGCTCAAGCGCGTCAGTCCATAACGGTATTCGGCCTCGGCCTGATTTTTGCCTTCCGATACGGTGACGAAGCGTCGGCCGATAAACACCATGGAGCCGCTCGCCAATACGGCGTAGGCCACGGCCGCAACCACGAGAAAACCCGGGATGGTGATTTCGACACCTGCCACGCGAAACGACAGCGATCCGCCGATCGACCACAGCACCGATATGAAAGTCACGGCAGACAAAACCGCGACGGCGAGGCCGGTCACGAAGTCGACCGGCGATTCCGTTGCGAACCTGACATCGTCGGCGATACGGTACTCGGGATTTTTGTGATCGCCATGGACGAGATGAAGCTGATAGTAGCGACCATTGACGAGCCAGCGATCGAGCAGATGATGGGTCAACCATTCGCGCCAGCGCCGCTGTGTGGTCATGCGAGCATAGACTTGGCCTACGCCAAGACAAACGCTTGCGGCCAGTAACGGGAAATAGACCATCGACATGAAAAAGACGCGCCCTGCATCGTGCAGTTCCAGCGCATCGAAGATCGCGCGGTTCCAAAGGTTCATGGCATAGGAAGCCGCAAGACTGAGCAGCACCAGCAGCAGGATCACTCCTGACAGGATCCATGCCTGCAGGCCGCCTTCGCCCCAGAAGCCCAGGGCACTCTGCCAAAAGCGCCGCAAGAGAAGATGCCGTCGAGATCTGTTGGAAAGCCCGCTTTCAGGATCGAGGCTGACGATCGTCTCCTTCGCGTCCTCGGTGTTCTTTCGTTTTGGCGGAGTGTGGTCGTGTTTTTCGTCCATCGTGAATAGATCCCTGGTCGTATTTCCAACTTGGCGACGGTAACCTCCGGCATGATCCCTCCGCCATGAAGTCACGCTCAATCCTTCGCACCCGCGGCGATCATAGCTCGGACATCCCAACTGTATTTTGCCAACTGTATTTTGCTCTATTCTTCCGCGCCCCAGCTGTTGGACGCGGTCAAGGATTAATTTTGATCTTTTGTCCCTGGTCTCTTGGAAGCTGGTCTATTGGAAGCCGTGCGACGGGCCAGGTTGGCCTTGGCTCGCTCTTCGCACGTCGTGCGAATTTCTTCGAGGTCCTCATCGGTCAAATGCTCGACACCTACGAACGAGTTGTGTGCCTTGCTGGCCCGGATGAGTTCGTCGAGTTTGATTTGAATAGCGGTGGCGTCTCGATTCTGGGAATTTTGTATCAAGAAAACCATCAGAAATGTAACAATTGTCGTCCCGGTATTGATGACAAGCTGCCACGTATCCGAAAAACCAAAAAGCGGCCCGGTGATACCCCAGACGACGATGGTTCCGAATGCAAGCACGAAAACCCATGCACGGCCGGCCTCGCGCGATGTCTTTTGGGCAATATCCGAAAATAACTGGTTCAGGCCCCAACCCGCATGCGTGCTGCCCGCGCCTGTTGAATCCTGGGCAGCCGCCTTTCTTTCGATTGGTTTTGACATCGATACTTTGCGTTTGCCGACCGAATTGATTTGGTTTTTGCCAAGCTGGCCGAGTTTTAAATCCCGGTCGGAACCGGGGACATTGCCATTCACGGGGGGCATCGCCATTCTTTGGTTGCAACTTCGCCCATCTAGGAACGCGGCTCGTTATGGCCGGACCATTCTCGCGCCAAGCCGGCGGCAACCAGCGCGACCGCTGACAATGATGCAAGCCTGCGCCAACCGATAGTCTGACCGATCTGAAACGCGGCCGTGGCCAGCTTGGGATCCAGCCATGTGGCATGGTTGGATCGTTCGACCAGCGCGACCTGGGCGCGTTCTTTGTTGCGGTTCCGCGCGAAGAGACATGCCACGATTGCAACGAGCGCAATCGCCGCGAAGGCGCCAGCCAATACAAGACCGGCGATCACGGAATCGTATCTGTTCGCAAGCGAGATGAATACCGCGATCAAGAGAAAAACTGTTGTGACCAAAACTGCAATAGCGGCGCCAATGCCCCACAGGACGACGTCGTAGCCGAGGCCGGTGCTGATTTGTGCCTTCAAAGCCAAATGACGGAGCAAGTTGTTCATTCGTTCATCTCTTGATCCGTTCGCAGTCGCCGTCAGCAAATTCTGTCGTGGTCATGTCTTTTGATGCTATTTTGCGGGATCATCTATCGACGCCACGTCGCCCCAAACAGGAAGCCAATGCCAATCGCAAGGGCAAGAGTCGTATACGGTCGCGTCTTGAGCGATTGATCAATGGCATCAACCATGTTGTCGCCGACCTCGCGCACCGCATCGACCGCTTCCTGTCCTTTGGAGCCGACATCCGACACCGCCCCTTCGAGATTGGTTTTGGCAACGTTCCAGGCCGCATTGCCGGTCGACGCCAAATTGTCCGCAAGCTGCGCCGTTAGCCGCGCAACGTCTTTGCGGAGGGCCTCGACGTCCGCTTGGACGTCGCCGCTGGAGGAGTTGGTTTTTACGTAGTCCCGCGTCGAATCCATTCCCGGCATGTTGGACATGTAATTGCTCCGTTGTGATTGCAGTTCTTGCTGGTTCTACTGTCTAAACCAGCGAGACACGAAAAAGTTCCATCCCCAGCCAGCGCTTGCGCGATGAATTCATTTCCACCGATGAAACCTTTATTCCTGACCGATCGTTTACGTTGGCCTCTGAAAGGTTTGACATCACATGCCACCGCGCCATGTTCCTTCCCGACTCGAGAATCTCATTTCTTGGTTTTCCGCATCGGTGCTGGTGACCGGGGGAGTGATCTACGCTCTCAAGCTCCAAAGTGAGGGACGCGACACTGCACCGGCCTACATTCCCCCGCATGCGACACCGGCGCAGGAACCGCGAAGCTTGCAGGAATTGCGCGCCGCCGAGCCCGGCCGAGGTCGACGCGCGACGGCCCCAGAGCAAATTCCTTGGCGAGGCTGGAAGGATATTCTTGTCCGTACCTATCGCAAAACTCAGGATCATCGTCTGCTGGCACTTTCGGCTGGCGTCGCCTTCTATTCGCTCCTCGCCTTGTTTCCGGCGATTGCCGCCGCCGTCTCTTCATATGCATTGTTCGCCGACGCCGCGACCATCGCCAAGCATCTGTCGATCGCTGCCGACATAGTCCCCGCCAGCACACTCGACTTGCTGAGCGAAGAAATCACGCGCATAGCGACGAAAAGTGATGGCAAACTTACTTTCGGCTTTATCTTTGGACTGAGTATCGCGCTGTGGACCGCTAACGCCGGCATGAAAGCGATGTTCGATGCCCTGAACATCATCTATGACGAGGAAGAAAAGCGCGGACTCGTCTGGTTCAACCTCGTGTCGCTCTTTTTCACCATTTGCACCATTGCGGCTGCCGGAGTAGCCATCTTGCTCGTGGTGGTGTTTCCCCTGCTGCTGGCTGCGCTCGGCATCACGGACTTGGGCTACCCATCGGTCGGATATCTGCGCTGGCCCGTGATGTTCGGATTGATCATAATTGGACTTTCAATGCTCTTCCGCTATGGACCAAGCCGCCGACCGGCGAAGTGGCGTTGGATCAGTGTCGGCAGTGTCTTCGCCGCACTCGCGTGGCTGGCGGTTTCCTTGCTGTTCTCCTGGTACCTTGGCAATTTTGCCAACTACAATGCGACTTACGGCGCGCTCGGCGCAGTGGTCGGTCTGCTGATGTGGATGTGGCTTTCGACCATCGTGATGCTGGTCGGGGCTGAACTCAATTCCGAAATTGAGCACCAGACGGCGCAAGATTCCACGGTCGGCCCGGCCAAGCCGCTTGGCGCGCGTGGCGCAGTCATGGCCGACACCGTCGGGCCCGGGACGGGATAGTTCCCGATCATTCTGAACCACCCGCTTGCAGCCGGCCACGCAGTCAAGCTCGCGCAGACTGCGTGAACTTGTTTGCGATGCCAGCCATCAAGTTCCATGCTGCAGCTCTTGCGAAAGCCTCCATAACGCCGCAACCACGGATACACAAACTGTGCCTTCTGTCGGTTTTGCCCCTTAAGATTTAACCTCTGGTCGCTGGAACCGATCTCACGCGACGGCGTTTCCTCGATGGGTCGAGTGCTTACCCCCCGAAAATGTAGCGAGTTTAGATACCCGCCAGTCTCGTCTGGCCGGTGACGTCGCGGAATTCGGTGAACGTCGAAACAAGCGACACAAAAAATTCTTCTGATTTCGGGCCAATTCTTCTGATTTCGGGCCATGGGAGGGATCACACAATGACTATAGCCCCGACTGGGACGACCACCGCGCGACCTCGGCCGACGGTGGCATCAAAAGATTTATCGGATCAGACCTTGATCAAGCGGATCGCCGGCGGCGACCAGCCTGCCCTGCGGACACTCATCGTCCGGCACCAACAGCTCTTATTCCGGTATTTGGTTCGAATCACGCGCGACCCGACGCTGGCGAAGGACTTGCTGAACGACGTATTCTTTGAGGTCTGGCTTCAGGCTGCAAAATTTGAGGCTCGATCCGCGGTTTCGACGTGGCTCCTGGGAATCGGACGGTTAAAGGCGCTGGCGGCGCTGCGTCGTCGAACTTGCTCAGAATTAAATGATAGCACGACATCCACCATCGTGGACCCGGCTGATAATCCAGAAATCGCCCTGCAAAAGAAGAATAACGATGAAGTTCTACGACAATGCATAGCCGCATTATCCCCGGCACAGGGCCAGGTCATCAACCTCGTTTACTACCACGAGAAATCGGTCAGCGAAGTCGCAGAGATCATTGGCATTCCCGAGGCGACCGTCAAATCACGCATGTTCTATGCGCGCAAGCAATTGGCCCACCTCGTGATGGCTGCGTAGTGGGCTTGGTTGCGTAGTGGAAATGCTGATTTCAAAGAGCCTTTTTGCCCGCCGTACGTAGCGGGCGACCCGAGCGCGATGTGCGATCGCGCTCCGGTTAGGCGAACTTGAGGAACGGGCGCAAATGCCTGCGATGAGTCTATCTGCGGTCATCGGCAGAGAGGTCGGATCCGGATGCGCGATTAGGGCTGACGTCGTCGATGTTGTCGATCGCGAGCAGTTCCACCAGCCGCGTGCGGGCGCGGTTGACACGGCTCTTGATAGTGCCAACGGCACACCCACAGATCGCGGCAGCCTCCTCGTAAGAAAAACCTGACGCTCCGACCAGGACGATGGCTTCGCGTTGATCGGGCGGCAGCGTCTCGAGCGCGACCGCGAATTCTTCGAATTCGACACGGCCGTGCTGTTGCGGGGGTGAGTTCAAGGTGCTGGCATAGTTGCCATCGGGGTCCTCGACCTCACGCCTGCGCTTGCGGTACTCGGAGCGGAACAGATTGCGGAGAATTGTGAACAGCCATGCCGACATATTCGTTCCGGGCTGGAACGAGTCGATATTGTCGATTGCGCGCAAGAGGGTCTCCTGCACCAAGTCGTCGGCACGATCCACATTTCGGCTGAGCGAGATGGCAAAGGCTCGCAAGTTTGGCACCGCGCCCAGCATCGCCTCTCGCAAAGATGGGGCCAAACTCATCAGCTCGACTCCTCGTCCTTGCGTGCGTCGAGTTTCCGAAGAAGCTCCTTGAATCGATCCGGGACGCCTTCCTTCCGCACGTCATCGAGATAGGCTTGGAGCGTCATGCCAAGTTTCTGCATGACATCCCGATCGAGGCGACCTCGTATTTTCCGGGTGGACGTTTGGCTGCGCATATGTGTTTGGGTACGCATGTTTGACTGTGATCTCAGGGCCTTGGTTTCGGACACACCGTTCGGTTGCGGCCTGCGTGATTTCGGCACGGCATCGTTGCTTTGGGCTACCGGCTCCGCCGCGCTCGGCTCCCCTGTGCGCGGCTTGGCCGGTTCGGCCCCTATTGATTCGGGAGCCCCAACTCCTTGAATAGGTTTCGTTTCTTTCATTTCGCTCCCCGCCCCGCGGAACTTTCCTTAACCCGTCAGCCAATAACGTCCAGCCGCGACGATAGTTCCGCGTGCGATGGAACTTTTCTTGGCGGGTCGCGTTTGTACTCGGCAACAGGGGCCAAATTGGTCGCACAGGAGGGATTTGTGCCGGATTCCACGACAGTAGCTCAATACCTACCCCTATTGCGCCGCTACGGCCGCGCCCTGACCGGAAACCAAGCGGCGGGCGACGCGTATGTGGCGGCCACCCTCGAAGCCCTGGTGGCCGATCCAAGCTTGATCAACGACGATTGCGGTCCACGCGTGACGCTCTACCGCCTGTTCACCAAGATATGGAATACGATCGCGATCAGTGGAGAGACTTCGACTGCCCGTTTCGCGCTGCCCGGCGAGCGAAAGCTCGCCAACCTCACGCCATTGCCGCGGCAAGCCTTCCTGCTGCTCGCGATGGAAGGATTTGGCGAGGCCGACGCGGCGCGCATCCTCGGCGTCGATGTGGCCAGCTTGCGCAATTTGACCGAAGAGTCTGGCCGGGAACTTGCGAGCGAACTGGCCACCGACGTCCTGATCATCGAGGACGAGACCATCATTGCGATGGAACTCGAAAGTCTCGTCGAGAGCCTGGGCCATCGCGTCCTCGGCGTTGCGCGCACCCGTCGGGAAGCCATCGCGCTCGGCAAGAAACAGAAACCCGGATTGATCCTCGCCGATATCCAATTGGCCGACGGCAGTTCAGGCCTCGACGCGGTAAACGACCTGCTACGCACCTTCGAAGTGCCGGTGGTCTTCATCACGGCCTATCCGGAACGCTTCCTCACCGGTGAGCGCCCCGAGCCAGCCTTCCTTATCGCCAAGCCGTTCCAGCCGGCGACCGTGTCCGCCATTACAAGCCAGGCACTGTTCTTCGAGCGCAGCGCCAAGCGGCAAGAACGACGTAGCGCGTGACGGAAACTGTCGACGCGACAGTTTTGGGGACAATCCCGGAACTTCGAAAGCAGTTCTCGCTTATATTCAGTGGACGGCGACGCCATCGACCGATGGCGCCGGAAGTCCATATGATTGACCGCCGCGGGCCGGGTCGCGAGACAATAAGCGCTCGCAAATAAGCTCTCGCAAGCAAGCGCTCGCCTGGCGAGTGGGCGGCTTCGTTCAAGGGATACACTCCGTTCAAGGAATACAATGTCAGATGCCGCTTAACGCGCCTCTATCGGGCACCACTGACGAAGGACGCTCCGCAGCCGCAGTGCCGGATTCTCATCGGCTCTTTTTTGACCACCCGAAATTGCTCGGCGCCGCGCTCGAACACGCGCAGATCGGCATGTGGTCCTGCGAAATCGCCACCGGTCGGACCACATGGTCTAGCAATATCGAGACCATCCACGGCAACCACGCTGGCAACTTCGATCATACCATGTCGGCACTCGAAAATGCGATCCACCCGGAAGACCGGAAAATCGCGACGGCGGTTCTGCAGGACGCAATGACCATGCGAACGTCCTGCCGTTTTCAGTACCGGCTGGCTCCCCGTCCGGGCGCGGAGGAGTGCTGGATAGATGCATCTGCAACTGTCACCGGCGAGGCAGACGCGCCGCCAACATTGCTGTGCATCTGTCGGGAGGTGCATCGGGAACTGCCCGTTCGTGCCGACCAACAGAAAGCCGTCGCTCAGCTTGGCAATTGCGCCCTGACCGAAAGCGACTTGCAGAAATTTTTCGACGATACGGTGAGCACGATCGCGACCGTTCTCAACATCGAGATGGCGAAGATCCTCGAGTTGACCCCAAGCGATGCCGAGTTCCTGTTGCGAGCCGGCATCGGTTGGAAGCCGGCAGTTGTCGGAAGCGCTTTTGTCGATGCCAGCCGGATTTCGCAGGCCGGCTATACGCTCGCAACCGGAGGCCCCGTCTGCACTGAAAATCTCCTAACCGAAGCTCGATTCAAGGGGCAAGCCCTGCTAAGAGATCACCACGTCGTCAGCGGCGTTACTGTTCCGATCGTGGGTCACGACGGACGCACCTACGGCGTGCTTGGCGCGCACAGCACCAATCGCCGACGCTTCAGTGAATCCGACATTTCGTTTTTGGTCGCGGTCTCCAACGTGGTCGCCGGAGCAATCCAGCGTCATCAGATCGAGCAGCGTCAGGAGGTGATGATCCGGGAATTGCGGCACCGATCCGGCAATCTTTTCTCGCAATTGCTCGCGTTGTTTTCGCAGACCGCCAAGAATTCCAAGAACCTCGCCGATCTGGTGACAAAATACGAAGCCCGCGTGTTGGCTCTGGCCAATGCACATCGACTGATGACCGAGGCTGGGTGGAGGACGGCGTCGCTGACCGCCGTCCTCAATACGATTTTGGCACCCTATCTGGATCGCATATCGCTATCAGGGCCGGACGTCTTCGTGGAGCCTGATTCGATCGTTCGATTGAGCATGGCAGTCCACGAACTCGCCACCAATGCGCTGCGATACGGAAGCCTCTCGTCCAGTGCGGGCCGGATCGAAATGACCTGGTCGGTCGATCACAGGGAACTGGGTCTTACCTTGGTGGTCGATTGGAGCGAACGAGGCGGCCTCCCGCCCAAGCGGTATCCGCGCGCCGGATTGGGCATGAGGCTGATCACGCTCCTGATCGAACGCCAGCTAAACGGACACGTGCAGCAGAAATTCGAACCAGGGGGATTGCGGGCGCGGCTCGTGATGCCGTTGTCCCACGAACGCTGGCCGGGTACAGCAAAAAACGCAGCTGCACCGATCGACTTCGGTGTCTGACCTTGGCGAACCTGCCCTATTGCCCGCTCGGGGGTACGTATTGCACCTTCCCGCTCGACAGCAGTTTCGCAAGTGTATCCTGGGCCAACACGAAACCACTCTCTGCGGCGATAGTGTACCAACTTGCGGCTCTTGCAAAATCCTGGGAGACTCCAAGTCCATCCTCATACATTGAACCTGAGAGCGTCATTGCCGACAATCTGCCGAGATCAGCTGCGTCTCGCAGATGCCTCGCAGCTTCAACATTTTCCCAGACCAACCGAACGCGCAACTTTTTTGAGAAATTGACCCATGTGGTCACTCCGCTCGGGCCAAGTGTTTAGCAGCGTATTATATTATAGACATCATCGCATCGTGAGCGTAGAGGGCGACACATGATCCACCCCGCAAGAAAGCTTCCCTTTGACGATCTGATTGCCGGCCTTGAGGCCGCGCGGGCGGCCGGCAATGTCGGAAGGCGTGATGGGACGGACGGACGCAGTCTTTACGTCTATACCAACCGGTGCGTCTACGATAACGGCTGGGATGACTTTTCGTTGCTGGCGCGCGGCTTGATCGTGCACCTTGGTGAAAAGCGCCTGCTGGCGACACCATTTCCAAAATTCTTCAACGCCGGCGAACGCGGCGGCACGATCCCCGACCTGCCGTTTGAAGTGTTTGAAAAGGTAGACGGCTCGCTCGGCATTCTTCACCATTTCGAAGGTAGCTGGCGCGCCTCCACAAAGGGAGCCTTCGGCACGCCCCAGGCGGCCTGGATGGAGAGCCGGCTCGCCGACCACGACCTTTCGGCGCTTGTCCCCGGCGACACTTATCTCGTGGAGGCGGTCTACCCCGAAAACCGCATTGTCGTACGCTATGACCGCGCCGAACTCGTCCTGCTCGCAGGCTATCGCGAAGACGGCTCCGAGTTTTCATTCGAAGCACTCCGGGACATTGCGGATTGTATGGGCTTGCGAGCGGCCAAGCGCTATCCGATTGCGTCATTTTCTGACCTTGTGGAGCACACGGGCCTTTTGCCAGCGACTGAAGAAGGGTTTGTCATCCGCTTTAGCGACGGACTTCGCCTCAAGCTCAAGGGCGCCGAATACCGGCGCATTCATGCGCTAATCAGCGGCTGCACGCCGCTCGCGTTGTGGGAAGCCATGGCGGCCGGCGACGATCTCGAGGCGATTCGGCGCGACCTGCCGGAAGAATTTTGGGACGACTTCGATCAGATCAACGCGCTGTTGGCGTCGCAAGTGACGGCGATCAAAGACAAAGTCGCGCGCACGGCCGAGGCTTTCAAGGACCTCTCGGACAAGGACGTGGGCCTAAAACTTCGTACGCTTGATCCGCAAGTGCAGCCCTTGATTTTCCATTGGCGCAAGTCGGGTGGAAAACTGGAAGACCGCCCTCTCGCCGCCCTCCACCGGCTGGTGCGGCCCGACGGCAATGTCCTGCCCGGCTATACGCCGTCGCATGCCGTCAACCGTGTGGCAGAGGAGGATGCGTAGGGCGCAACGGCCATAGCGCGTAATATGCGCGTGGACGCGGCTTATGACGCCCTTTCTTTGCGTCATGGCGTATTGCGCCGATCACACCCAAGAGGCCAGCGGCGCAATACGCCTCGCCGCCGCGCCAAAGAGGCGCGCGGCGTTGCTATTGCGCCCTACGGAGATGCGCACCGTTGGAGCGGACGGGATTTTGCACTATAAGATGCGGCTTGTTCCACGATCGCACGGCCATAAAGCCGTTTCTCGACAAGAGTGGATTCACAAAAACCCGGGAGTGAACGATGTCGCGTAAACTGTTCCTTTCCGTCTCGACGCTTGCGTTGACAGTCGCCGGCCTGATGGGCGCCGCGCCGCAAGTCTCCGGACAAGTCTTCATCGGTACGCCTGTCCCGCCGCAGTTCGCCGCGCAGGGCCAACCGTCGACCCGCAACGGCGAATGGCCGACCAATGGTGGGGACGTTCGCTTCACCCGCTACTCGCCGCTCGACCAGATCAACGCCCAGAATTTCGACAAGCTCGCCGTTGCCTGGCGCTTCAAGACCGACGCTTTCGGCCCCTATCCGGAATACAAGCTCGAAGGCACGCCGCTCATGGTCAAAGGCGTGCTCTACACCACAGCCGGCACGCGACGCTCGGTGGTCGCGCTCGACGCCAAGACGGGCGAACTGATCTGGTCGCACAGCCTGCGCGAAGGCGATCGCGCCGCCAATGCGGCGCGGCAATTGTCGGGCCGCGGCGTGTCCTACTGGACCGACGGCCGTGGCGACGAACGCATCATCTACGTGACCACGGGCTTCCGGCTGGTCGAACTCAACGCCAAGACGGGCGCCGTCATCACCTCCTTCGCCGATAACGGGCTTGTCGATCTCAAGGTCGGGGCGACTTACGGGAACGACCAACAGATCGACCTCGAGAAGGGCGAGATCGGCATCCATGCGGCGCCGACCGTGGCCGGCGATGTGGTAATCGTGGGCTCCTCGATGCGCGAGGGCGCGACCGTGCCGACCCATAACAACACCAAGGGCCTCGTGCGCGCCTTCGACGCGAAGACCGGCAAGCTGCTGTGGCGGTGGAACACCATTCCGCGGCCGGGCGAGTTCGGCAACGAGACCTGGGAGAACGGCTCCTGGGCGATCAACGGCAACACCGGCGTGTGGGCGCACATCACGGTCGATGAGGAACTCGGTCTTGTCTACATCCCGGTCGAAACGCCGTCCTCGGACTATTACGGCGGCCACCGGCCAGGCGCCAACCTGTTCGCCGAGAGCCTCGTGGCGGTCGATCTCAAGACCGGCGTGCGCAAATGGCACTTCCAGTTCGTGCATCATCCGATCTGGAACTGGGACATGACTTCGGCGCCGATCCTTGCCGATGTCAATGTCAACGGCCGCCCGGTCAAGATCGTCATGGTGGCGAGCAAGCAGGGCTGGCTTTATGTGTTCGATCGCGTCACCGGCGAGCCGGTGTGGCCGATCGTGGAGAAACCGGTGCCACAGTCCGACGTGGCGGGCGAAAAGCTTAGCCCGACCCAGCCGCACCCTTCGGACAAGCTGCGCTATTCCCGCAATGTGCTTACGCCCGACGACGTGGTCGACTTCACGCCGGAACTCAAGGCGCAGGCGCTCGAAGTCCTCAAACGCTACAAGAACTTTGGATCGCCGTTCGCACCGAGCGTGGTCGGAGATCCCAACGGCATCCTGGGAGCGATCATTCCCGGCACGGCCACCAACTGGCCGGGGTTCGGCTACGACCCCGACACCCACACGGCTTTCATGCCGACGGGAAACCTTATGGGCGTGCGAACCCTTGTTGAGCCGCCCGGTGAGTTCTCGGATATCCGCTATGTCGCCGGCATAAGGGGACAGTTCCGCGAGATTCTCGGGCCGGGCGACTGCTGCGCCGTCGGTAATCCGCGCACCGAGGAGCGGGCGCGGGCGGCGCGCAATCCAAATGCGGCTCCGCCGGCGGGCTTCCCCGGCGGCTCACCTGTGGTGCAAGGCATTCCAGTCACCAAGCCGCCGTACGGCATGCTCTCGGCCATCGATCTCGACAAGGGCGAGGTGAAATGGCAGACGCCGCACGGCGACACGCCGGATGGCGTGCGCAATTCGCCGGCGCTGCGCGGAATGAACATCCCCAAGACCGGCCAGTCGCAGACCTCCGGCGTCGGTCTTGTGATCACCAAGACGCTGGTGGTGATGGGTGATCCGACCACGACGGCGCCGCCGGACCGTGCGCGCGGCGCGATGCTGCGCGCCTATGACAAGGTCACCGGCCGGGAGGTCGGCACCATTTTGATGCCGGCGGCACAGAGCGGCAACCCGATGACCTATATGGTCGACGGCAAGCAGTACATCGTAGTGGCGGTGAGCGGCGGCAGCTATTCGGGCGAATATATCGCCTACGCGTTGCCGAACTAACCCTGCATGCGTCGAGAAGGGGGCCCTCGCGAGGGCCCCTTTTTGCTTGTGCGATGGCGTCGAAGTTCACTGGAAGGGGGCTCAGCAGAGGCTTGGCCGGAGAGACTTGGCTGGGCCGACATTCATGGTCTGGGCAAGGTGGTAGTTGCGGAGTCAACGAAATTGTTTTCTGTTCCTTCGCTCGTGGCCCTTGCAAAACTCGCGCGGATGCGCTATGTATCGTCGATCGAGTTTCGGCCCAATGACTTGGCCTCGTCGCACACAACGCGTCGGACTGACGATCTCAACCAAAATCTCGAACATAAACCGGGCTGCACGACTGTGCGGCCTGCCTAAACACGCACTCGAAAGAAAAGTTATATGACGCAAGGTACGGTAAAGTGGTTCAACGGTCAAAAGGGCTTCGGATTCATCCAGCCGGATGACGGCAGCAAGGATGTATTCGTGCACATCAGCGCCGTCGAACGTGCCGGAATGCACAGCCTCAATGAGGGACAAAAGGTCTCCTTTGAGCTTGTCGCCGATCGCAAGACAGGCAAGTCCTCAGCCGACAATCTCCGCGCTGCCTGATCGGCAGCGTCCCATAGCGCCTTGACCACGGATGTACTGGCAAGGCTTGTGGTGTCGACCCCGCGTCCGGTTCGCCGTCCGCGGGGTTTTGCTTTGCGTGCTGTCGTCGACAAAGGGGCCAAGAGCGCCTACGGTTGGAACGACCGAAACGCCAGCTCAAAGCGGCCGGGCCTCCAATCCAACTTGACGATCGGAACCCATCAGGGTGTCCGCAGCCTCGCTCCGATATTATGTCGGACGGAAGGATGTGCCATGCAATTACCTGAAATGTTGGAAGGACCGTCGCTCACCCGGCTCATACAGGGAGCCCTGTTTGGCGCCGCTGCAACAGCGTTCATCGGATTCAATTGGGGCGGCTGGGCCCTGGAATCCACGGCCAGGCAGCGCGCTGTCGCGGATACGAGCGCAGCCATGGTTGCTGTTCTTGCCCCGATGTGCGCCGACAAATTCCGGAGCGGATCTGAAGCTGCTGTGAATACCGCGGAGCTCAAGAAGGTTAGCGTCTGGCAGCAAGACACTTTCATTCAAAAAGGCGGCTGGGCAACATTCCCCGGCATGTCAGCGCCCGATCTCGCCATCGCCCAGGCATGCGCGAAGCTGCTCGCGCCGATGCCGTAACCCGTAGGGCGCAATAGGCCCGGACGCGCGCATTCTTGGCACGGCGTTGGGCGTATTGCGCCTCGGATCCTGTCGCACGGGGCACGGCGCAATAGGCCATAGTAGCGTTACGTGAGACCGTGCAAGGCTGTTGCGACAGAGAAGCGCGCCGTTGCGCCCTACGCAGCATTGCTGCCTGGAAACGGAAACCGGCCCGCCGGTTTCCGGGGCTTTTCCTGCGTTCCCCGTGGAGCCGGGAGAAGACCTTCGCGTTGCGCCTTCTTGCGGGCAAGCTTGCGCGCACGGCGGATCGACTCGGCCTTTTCCCGCACAGCCTGCTCTGATGGCTTTTCGTAGAACCGTCGTTGCTTCATCTCACGGAAGACGCCTTCGCGTTGCATCTTCTTCTTGAGAACTCGAAGAGCCTGTTCGACATTGTTATCGCGCACGAATACTTGCAAAGAAATGTTCCTCTTGTTGGGAGCGCTGGCTCCTCAATTATCGATGAAGCTCCGCAGCGTTCTGGAACGGCTCGGATGCTTCAACTTGCGCAGTGCCTTGGCCTCGATCTGCCGAATACGCTCGCGCGTGATCGCGAACTGTTTCCCAATTTCATCAAGCGTATGTTCCTTGTTCACGCCGATGCCGAAACGCATCCGCAAAATTCGCTCCTCACGAGGCGAGATGTCGGCGAGCGCACGCGTCGTTATCTCGCGGAGATTCGATTGAATCGCGGCTTCGTCGGGTCGCATCGTGTCGGAGTCTTCGATGAAGTCACCGAGCTGACCGCTGTCATCGTCTCCCACCGGCATCTCGAGCGAAAGCGGTTCCTTCGCGGTATTGAGCGCCTTGCGAACCTTCTCAGCCGGCCAACCGATCCTTCGTCCGATTTCGTCAGGCGTAGGTTCGCGGCCGATTTCCTTGAATATCAGTCGGCTGGTGCGTAGCACATGGTTGATTGCAACGCTCTGATGGAGAGGAATACGAATCGTGTGCGCCTGGTCGGCTATCGAACGGCTGACCGCCTGCCTGATCCACCAAGTTGCATAGGTGGCAAACCTGTAGCCTCGGCGATATTCGAATTTATCAACCGCCCGCATCAGTCCTATATTGCCTTCCTGAATCAAATCCAGAAAGTGCAGGCCGCGGTTCCGGTATTTTTTCGTGATCGAAATCACCAGGCGCAGGTTGGCTTCGACCAACTCGCCCTTGGCTTGGCGTACGTCGCGCTCACACCTGCGCACTGTCTCCGCAATCTTGCGAAATTCGGGGAGTTCCAGCCCCATCTCGCTGGCCAAATCACGTAATTGCTGGCGTTTGTTAACCTCGTGAAGCTGATCGACCAGGGCATCGACGCGCGCCTGATTGAGGTGGAGCGCCCCAACCGCAGTCTGGATTTCGTCCTTGAGCTCCTTGCATGCGCGCTCTTGCCGGCGCCCGCCCTTCTCGAGCTTGATACGGGAAACCTGGTCCTGCAGGAGGCGCAGTCGCTCGTATTTGCCAATGATGACATCGAAGCTCGCCAGCACCTTCGGCTTGAGATCCACCTCGATCGCGGCAAACGAGAGAGCCCTCGCATCGTCCTCGTCCCGATAGGCATCGCCGTCCACGGCGTCAGACCGCAGCGCGCTGTGCCCATTCATCGAACTTGCGTGCGACGGCGTGACGGATGGAGCAGCGTAGGCCGGCGGGTGGACGGAAATGGCATGCATACCGGCAATCGAAACCGGCAGCTGCGTCGGTGACCCGTCAACGCCCGGCAATTCGGCGGAGGACAACTTGGTGTCATGGTTGGCATTGGCCGCCTCAAGATCGATGATATCTCGCAGCAGCGCCTTTCCGTCATTGACCTCGTCGCGCCAGATGGCGATGGCCTGGAACGTCAACGGGCTCTGGCACAACGCAGCCATGATGGCTCCGCGGCCGGCTTCAATCCGCTTGGCAATCACGATCTCGCCCTCGCGCGACAGAAGTCCCATCGACCTCATCTCGCGCAGATACAAACCAACCGAATCTTTGGGACGTTCGGCCGGCTCCGACTCCATGAGTTCGGACGGCGCGGGGCTCGTCAGCTCGACAATGTCACCCAATTGATCCCTTGCCGGCGGACGTGAATCGAGTTCGGTCTCAGTCTCCGGCGTGAACAGCTTGCGTCGATGCGCCATGAACTCTCCGGCCGTGTGATTGAGCGCGTTGCCTGCACCCCCGAGCGTTCGACCACCGGCGCCCGGGCTCGGAGCGCTGCCGGAAAACCGCACAATTGCAGCGCGATGGATCGTGCATCGCAGGCTGGGAAAGGAACACCCAACCCCGGTGCTTTCCTTCGCACCCCTGTTGAGAAGAGACGTTGTTCACGAGAACACGACGTTCACGGGAACACGACGTTCACGGGAACAAGACCGCGACGGGCTGCCGCGCGCGTTCAAGCGTGATCGAGTTCGCCTTCTTTAACGACGCGTTCGTAAGGCTCGCCGCTGCTCTTGATCCGGTATTGGACCTCTCCATCGCGGCTCGGAAGCTCACAGAGCACTTTGTAGTCGCCTCCAGCTGCATCCCGATAAGGGAAGCCCCTATTTAATCGAACGCTTTGACCGACTTTGAATCGACTTCTCGCGGTCACCTTCAACTCCCGAACCTCGCTCATGACAGCACCCGCAATGAGGTGATCCAGGCATGGCCGCAGGTGTCGCAAATCCAGTGATGGTCAATCCGCCCACGGCCGCGATACTGGGATTGACCAGGAGCAATCGGCGCGCGCGCATTGCATGCCGGACAGCGGCTTCCGCCCTCATGATTGTCATTTTGGGGAGATTGATTGTTATTCTGCGGAGATTGATTGTTATTATGCAAAGACGAATACAGCCGCGATACCCGCGTCCGCCGGCCCTGCTGCTGCCAGTTGCGCGTGACGTCGAATGGCCGTTCGATGTGGTCTTGAAGCGCGTTTGACACGGCGAATTCCCTACACGACAGGCGGGAGCACACAACCGGTCTCTCAGGCATCGGCGCCTGGTAAATCCATTGCCGACGATAGGGTAAATATGCGCTTTCCCTGAACCCTTGGCCAGTTGTTTTTTCAATGACTTGGAAGCATTGTGTCACGAGCACCGGCCTCGCCCAACCAAACTAACGGCAGCCTTGAATCCAACACCTGCCGTACACATATATGGCGAGCGAAGACCCGCTATGACAAGTGAAGACCCGCCATCGGGTCGTGGCGATCCGCGTGCAGGGTCGCCCGTCAAATGCTCTCTGGACCACATTTTGCATCAACCGACAGCCCTGATGGCAGGGAATGTCGAGCCCCGCTCGTATTGCGTGGCCGTTGCATAAAGGACGAGCCATGCGCATCTATGTTTTCAAATCCGAGACCCGGCGGGAATTGCATGCCTTCACAGGGGATCCGGGCGGAAGCAAACTGCCAACGCAGCATGGTCCGTGGACGGTGACGGGCATCGTGGCCGCAGACAAGGCTCCGCCACACAAATTCTCGCGCGCCAAAATCGAAGAAGCCATCCAGGGCGAAGGCTTTCAGTTGTGGCGCCTGAGCAAAAAGGCGAATGTCAATTGAACGGGTGCAAGACCTGAATGGGTACAAGACCTGAATGGGTACAAGTCATCGTTGACGCAATTGATGTGACAGGCACCCAGAGCCCCGATCGGCCCATTGAATTGAGCCGGCCGCAATCGCAG
>DATGVJ010000495.1:0-13989 GCA_035300505.1 Xanthobacteraceae bacterium
CAAAGGCATTGGCACGGAGGCAGTGCAGGCGCTGCTCGATTATTGCACGGACAAGCTCGATGTGCATCGGGTCGATGCCTTGATCCATCCCGACAACATAGCTTCGATCCGGCTCGTCAAGCGACTGGAGTTTCGTTGCGAAGGCGGCCCATTGACCGATTACTGGCGCCTTGGTGACCGATATCTCAGTGTGATGATCTATGCCCGCATCAATCTCGGCGTCACAACGCTTTAAAGTCAAAAGAACACGCGTGACTTCAATGCCGGTGATGCGGGCAAGCGCTCACCCGCCATCCGGCCCGCTTGGATTGTTGCGGTAATCGAGCGGCGGCGCGCGCTCGTCGATCAGCGGCTTGTAGACGAATCCGGGCCCACGACTTTTGTCGAACTCGGCTTTTGCGGCCGCGATCAGGTCGGGACTGGCATAGAGCTGCGCGGTCGTGAGCGCGAGGGTCTTTGCCGCCACCAGCATGCCCTTGAGTCCGATGCCGGTGCCGCCGGCGGCCGTCGCCTGCCAGCTGTGCGAGGCGGTGCCCGGGACCCAGGTCGCGGTATTAAGCGTTGCGAGCGGCGTGACCCAGCTCACATCGCCGGAATCAGTCGATGAATATTTCTGACCGTTGAACTGGTAGGGGCGAATGTCCTTGAAACTGGTCAGCGCCGGCAGCGTCCGGTTGCCAAGCGACTTCTGCATACGTTCGCCCCACGCCATTTCCTCAGCGGTCCATTCCGGACCGCCGACGCGGCGCAGGTTCGCATCCATCAGGCGGCCAAGCGTGTCGTTGGGCAGCGTGCTGTAGACGCCGTTGATCAATTCATGTTCGACCCTGGTGCCGGTGCCAAGGGCGGCGCCCTCGGCGGCTTTCTTGATGCGCTCGAACACGTCGGCGACCACGCGCGGGTCCGGGTGACGGACATAGTAATAAGACTCGGCGAACTCCGGCACCACATTGGGTGCGGCGCCACCGTTAGTGATCACATAGTGGATACGCGTCTCCTGCGGCACGTGTTCCCGCAGATAGTTGACCATGACGTTCATGATCTCGACGCCATCGAGCGCGGAGCGGCCGCGATCGGGCGCCGCGGCGGCGTGCGCCGGCTGGCCGTGGAAGCGGAATTTCGCGCTCGTATTGGCGAGGTTGCGATCCTGTGAGGCATTGTTGGCATCGCTCGGGTGCCAATAGAGAGTCACGTCGACATCCTTGAACAGGCCGGCGCGCACCATATAGACCTTGCCGCCGCCACCTTCCTCGGCGGGCGTGCCGTAGACGCGGATCTGGCCCTGGGTGCCGGTTTCCTCAAGCCAGCCCTTGACCGCGATCGCAGCCGCGACGGCTCCGGAACCGAAGAGATGGTGGCCGCAAGCCTGACCCGCACTCTGGCCCAGGATGGGACTGCGTTCCGGTATCGCGGCCTGCGAGAGACCCGGAAGCGCGTCCATTTCGGCGAGGATCGCAATCACCGGACCGTCGCTGGTGCCGGCGCGCGCAATGAATGCGGTCGGGATACCGGCGACACCGGCGTCAATGCGAAAGCCGGCGCGCTTGAGTTCGTCCTGCAGCAGCGCCGTCGTCTTGGTCTCCTGGTATCCGAACTCAGGTGCGTTCCAGATTTTCAGCGCGACATCGGATATCTGAGGCGCATAGGCGTCGATACTCTTGAGGAGCTTGTTTTGGTGTTCGGCGGAAAGCTCGGCTGCGCCGACGCGCGTCGCAACAACGAGCGCAAGGCACGCGGCCGTGGCGAACAGCGATGATGTCTTCATTGGGTTACTCTCGGCGTATCAACGGCCGGCAGTCACCATTTGTAGTTCAGGCCGACTCGACCAACGACTGCCGTATTCGTGAAGCGGCCAACATATCCATTACCAAATACGCCCTGCACCGTCGAGGTTCCGAGATCGACGTAAAGTGCTTCCGCCTTCGCGGACCAGTGCTCGGCGAATATGTGCTCGATGCCACCACCGGCGGTCCAGCCGGTTCTGGTCTTATTATTGAAATACCCGCCGAACAATACGGGTACCTGGTTGTTGACGTGACCTGCGGCAAAACCGCCAGTCGCATAGATCATCGTCGACGACATGGCGATGCCGACGCGACCGCGAACCGTTGCCAACGAAGACAATTTTGATGAAAAGGCAAAGGTTGGAGAAGCAACAATGTTGGCCGAACCAGACGCATCGGCCCAATTCCCGTCCACCTCAATCCCATAAACATATTGCTGATATTGCCAGTTGAAGCCAGCCTGACCGCCGAAAGTGCCGCCGGATGAATTGACGGTTGCGTCGCCGGTGTTGCCCGGCGGATCACTGACGTGCGCCTTGGCCCGCTGCCAGATGCCGCCGCCATTTATACCAATATAGAAACCGGCCCATGTCCAGACTGGCGCAGCGGCGGGTGCCTTGTCAACGACGGGCGCGCGACGAACCGGCAGATCTGCTGCCGCTGCCGCGAACGTCAATGCAAGTACCGAAACGGACGTGAGCAATGAACGTTTCATCCAACTCCCCCATCGCAAAGCGCGCTGTAGATTCTAACCCAGTGCTGGCCACAATCCAATGGGTCTAGTTGGATTTATACAAAGTGTTGCTTGGATGCATCAACGGGCGCACGGAAAATGGTAAAATCATGAGCCGGTCACGATTTTGACCAGCTGTTTCCGGTCGATTTTGCCGGTTTCATTCCGGGCAATGTCTGTGACGGTTACAAACCGCGATGGGACAAATTCGGCTGGCAGGAACTTCTGGCAGTGCCCCCGCAGACCCGTTTCAGCGGCCTGCGATCGCCACACCACGGCGGCGCAAATCCTCTCAATTCCGAGAGGGTCGGTCACTCCAACCACGCCGGCTTGCGCGACCGCGGGAAATGACATCAGCACATGCTCGATGCGCTCCGGATTGATCTTGTCGCCTCCCACGTTGAGGACGGCCGTTTCCCGTCCCAAAATGGTCAGCATTCGATCCGCGGTGACGGCTCCCAGATCGCCCGGGTAGAACCAGCCGTCCTTGAATGTCTTTGCCGATACATCAGGATCACCCACGTAGCCGTCGACGCAAAGCGGTCCGCGAATGCGGATGCGTCCCGGTTCGCCGGCCGGCAAAGCACGGCCGGCATCATCGGCGGCCTCGACGGCGAGCGCCGGGGCTACATATCCGACGGCACCACGAATTGAAGTAACGACCTTCGCCGACGCTACCGCCACGATCCCGGCTTCGGTGGAGCCGTAGCCGTAATTCAGGTTGCTGCAGAGTTCCGCCCGAATTCGGTCGGATAGCACTTGGGACAGCAGGCTGCCACCCATGTAGATCGCTTCCAAGCCGCTCGCGAACGGCGGCGCCTGATTGTAATAGTCTGCAAATTCAGCGACCGCAGCAGGCGCCGCAATCACGCCTTGAACCTTGTACAGTCCGAACGCCTGCATCGTCTCGATTGGCTCCAATCCGCGAAATATGACCATGCCGCCGCGCGCCAAAACGTACAACACGGCGAAATAGCCAAATGCCGTCGCGAGGCCGGGATCGACGAAAATCCGCGAACAGTTGAACATGGCGGCACCGAGCACCCAGAAGTAATGGTAGATTCTTGCCAGTACCATCTGCTGACTGAATCCGACGGCCCTTGCCTCCCCGGTCGTTCCCGACGTGAGTGCGATCCTTTCGAGATATTCATCCTCGCCGCCGCGGACATGCGAATCTTCCAATGCAATGCCGTCGCCCGCGATCCAGCTGCCATCTGCGATGATGACTCGGCTGGCGTTGTTGAACACAATCGGGGTCTCGCTGATCGCGGCTGCGACATGAAGCTCTTTCGGCAGATTGGGATTCCGCGCCGAAAGCGTCACCACCCCAATCCGCGACAGCCCGAGAATGAAGGCAATGTGCAGGATGGGGTCGCGAATAAAGATTGCCGCCACGTCGCCTCGCGCCAGCCCGAGCGCACGTCCGCGTCGACTGATGTTGTGAATAAAACGTTCCAAGCGGGCGTAACTGACAACGTTCAAATCGGAACCGGGCGCGCACAGCGCAGGGGCCGGCGGTCGCTGTCGGCACTGGTACAGGACGAGATCGACGATATTCATCGCTTGCAAGCTTACATCGGTTCCCAGCGATCACGGAAGGGGGACGCGATTTCGCCTCATGGTACGGCGGAGGCGACGTCTCGACCTTCCCGTCACTACCTGGCGGCTAGGATCATTCCAGTTTGCCGTTCTAATCCGCCTTGGCGCCGGAGAATTTCACGACTTTAGCCCATTTCTCGGTTTCCGTCGCGACGAGAGCCCCGAATTCACCGGGCGTACCGCCGATGATCGTGCCGCCCATGTCGGTGAAGCGGCTGCGCACTTTAGGGTCGTTGAGCGCGCTGTTGATCTCGCGGTTCAATCGCTCGACGATTGTTGCGGGCGTATCCTTGGGCACGCCGATGCCGTACCAGACGCTGGTCTCATAGTCCGGGACGAACTCTCCGATGGCCGGCACATCCGGCAATGCGTCATTGCGCTTGGCCGTGGTGATGCCCAGCGGTCGCACGACGTGATGCCGGATGTGTTCGAGCGAGTTGCCGATGGCGTCGAACATCACATGCACCTGCCCGCCGATCAGGTCTTGCAGCGCGGCCGCCCCTCCGCGATAGGGGACATGGACCATGTCGATGCCGGCCAGCATCTTGAACAATTCGCCGGAGACATGGCTTGCATTGCCGGTACCGGCAGACGCCATGTTGATCCTGCCCGGATTGGCTTTGGCATAGGCGATAAATTCGGGGACAGTCTTGGCGGGAAACGACGGGTTCACCACCATCACGCTCGCCAGGCGGACAAGGCCGGCGACCGGGACGATGTCGCGCTGGAAATTGAAATTGAGTTTGTCGTAGAGCGTTGCGTTGATGGTGTTTCCGGCGGTGACATAGAGCAGCGTATAACCATCGGCCGGCGCGCGCACGACGGCTTCGGTCGCGATATTGGTGCCGGCGCCCGGGCGGTTCTCGATCACGAAGGGCTGCCCCATCCGTTCCGACAGCGCCTGGCCCATGAGCCGGGCAATGAGATCAGTGCCGCCGCCGGGCGGGAAGCCGACCACAAGATGAACCGGCCGCGTTGGATAAGTTTGTGCGAAGGCGCGGCCCGACAGCGCCGGCAACATGGCGACTGTCAGTGCCAGCAATTCGCGGCGGTCACAGATCATGAGCGGGTGCTCCGGCTTTGATGAACGTGGCTTCGACGTTCCGCGCGTGGGCTCATTGAAAAGCAACGGGCGAAGAAACTCAACCCGATTGAAGCGATGCGCAACCAGTGTTGGAATTGATCCATATCAATTCAATGTTGTGATAGCGAGATTCAATATTTTCTCATGTTTTTGCCGTAAAGGTTGAGCGGTCGAAAAATTGCTGAGACAGCACCAACAGTGAACGAGCGGACGGTTAAGGAGAGAATCTCTTCGGCCGCTCAATCAATATCAACATAACCACGTGAGGAGAAAATCCATGAACTATCGCGCGCTTCTCTGCGGCGCCCTTACGGTAGCCGCCACGTCGCTAACGGCTGTTCCAAGCTCGGCGATGCCGATATCGCCAGCCTCCATTTTGACGGCGGCCGAGGATTCCGACCTGATCGTACAGGTTCGCGGTCCGGAGAAGAAAGGCGGTAAAACCGCAAGCCGCAGCGCGGGAGCCAGTCGCAGCGCTAGCAGCAATGCGAAGGGGAATCGCAATGCGAAAGTGGACGCCAATGACAAAGTGAATCGCAATGCGAACGCTAACGGTAATGCGAACGTGAACCGCAATGCGAACGCTAACGGCAATGCGAACGTGAACCGCAATGCGAATGTTAACGGCAACGCAAACGTCAACAGGAACACCAATGTAAATGCGAACCGCAACGCAAATGTGAACGCGGTAGCTGTGGTCCGTCCATGGACGCCACGTCCGTATTACGGCACGGTTGTCGCGGGCGTAACACTTGGCACAGTCATCTATACGACCACCGTTCCGGCAGCGCCATCGCCTGAAGTGTGCTGGGTATGGTCGAATTCAGCGCATACCCAAGGCTATTGGGATTATTGTGTGTCTTTGTAAGCCGCACTGGAGGGCGCGGTCTGTTGGCCGCTTCGCGGAACCGACGCCTCGCGAATGCGACCTGATCGCGTCGTGAAGGCCGTCCCATTGCCCCTTGCTGCACAGGACAAAGCTCACGAGCGGCCAGCTTCATCGAAGCTGGCCGCTCTTCTATTTGATCAAGTGCGTCTTCTTCCTGCGGCGCGCATTTGGGGCGCCGCCGTTCGTAGTTCCGCGTTTTACGCGGCTTTGATCACGTGCCATGAAGAAAGAACCGCCTAAAGGCGGAACTACAAACAAAGCCGCACGATTTGGTTATTGTTCAAAGTGTCCTTACCACGAGAAATTGCGCCAAACGAAGGTGCCGCCGGCCCCTAGGAACGCCCACAAAACAGCAGCGCCCCGGCGTGAGCCGGGGCGCTGCTTTGGCAGGATGCGACTGCGCAATTATCGGCGGTCGCCGATGAGCTGCAGCAGGAAGATGAAGATGTTGATGAGGTCGAGATAGAGGTTGAGCGCACCCATCACGACCTTGCGGCCCGCAACAGTGCTGTCGTCCATCACGTCATACTGTTCCTTGATCGTCTGCGTATCGTAGGCGGTGAGGCCGGCGAAAACCAGCACGCCAATGACAGAGATGATGAAAGTCATCATCGAACTCTGCAGGAACATGTTGACAATCGATGCGATGAATATCCCGATCACACCCATCATCAGGAATGATCCCAGCGCGGAGAGGTCACGCTTGGTGGTATAGCCATAGAGGCTCAAGGCGCCAAACGATGCTGCCGAGATAAAGAACACACGAACGACCGACTGCCCGGTATAAACCAGCAGAACCGACGACAGCATGACACCCACGAGGGCGGCATAGAGCATGAACAACATCAGCGCCGTTGCCGCCGTTATCCGGTTGATCATCCAGCCGATGCCGAAGACGAGACCGACCGTGCCAACCAACAGCACGATTTGGCCAGGCATGCTGAAAATGAACTGGCCAAAGCTGGTCAGGCCGGAGACACGTCCCGCCGACCGCACGATGGCATCGCCACCGGCCGCCTGGTAGGCCAGCCACGCCGTGACGCCGGAAAGCGCGACAGCTGCCGCCATGTAATTGTAGACGCTGATCATATGAGCCCGCAGGCCCGCATCGACTGCCGCCTGGTCCACCCTGGCACCGCGCATCGCAGTCGCGTAGTTCCGGTCGTAATCCGACATGGAAGTTCCCTTTCTTTAGCCGGCCCCAAAAGGCATGAAGCCCTTACAGCCGGACGATCGCGCGCCGCGCCCCAAAGCCGGCGAAGCACTTCTGCCACAAATCTAGTGCGAGATTGCTTTTCGCGCCAGATGCCCAGGCGTCAAATGTTGGCTATTGGCAAACACGAGGCTGCCCACCAATTTCCATTGTCACCTTACATTTTACCAAGTCGTTAAGACCGCAATGCGACATAATGCGCCTATTCATAGGTTTCGCAGCACCGGCGCCGGTTTCTGGCCCAAAACCCTGAAAGTCCCAATCAATCCGAGGATGACCACGGCGACCACGGCAAATCCAGCCGCCGCCACGGCCGGCCCCGGCAGCCAGGCATAGGACAGGTTCATGACCTGGGTGACGACCAGCCAGCCCGCGAGCGAGCCCGCGATGACCCCGAACAGGGCCGTTGCCGAGGCAATGAGCATATATTCCAACCCATAGGCGAGGACGAGATGTTGGCGGGTTGCGCCGACCGTCCGCATCACCACGGCGTCATAGACCCGGTGCCGATGACCGGCCGCCAGCGCCCCGCCGAGGACCAGGACGGCCATCAACAGCGTCAAGGCGCTGGCCCCGCGTATCGCCAGCACGAGGTTGGCCACGATACCGCTGAAGGCTTCGATGGTTTCGCGCACGCGCACGGCCGTGACCGTCGGGAAGGCGTCCGCCATGGCTTTGATCAGCGCGGTTTCTTCCGCGGCCGAGCTGCCGTTCGGATAGGTCAAGGTGGCGATGTGCATCGCCGGTGCGCCACGAAAGGTCGCCGGCGAGAATACCATCACAAAGTTGATCCCGAGGCTTTGCCAATCGAGCGTGCGCAAATTCGCAATCTGTGCCGTTATGTCGCGCCCGAGCACGTTGACCGTGATGGGATCGCCGAGTTTGAGCCCAAGTCCTTCCGCCACCTTTTTCTCAAAGGAGACGAGCGCTGGCCCGGTATCGTCTGGCGTCCACCAGCGGCCGTCGCTGACGCGCGATCCGGCCGGCACCTCGTTTGAAAAAGTGATGCCGCGGTCGCTTTGGAGCACCCAGGCGGTGCTTGGATTGGGCTTGAGTTCCTCGGCCGGAATACCGTTGGCGGACACGATGCGCCCGCGCAGCATCGGTACGCGTTCCAGCGTGGCGCGCGGTGCTTGTGTACGGACGAATGCGTCGAAGGCTTCCGCCTCGGACGACTGGATGTCGACGAAGAAGAACGCCGGCGCCTTGTCGGGCAGGGCGGCGACGAACTGGCGGCGAAGATTGCCGTCGATCTCGATGACGGTGACGAGAAGCGCAAGGCCAAGCCCAAGCGATAAAACGACGCTCGGCGTGAGCGCGCCCGGCCGATGGATATTGGCGATGGCGAGGCGCACCACCGCGGAGCCCGCCCGTGGCGCCCGGCTGGCGACGAACATCACGAGTGCCGCGACCAGCCGCAGCATGACGAAAACGCCGGCCGCGGCGGCAACGAAAATGGCGGCGATCTTCCGGTCATAAGCGAGCACGACGGCCAGGATTGCCAAAGCGCATACGACCACGACCGTTGCCACCACATAGGGCAGGCGGGGCCAGTGGCGTTCGCCCGCAATGCCGTCGCGGAACAGCGCCGCGACCCCAATGTCGTGGGCGCGGCCGAGCGGCCAGAGCGCAAAGGCCAGCGCCGTGAGCACCCCATAGAGCAGCGCAAGCGCGAGGTTGCCGATGTGCAGCGAAGGGGCGATCGGCAACGGAATGATGGACCCAAAAATCCACGCGACAAGGAACGGAAGCAGGGCCCCGACCAATAGTCCGGGCAGCGCGCCGATGGTGGCGAGCACGATCGTCTGCACGAGATAGATCGAAAACACCCGCGTGCCGCTGGCACCAAGCGTTTTCAACGTGGCAATGACGTCGCGCTTGCGGTCGAGATGGCTTTTCACCGCGTTGGCGACACCGACGCCGCCGACCAGGAGCGCGGTGAGGCCGACGAGCGTCAGGTATTGGGTGAAACGTTCGACATTGCGTTCGAGCGCCGGCGACGCATTATCGCGGCTGCGGGTTTCCCATCCGGCCTGCGGGAATTGTTTCTCTGCGGCGGCCGTCACGCGGCCCAACGCGGCGTCGCTTGCATCATTGTCGGGCAGGCTCAACCGATAGTGCCAGCGCACCAGGCTTCCTGGCTGCAGCAGGCCGGTCGCGTGGAGCGCTGCTTCGCTGATCAGGAAGCGTGGACCAAACCCTATTCCGCTCGCGAGCCGGTCCGGTTCTGACTGGATGGCCGCGCGAATTTCGAATGTGGCCGATCCGACGGTAATGTGGTCGCCGGGTTTGAGGTCGAGCCGTGACAGGAAGGAGGGATCGACGGCCGCGCCGAATGCGCCATCGCGGCGCGCGAGTGCGGTGGCGATCGGTTGCGCGGGTTCGAGCGCGACGGTGCCATGCAGCGGGTGCGCTTGGTCGACCGCCTTGAGTTCGACCAGTGCGCTGCGACGATCGGCCGTGCGTGCCATGGCGCGCATCGTGGCGGCGGCTGAAACGCGGCCCTGCGCTTCCAGGAAGGTGCGCTCTTCGACCGTCGCTTCACGATGGCTGAGCCCGAATGACAAGTCCCCACCCAGGATTATGCGGCCATCGCGCGCCAGTCCATCGACCAGGCTCGCCGACAGGGAGCCGATGCCTGCAATCGCCATCACGCCAAGCGCAATGCAGACGATGAACACGTAGAAGCCGCGCAAGCCGCCGCGCAATTCG
Source organism: Xanthobacteraceae bacterium (assembly GCA_035300505.1). Taxonomy (GTDB): domain Bacteria; phylum Pseudomonadota; class Alphaproteobacteria; order Rhizobiales; family Xanthobacteraceae; genus VAZQ01. The sequence continues at coordinate 10,015 of DATGVJ010000495.1, forward strand.
CGCAGTGCCAGTCGAAGCGGCAGCCAGAGTGTTTGGGAATTCAACATCGAGGATGTCATGCAGGATATCGCGGCCTCGCCTAATGACTGGGAGCCTGGCGCATGAAGTACGCCAGCAAGTAATGCACCGGCGCATATGCTATCAACGGCAAGCCGGCCATCATCGCCAAGACCCAGATATTGGGAGAAACCCAGGTTTGCGCCGCCTCGTCGCGTGGTCCCCAGACATAGTTGATATTGACCGGGGTCAGGCCCGCATCAACGCGCGGCGGCGGCATCAGGAAGTAGCAGATCAGGATCAGGACCCAGGCCAGTACAGTCCAGGCCAGGAATGCGCGGCGGTCATAGCCGAGGGCCCACACCAGATAGATGAGAAAGAACGGGATCCAGCCGTGGAACAGCGACAATCCGCGCAAGAACGGCGACGTGTCCTTGAACATGTAGTCGGTCATGCCGAGGAGCGAGACCCCGAAAAAATTTCCGGCAAAATCCACGACCCAGACCATCTGTACGAAGACGATCCCGACCGCGCACATCGAAATCAAAAGGGGGCTTTCGATCCAGATCCCAACGAGTGTGAGGATCAGCGCCATGTCGCAAAAGTAGAGAAAATTGGTCGGTCCATAATAGTACCAATAGACCGGGATGAGCACGGCCACGAAGGCCGAATAGACGATCTTAAGCCATAGCGGGACCAGACCCTGGGTCACCAAACTCATCGTCATGTCATATCCTCGTCTTCGATCCGGCCGGAGCGCAATCGCACGACGCGATCGCAGCGCGACGCAAGGCCGGCATCATGGGTTACCAGGATCAACGTAGTCTTACTCTCGGCATGGCCTTGAAACATCAGGCGGATGATCTCGGCGCCGGTTTTCTCGTCAAGGTTGCCGGTCGGCTCGTCCGCAATGAGAATGGCCGGATCGGGCGCACGCGCACGCGCGAGTGCAACGCGTTGTTGTTCACCGCCTGAAAGCTCGCCTGGATAGTGGTTGGCACGTTCGGCAAGTCCGACAGCGGAAAGTTCGGCCATGGCGCGGTCCCGGCTATTGGGGGCGCCTGCGAGTTCAAGCGGCACTGCGACGTTTTCAAGCGCCGTCATGGTCGGGATGAGGTGGAACGATTGGAAAACAATGCCCACATTGCGGCCGCGAAAGCGGGCAAGCGCGTCTTCATTGAGGCTGTTGAGCGCCTGGCCGGCGACCACCACGGAACCACTGTCGGGGTGTTCGAGCCCTGCCATGACCATCAACAGGGTCGATTTTCCGGAGCCGGAGGGCCCGACCATTCCGATCGCCTCGCCGCGCCCTATATTGAGGCCGATGTCTTTGAGTATATGCACCCTTGCGGCGCCCCGTCCGAGCGTCAGATTGACCCCGGTCAACGTGATCGCCGGGCCGGCCGCATGTGCAAAACCCGAGGTATCATTCATGCGGCGGTTCCGTGGATTTTCCGATTTGCAGGTCCGGGGCCTTGCGCTCCGGCGGTGGGGCCTCGAGGCCCAGCTCTGGGCCTCGAAGCTCCGCTCATATGGGCTTTCGATAGCGGCAGTCCAGGCTTGCATGCCATTTGGCGTTTTGTCCAAGGACACCGGCGGTTTTCCGCTGAAAATGTGCGCCCGCGGGCTGACTTGGGCGTTGGCTGCGGTCTCGATTGGGGTCTTGGGCTGGGCTTTGGCCGTCAGTTTGGCAGGGCCAACGCGGGCAGCTGACGATCCGGTCCGGATCGTGGTGCTCGGTGATTCGCTGTCGGCCGGCTATAATCTGTCCGCCAGCGCGGCCTTTCCGGCGCGTCTCGAACGGGCGCTCGCCGCCAAGGGGCACGCCGTCAAGGTCGCCAATGCAGGTGTGTCGGGCGATACGGCGTCGGGGGGGCTCGCCCGGCTCGACTGGTCCGTGCCGCCCGGAACGGAAGCCGTGGTCCTTGAACTCGGCGCCAATGACATGCTGCGCGCCATTGACCCGAAGATTACGCGGGCGGCGCTCGAGGCGATCATGAGCCGCCTCAAGGAGCGCCGGGTTGCGGTTCTGCTGGCCGGGATGCGTGCGATACCCAATCTGGGTGTCGACTATGTGGGCGGCTTTGAAACAATTTATGTGGACATCGCTGCAAAATACGATCCTGTCTTTTATCCTTTCTTTCTGGAGGGTATTGCGGGGGTGGCGCAGTTGAACCAGCGCGACGGGCTCCACCCGACGGCGGCAGGCATCGACAAGGTGGTGGCGGGAATCCTGCCGAAAGCGGAGGAACTGGTCGCGCGCGTGCATCAGGCGCGCCGGAAATAGCGCATTGCCTCATACGGTCAACCTAACGTCAAAAAAGCCCCAAAAACCAAACACATGCCACGCATCTTTACGGGCCTTGAAGTTCCTCACGAAGTCGCGCTTTCGCTCTCGATGCTTCGCGGTGGCCTGCAGGGCGCGCGCTGGATCGACCCCGAATATTATCATCTGACCTTGCGCTTCATCGGCGACGTCGACGATGTCACGGCCCATGAAGTGGCGTCGCTTCTTGGCCGCGTGCGGCGGCAGCCCCTGGAACTGCGATTTGCGGAACTCTCGGCCTTTGGGGGTCGCCACCCGCGTGCCATTGTGGCAACGTTGGCCCAGACCCCTGCGCTGATGCAGCTCCAGGCCGAGCACGAGCGGTTGATGCAGCGTGTAGGGCTCGAACCGGAGGGACGCAAATTCACCCCGCATGTCACGCTCGCGCGCCTGCGCGATGTGTCGAGCCGGCAGGTGGCCGAATATCTCTCGACGCGCGCCATGATCGCGCCGCTGCCGTTCCAGGTTTCGCGCTTCGTCTTGTTTTCCTCGCGCGATTCCGTGGGCGGCGGGCCCTATCTGGTCGAAGCTGCCTATCCGCTGGCGGCGTGAATTGATCTTGCAATGAGTGGTGACATCAAAGCGCAATATGCCGCCCGTGTCGCGGCCGGCCAGATCGAACGCGATTGCGCGCAGGAAACCGTGCTTGCGATGCTGGCGGGGCTTGACAAGCGGCTGCGCGAGCATCGCCTTGCGCGCAAGTCTTCGTCGCTCGGCTGGCTGTTCGGGGCGCATGCGCGCAAGAGCGAACCCGTCAAAGGGGTTTACATTTTCGGCGCCGTCGGACGCGGCAAGACCATGCTGATGGACACGTTCTTTGCCGCATCCCCGGTCGTGCGCAAGCGCCGTGTGCACTTTCATGAATTCATGGCCGATGTGCATGAGCGCGTGCGCGTGTTTCGCGAGAAGATCAAAACCAGCGAGGTCCACGATGAGGATCCGATACGGCTCACGGCAGCTGCGCTGGCCGAGGAAGCGTGGCTTCTGTGCTTCGACGAGTTTCACGTCACCGACATCGCGGACGCCATGATCTTGGGACGGTTGTTCACCCGGCTGTTCGAGCTTGGCGTCGTCCTGGTCGCAACCTCCAACGTTGCGCCGGATGATCTATACAAGGACGGCCTCAACCGCTCGCTGTTCCTGCCGTTCATCGATTTGCTCAAAGTGCAAATGACCATCGTGCGCCTGGAAGCACGAACCGACTTTCGGCTTGAAAAGCTGGCCGGGCAGACGGTCTGGCATGTGCCGGCGCGTGCGACGAACGGATGTCATGACGTAACTGACAAATCGTCTGGCGATGCGGTTGACGATGCCCTTGACGTCTCTCTGGACGATGCTCTTAACGATGCACTTGACGAATCTTGGCGCCGCCTCACCAACGGCCACGCAGGAGTCGAGCAAATTCTTGCCGTGAAGGGACGGACATTGCGCGTGCCGCGCGCGGCCATGGGGGTGGCGCGATTTTCGTTTCATGACCTGTGCGAGCAGCCGCTCGCGGCGGCCGATTATCTCAAGATCGCGCACGAATATCACACCATCGTGCTCGACCGCATTCCGGTGATCCGCGCCGAACAGCGCAATGAAGCCAAGCGCTTCATCATCCTGATCGACACGCTCTACGACAACGCCGTCAAACTGGTGGCGTCGGCGGC